>DATNOR010000086.1:0-28173 GCA_035601235.1 Gemmatimonadales bacterium
CGGCGCGGATCACCCGCAGGTTCTTGGGGAACAGCTCGCTCGTCACCCGCGCCATGATCGACGACCCGGTGACGCGATGCGTCCACGCGACCGGCTTGCCGCCGGCATCGAGACCGGCGGCAATCCGGTCGTAGTAATAGGTCCGGTACATGTCGTGCTGAATGTCTTCTTCGCGGGTCCACACCACTTTCACGGGACCGGTCACCTGCTTGGCGATCTGCACCGCGCGGACCACGAAGTCCACCTCGAGCCGCCGGCCGAACCCGCCGCCCAGCAGATGGTTGTGCACGCGGACCTTGGCGCGCGGCAGGCCCGTGAGCTTCGCGGCCGCGGTCTGGGTGAACGTGGGCACCTGCGTGCCCAGCCACAGGTCGCAGCCGTCGGGCCGCACGTGCACGGTGCAGTTCACCGGCTCGAGCGTGGTATGCGCCAGGAACGGCAGCTCGTACACCGCGTCGATTTTTCGGGCCGCGCCCGCCATTGCCTTGACCGGGTCGCCGTCGTCGCGTGCCACCACGCCCGGTTTCAGCGACGCGTCAGCCAGCGCCCGCACGATGTCCGCGGTCCCGACCTGAGCGTTCGGCCCCTCGTCCCAGCGGATGTCCAGGGCGGCGAGGCCCTGCTTGGCCGCCCACATGTGATCGGCCACCACCGCCACTGCGTCGTCCAGCCGCACGATCTGGCGCACGCCCGGGATGGCTTTTGCCCTGGTGTCGTCGACGCTCGCGAGCTTGCCGCCGAACACGGGGCAGGCGGCGAGCGTGGCGACTTTCATATCCGGAAGCCGCACGTCGATGCCGAACTGCGCCGTGCCGTCGACCTTGCCCCGCGCGTCCACGCGCTTCGCGGGCGTGCCGATCAGCTTGAAGTCCTTCGGGTCTTTGAGCGGCACGCGGCTCGGCACCCGCAGCGTGGCCGCCTTATCCACCAGCGCACCGTATCCGAGCGAGCGATTCGTGGGGCCGTGAATCACCGTGCCCCGCGCTGCGTGGCACGAGGCCGGATCGACGTTCCACGTCGCTGCCGCGGCGGCGACCAAGAGGCTCCGCGCGGCGGCACCGGCGCGGCGCAGCGGCTCCCAGTTGCCCCGCACCGACGTCGACCCGCCCGTCTCCTGCACCCCGAACAGCGGCTCCGCGTAGCGGGCGTCGTCGGGAGGAGCGTGCTCGAGCCGCACGTCGGCCAGATCGACCTCCAGCTCCTCGGCCAGGAGCATGGACATGGACGTATACGTCCCCTGTCCCATTTCGACCTTGTGCATGACCAGCGTCACGCGACCGTCGCGGTCAACGCGAATGAAGGCGTTGGGCTCGAAGGCGGAGGGAGGCGGCGCCGGCAGCTCGAAGCCGAGCAGCAGGCCGCCGCCGACAGCGACACTGACGCTCAGGAACTCCCGACGCGACACACCCGGCGGGCGGACCACGTCAGCCTGCCGCCGCCCGTTTGATGGCGGCGCGGATGCGCCCATACGTGCCGCAGCGACAGATGTTCCCCGCCATCGCGGCGTCGATATCGGCGTCGGTCGGATGCGGCTTGGCCGCGAGCAGCGCGGCGGCGGCCATGATCTGACCCGACTGGCAGTAGCCGCACTGCACGACCTCCACGTCGAGCCACGCCTGCTGGGCGCGTTTCCCGCTCGACGTCTGTCCCACGGCCTCGATGGTGGTGATGCTCTTCCCCGTTACGGCCGACACGGGGGTGATGCAGGAGCGGATCGGCCGGCCGTCCAGGTGCACGGTGCAGGCGCCGCACAGCGCCATGCCACAGCCGAACTTGGTGCCGGTGAGGCCGAGCACGTCGCGCAGCACCCAGAGCACGGGCATGTCGGGCGGCACGTCCACCGTGTGCACCGTGCCGTTCACTCGCAGCGTGTTGCTCATCCCGTCTCCTGGCTGGTGCGGAGGCGGCGGGCGGTCGTGGCGGCGACGCCGCCGTACAGGCGCTGGTAGTGCGGCCGTTCGACGAGCCAGTAGAATGCCACAATCGCGCCCTGCGAGAACACGGCCGCGACGAGCCCGGGAAGCGACGCGACGAGCAGCGCCAGCCCGTAGGTCTGGACGTAGCCCACGGTGTACATCGGATTCCGCAGCCAGCGGTAGGGGCCGGCGATGGTGGGCGCCGGCCGCGTCTCGGGCTCGAAGAAGTCCCGCCAGTAGTACCCGTCCGCGCCCAGCGCCGCGGCCGCCCACAGCTTGACCGCCACGCCGATCGCCACGAGCCCGGCGCCCGCGAGACGCCAGGCGAGCGGCAGCGGGAGATCGAGCGTGCCGCGCGTGAGCAGACACACCGCCACGAAGGCGATGCCATCGTGGTACATCAGCAGCGCCGCGCGGCGGCGGAACCGCGCGTACGCCGGCGCTGCCGCGTCTCGCGACACGGGCTCCGCGTCCGCACGCCGCAGCGCCAGCCCGATGTAGAGGACGTACGCCAGGCGGCTGAGCACTGAGTAGCCCAGGGCGAGCATGTCTTGGAGCTGGAAGTGGAGCGGCAAGTCGGCGATGGGCTCTCGTGTCCTCGAGGACTAGTGAGACGTGGCCGTAGTGGCCGAGAGCGCCGGCGCCTCGGCGGTGGCGCTCACCCGGAAGCGGATCCACATGCCCGCGGCACCATGACCCGAAACCCCACAGAAGATCAGATACTCGCCCGCGGGCTGTGCCGTGAAACGCAGCGTGTCGGTGGCTTCCGACACGAGTCCTTCATTGAGTCTGAGCGTGAATGCCCGCGGAATCGCGGGCGCGACGGGCTGCGTGGGAAGCGGAGTCTGTGGGGCGATGATCTCGGCGCTGTGCGGCAGCATGCCGTCGTGGTTGCGGAAGTCGATCTCGGTCCGCCAGCCTGCGGGCACGACGAGCGTGAGACCGCCGTCGCGGAAGCCGTTAAAGTTGAGCGCGCCGTTCAGACCGGTGAGTCCCGCGATCAGCTGGAAGCGGACGGTCTTCGCGGGAGCGTCGAAACTGAGCCAGGTCGGGTCAATATCCGGGCCGAGGCCCACGGTGGAGGTGGTCCAGAGCGCGACCAGCACTGCCGGCGCGTACGAGAAACTGCGTGCCGTCATGAGAGAGTGCTCCGTGTTGCAACGTAATCAAGCGGGATTACCGCAGCGCCGAAAGGGCGCGCTCGACGGCGGCGCGGTCCACATTCAGGTCGTCCAGGGAGCGGCCGAGCTCACGGCGCGCGGCGTCGAGCCGCTCGCTGCCGGCCCGTTGCCGAGTCGCGCCCAGCGGCGTGAGCCCAACGGTGACAGGTCCGCGGGCGCCCTGCCTCACCGTCCGGACCAGACCGTCGCGCTCGAGCAGCAGGCCCAGCTCCCGCAGCTCGTCGTCCAACGGCAGCGGCTCTTGAGCCCTCGCGAGCTGGGTGAGCAAGTCGAGCGCCGCGGGGGACAGGCCCAGCTCCGCTAGCGCCTCCGTGAGACGAGTTGTTACAGAATGTGCAGTGCCGAGCAGCTGGAACAACAGGGATGGTGGACGTGTCTCTTCGACAGGGTGTAGGTCGCTGGAGCTCATATCGCTCGCCAGTGTAGGTTCGGGAACTGATCGGGGGTGGCGCGCTCGCGCGGCGGAAACCCCCGGTGACCGGTTAACCAGCACCCCAGGCCTGCGGTTCCGGGTCAATAACTACGCTTGAGAAAGGATAGCCGCTCTGTGAAGCACAACTCGTTATGGGAGGGCACCCGGCTCGGCCTGGTCGTCGCGACCACCATTTGGATCTGGCTCGCGGGGGTGGACGCGATCGTGGGGCAGGCGCTCCGCACGTTCACCGTGCTCGGCGGGATCGCGCAGTTCACGCTGCTGCATTACGTGCTCAACGTGGTGTACGGCATCGCGATCGTTTCGGCGATTCACCGCGCCGCGCGCGAGCCCAGTCTCGTGATGGGCGTGGCGTTCGGCTTTTTCATTCTGGAGTTCGGGTTCGTGATGCTGACCATCCTGCTGTCGCACCTCGGTTTGGGAGAGCTCGCCTGGGTGCGAATCCTCGGCGGCAACCTGGTGGGCGCGGCGGTAGCCGCCGTCCTGCTGTTGCGAACTCATCCCGTGGTTCAGGAGTTGCGGCAGGCCGCGGCACAAGAAAACGATTGACCGCGCGGCGGGCGCGGCGGGAACCTGGCTCCCTAGATAGTTCATTACTGAATTGCAATGCGCCTGCCCGCCGCCGTTCGCTGGTTGCCCGTGGCCGTCCTCGCCGCCGTACCGGCGGCCGCCCAGGCCCCCGGCCCCAACCCCGCACCCGGTGCGGTATTCCAGCCGCTGCTGGCCGACCCCAAGGAGCCGCAGTTTTTTGCCGCATACCTGTGGGAGCGCTCGCCCCGGCTCGCGGCCCGCCTGGGCAGTGTGGGCTTCGGCCAGACGATCGGCGTGGTGAACGGCCGTACCTGGCAGGTGGCGATCGCCGCCGCCGTGTTCTCGCAGTTCAACCTCGCCCGCCCGACCGCGGACCTGATGAACACCGATTATCAGGTCGGCCTGCCGGTGACCTACCGGCGCGCCGGCTTGACGACGCGCGTGCAGCTGTACCACCAGAGCTCCCACTTGGGCGATGAGTACATGGTCCATGCCAATGCCCAACGGGTGGACCTGACCTTCGAAGCCGCCGAGTTGCTGCTGTCGCAGCAGCTCGCCGCGTGGCGCGTGTACGGTGGCGGCGAGTACGTCTTCACGCACTCGCCCGCCGACTTGAAGCCGGGCGTGCTCCATGGGGGAGTCGAGTACCGCCAGCGCGGCGTGCTGGTGCGTTTCGGCCCGCTGGCGACGGGTCGCGTGGTGGCCGCCCTGGACGCGAAGTCGTTTCAGGACCGCCGCTGGGACGTCGGCTGGAGCGCCATCACGGGGCTCGAGCTGGGCGATCCCGTGGCCCGCGGCGAGGGCGGCTGGCGCTGGAGCCTGCTGCTGCGGGCGTACACCGGTCCCGCCCCCTACGGTGAATTCTTTCGCGATCGCGTGGCGTCGCTCGGCGTGGGCCTGGGGCTGGCGCGGTGAGGCCGGGGGCAGCGGCGAGCGCGGGAACTCTATCGCTATGTAGTTCATTCATGAATCAAATACGCAGACCCGGAGTAGGGCACCAATGATCGCGCATCTCACAACCGACGCCGCCGAGCCGAGCGTGACCGACCGGCGGTACCTGCACGACCTCCGCGTCCTGGGGCGCCTGGTGGTCGTTGGCTGATGTAGTTCATTGATGAATTAGTTATTCACCCTTTTCAACTGGAGGAATGCCATCATGTTCACGCGCATCATTACCGTTCCTATCGCGGCTGCGGTCGCGCTGCTCGGCCCCGCGGCGCTCCGCGCCCAGGTCGGCACCCCGTCCCGGGCGGCGCTCGGCGGCCTCGGCTCCGCCTCGGGCCGCGTCACCCTGGCGGGCGCCTTCGGCGGCCTCTCGGGCGCGGCCAATCTCAACCCGGCCGGCACCACCGACTGGCGTGTCGGCTGGATCGGGTCGGTCGACGGCACCGTCTGGCTCCAGCAATACGTGGGCATTCGCGCCAGCGGCAGCTGGGCGCAGGACAGCATCCGCAACGCCGCCCTCACGGGACGCGGCAAGTTCAACAAGTTCACCTACGACGCCGACATCGTCCTGCGCTATCCCCTCGCCGCCGGGTCCGGCACGCTGAATCCCTACGTGCTGGGCGGCGTGGGCGCGACCAGCGTGCATCAGCTCGGCGCCGACAGCACCTGGTCCAAGTTCGCCGGCAACTTCGGGGCGGGGCTCGAGTACCGCTTCGGCCGGGTCGGCATCCGCGCCGAGGGTCGCGACTTTGTGTACAAGTTCGACCGCTACGGCTTCAACAAGACCCAACACGACATCGCGTGGCAGGGCGGTGTCACGCTGTCCTTCTGACACCGACCGTCACACCGGCCGGCGTGGCGGAGCGTCGTTCCGCCGCCCGCCGGCCGGGTGGCGAGCCCCCACCCCGAAGAGATGCACCAGGTCTCGCTCGACCTGCCCGCGGGAACTTTGGTGACCACTCGTTCATTCGTGAACTATCGTGCGGTCGTCGCGACCTTCTTCAATGATGGCGAGATGAACCGATTGATTGACCAGGCCGGGAAGCGGAGTATGATTTCGCGGATGCGCAAACGTCCCCCCCCAAAGCGCGCGCGACGCTCCCACAGCGCGAGCGCGGTGGTGTCCTCGCTGCTCGAGACCGCCGAGGCGGTGGAATCCCGGCTGGAGGCGGCGCTGAGCCCGCTCGGGTTATCGCTCGCGAAGCTCGGCGTGCTCCACCCCCTGGCGGAAGCGCGCGCGCCGCTGTCGCTGTCCGAGCTGGCGGACCGCCAGCACTGCGTCCGCTCCAACATCACGCAGCTGGTCGATCGGCTCGAGAAGGACGGGCTGGTTCGCCGGCGCCCGGACCCCGACGACCGCCGGGGCGTGCTCGCCGCGCTCACGCCCGCGGGCGAGCAGGCGTACGCCAAGGGCATGCGCGCGCTGGTCGAGGCCCAGCAAGCCATCGTGCGTGCGCTCAGCGCGGGCGACGCGAAGAGCCTCAAGAGTGCGCTCGACGCCCTTACCTCATGACCGACACTGAAAGGGGATTCCCGTGCGCTACCTCGTGCCCGTGGGCCGAGTTCTGTACTCGCTGATCTTTCTCATGACCATCCTAGGTCACTTCTCGGCGGGGTACATCGGTTACGCTACCCAGCAAGGTGTGCCGGCCGCCGGGTTGCTGGTCCCTCTCTCGGGCCTGATCGCCATCGCCGGTGGGCTGAGCATCGCGCTCGGCTACAAGGCGAAGATCGGCGCGTGGCTCATCGTCATCTTCCTCGTGCCCGTGACGTTCGCGATGCACAACTTCTGGGCCGTGAGCGATCCGATGATGCGGGGCATGCAGACGGCGATGTTCATGAAGAACCTCTCCATGCTGGGCGCCGCGCTGTTGATCGCGTACTTTGGCAGCGGCCCGCTGAGCCTGGACGCTAGGCACGCGTCAGCTGGATCAATGTGATCTCGGCGGGAGCGCCCAGTCGCAGCGGCGGGCCCCAGTAGCCGGTCCCGCGGCTCACGTACAGCCACATCGCCTCGAGGCGATGCAGCCCGGCGACGAACGGCTGGAACAGGCGCACCAGCAGGTTGAAGGGAAAGTACTGGCCGCCGTGCGTGTGGCCGGAGAGCTGCAGGTCGAAGCCGAGGGCCCGTGCCGCGAACGCGCTCTTGGGCTGATGGGCAAGCAACAGCCGCACGTCGCTCTCGGGCGCGCCGGCGATGGCCGCCGCCGGGTCCGACGCGGGGCCCGGCCCACCGCCGGGGGCCGACAGGTCCGTCACTCCCGCGAGCAGCAACCGCCCCGACCCGCGACGTAGCACACGGTGCGCGTTCACCAGCGGGCTGAAGCCCAGCCGCTCAAGCTCACGCACCCAGCCCGCCGCGTCCCAGTAATACTCGTGGTTACCCGTCACGAAATACTTCCCCAGCGGGGCGGAGAGCGCCGCGAGCGGCGCGACATCGTCGCGCAGCGCCCGGGGGAACCCGTCCGCCACGTCGCCCGTCAGCGCGATCAGATCGGGCTCGAGGCCGTTGGTCGTGTGCACGACGCGCTCCACGAACTCGCGTCGCAGCGTGGAGCCGATGTGCAGGTCGGATAGCTGCGCGATGCGCAGGCCTTCGAGGTCGGACGGCAGCCGTGCGATCGGGACGTCCACTATGCGCACCAGCGCGGGCCGCCGCGCCCGCCACAGGCCAACCAGCAGCACGGCGACCGCGCCACCCACCACCGTCAGCCGAAAACCGGCGACACCGAGCCAGGCGCGCACGTGCAGCACATCCCCCGCCAGCGCGAACACGATCAAGAGCGACGACAATCCCATCGCCGTAAAACCCGCTACCTCGAGGCCGCGCTTGGCCGGCAGCCGCTCGCTCCGTGCGGCGCCGAGTGCCACGAACGGGGCGGACACGAGGATCAGGATCCCCGCCCACCCGAGCAGGCGCCAGCCGAGCCCGAGCGGCGCGGGGGCGAGCAGGCGCAGCCCCACATACACGTGCAACAGCGTCCATAGGCCGGCCGCCACGACGATGCCCGCACGTATCCTGCGGCTCTCAGTCTTCATGATCGTGGTAACGTCGAGCGCGCCCGAGAGGTTGCAACGGGTCGGTCAGTAGTGAACCCCCTTGCGGACCGCGAAGCCCCAGCGGCTGCCCGTGAACCCCTTGCCGAACCGGTACCCGACGGCGAACTCGGCCACATCGCCGCGCACCGCGCGGGTGGGGCCGATGCGCAGCGACAGGCCCACGTCGCCGCCCAGCCGGGGCGCCTCGGTCGGATACCAGGCACCCCCGTAATCGAAGAACGGCGCGAGGCCGACGCCCATCAGTCCCCATGCCTCATCCGTGACCAGGATGCGATCCTCCAGCGCCAGCCACGCCCTGCGCCAACCTGTGAACTGGTGGATTCCGAACACGCGAGGACCGCTTTGTGTCATCCAGAGATCGAACTCCTCGCCGTACTTGGGCCGCCGCAGCCGCGCTCCCTCGAGATGCACGATCAGCGTGTGACCGGGCACGTTCTGGCTCGCCACTGTGAGGGCGCCGGCGACTCGACCCGAGTCGGGCACCCCCCCGGTGAACACGCCGGTGCCGGCCCCACGCACTACGACGAACCCGCCGGCCCAGGGGGCCGCGAGCTGTGCGCTCAGCTCCGTGCCGATGCCCGCCGCCGTCGGCGCGTACCCCCATGCTCGCGGCGCCGCCCACAGCCCGACGTGGAGCAGCTGTGATACGTCCACGTCCTCGCGCCGGGCGTAGGAGTTGAACCGCTCGAGCACCTGGAACCGCACGTGCCCGAGGTCGAGCCCCGCGCCGGCCGTGCCGAACTGCGATCGCTGAGGCACCGTGTCCGTGACCGTATCGATGTCCTCGCGGCGCCACTGTGCCGCAACCGATAGTCGCACGTAGTCCCGCGTCGTCGCGTGAGGCGCGAAGCCGACGGAGACGCCGACGCGCTGCGTGCGACGAAACCAAATGGAGTTGGTGTCGCCGTCCCGAAACACGAGCACCCGCTCGGACGCGGCCTCTCCGTCGACCGTGAACGCCCGACGCGCGGCCGTCTCGTAGAAGGGGACGCCGAACAGCCACGTGCCCTGCTTCCCGTCGGTCTTGCCCCTGTAGAGGCCCTGCAATTGGGCGCGGCGGGAGAAGAAGTGGGGCTTCAGATAGCCCAGACTGAAGACGCCCCGGTCGGGCGTGCGGTTGTAGACGGCGGTCAACGATGTGGCCGTTCCCAGCAGGTTGTCTTCGACGAGCCCCGCCAGCCAGCTGACGTCGCCACCCGCGGAGGAGTAGCCCAACTGGGGCTTGGTGCTCCAGCCGTCGGTCGTCGCCACGCGCAGCGCCAGGCGGCCGTCGAGCCGGGTGGTATCGATCCGCACGCGACTGAAGACGCCCAAGTTGCGCAACGCCCGCTCGCTCTCGGCCACCCGCGCCGAGTCGTAGCGGTCGCCGGGATTGACCAGCAGGGTGCCGCGGATGACTCCGGCGCGCGTGCGGGCGTGCAGCCGGTTGGCGAGCCGGGCGATGAAGCCGGGCGCGTCGGCTTCCTGGAGGTCGAACACGTTGCGATTCACGATGATGATCGTGTCGATCGTGGCGGCAGACTGGGCGGTCAGGCGGTCAGGCGGACGGGCGGTCAGCAAGCCGAGCACGACGCCGACCGTCTGTCCGCCCGACCGCCAGACCGCCCTATTTGACCAAGTCAATGCGCTGGTGCAGCGGATAGGTGGCGTGGCGGGCGGGGTCGTTCCATTCCGTAAAATACAGCGTCGCGTCCACCCGGCCCGTGATCTGGCGCAGGCCCCGGGTGGCGAGGCGGAACGTGCCCCGCACCGAGTCGGGTTTGAGCGGGTGGCAGAAGCAGGTCACGGTGGCATAGGCGGGAATGCGGGCGTCCGCGGGTCCGAGCGTGTACGGCACGTTCTGTCGCAGATCCCGCGCGCGCCCGAGGTCGAGCGCCAGCATCAGCGAGTACTCGTCTCCCTCGCCTTCGGCGGGATTGAAGTCGTAGCGGGCGAGCCCCACATCACCACCGCCGTGCCCCGTGTCGATCGCCAGGCGGGTGATCGTGAGTTGAGGATCCTCGGTGACGGTGATCCTGCCGTGCCATTCCCAGCGGGCGGACGACTGCGCGCCCAGGGTGTCACCCCGGCGGGAGATGTCGTCGCAGGCGGCGACTACGACTAACAGCGTCACGGAGAGACGTTGCAGAAAGACGTCGCGGAAAATCGTCACGGATAGGCGTAAAAGGATGACGGTCGGCGCCCGGTGCGCTGCTACACTGGCGCCGTATGGTACTCAAGGCTCATGCCGCGCGACTCCGCGTGCACGAAGTAGCCTGCGAGCTTGCGGCCGACGCTGTGCGTCTCACGCGCACCTTCAAGGGACCCGCCCGCTTCGAGCGCGCCGACCAACTCGTGCGCGCTGCGCTTTCCATATCCTCCAACATAGCTGAGGCGTGCGGCCGGGGCACCGTGCCGGAGTTCCGCCAATTCCTCATGTATGCTCGGGGGTCTGCTCGGGAGATGGCCACCCAGCTCCACGTGGCTGCGATACTGGATTCAGGTCAGCAGCGCGCGATCCACGCCCTCGAGGCTCGGGTCATCCTGATTGTGAAGATGCTCGCACGCCTGCACGCGAGCCCGCCGCCCGACCGGTAACGACGTCGTTCCGCGACGTCTCTCCGTGACGTCTTTCCGCGACGCCTTCCCGTTAGACGGAACGGCGTCAATACTGCCCGAGGTATCTATTAAGTTCCCATTCACTCACCTGCCCGATGTACTCCTGCCACTCCTCGCGCTTTGCCTCCACGAATCGCTCGTAGATGTGCGACCCCAGCGCGTCGCGGATGACGTCGTCCTTCTCGATCATGTCGAGGGCTTCGTGCAGATCGCGCGGCAACTCGTCGATGCGGTACTTGCGCCGCTCGCGGAAGCTCATGGTGAAGATGTTCTTGTTCACCGGATCGGGAGGAATCAGCTTGCGCTTGATGCCGTCGAGTCCGGCGGCGAGCTGCACGGCGAGGGCGAGGTACGGATTCGCCGAGGGGTCGGGCATCCGCAGCTCGCAGCGGGTGCCGATGCCGCGCCGGTCCGGGATCCGCACCAGTGGCGACCGGTTACGCTGCGACCAGGCGACGTTGGTCGGGGCCTCGTACCCGGGCACCAGCCGCTTGTAGCTGTTCACCAGCGGGTTGGTCACGGCGCAGAAGCCGCGCGCGTGTTTCAGGAGCCCAGCCACGTACTGAATCGCGGTCGCCGAGAGCTCCCACTTCCCGGCGGGATCGTGGAAGGCGTTCTTCCCGCCCTTGAAGAGCGACTGGTGCGTGTGCATTCCCGAGCCGTTCTGGCCGAAGATCGGCTTGGGCATGAAGGTGGCGAGGAAACCGTGGCGGTAGGCGACGTTGCGGACGATGAACCGGAACGTCGCCAGGTTGTCCGCGGTCTCGAGGGCGACCGTATAGCGGAAATCGATTTCGTGCTGCCCCGGCGCGACTTCGTGGTGACCCGCCTCGACCTCGAACCCCATCGAGACCAGGTCCCGGATGATGAGGCGCCGGATCTCCTCGGCCCGGTCCACCGGCGTCTGGTCGAAGTACCCGCCGTGGTCGTGCGTCACGGTGGTGGGGTCGCCGCTCGCGTCGAGCTGGAAGATGAAGAACTCCGCTTCGGCCCCGGCCATCATCTCGTAGCCCATGGCTTTCGCGGCCGCGATCTGGCGCTGTAACGCCTGGCGTGTGCATCCCGCGAAGGACGATCCGTCGGGGTTGTAGATGTCGCAGATGAGCCGGGCGATGCGTCCCCCCTCGTCGTCGTACGGCAGCACCCGGAACGTGTCGAGGTCGGGCTTCAGGACCATGTCCGACTCCTCGATCCGCACGAACCCCTCGATCGACGAGCCGTCGAACATGATGTCGCCCTCGAGCGCCTTTTCAAACTGGCTCTCGGGCACTTCGACGTTCTTGTTGACGCCCAGGATGTCGGTGAACTGGAGGCGCAGAAAGTTGACTTCCTGCTTCTTGCAGAGCTCGAGCAGCTCGCGCTTGCTGGCGCCGGTGGTCTTAAGAGCGGTGGCCATAGCTGGCTAGACGGGTAGGCGGGTAGACGGTGAGCGGTGGCTAGGCACTAGCCTCTAGCGGCCGCTCACCGTCTTACCGTCTACCCGTCTGTTTCAAACGTCGTAGTACAAGAAGAACTCGTACGGATGCGGCCGCAGGGCCACCGGATCCACCTCTTTGGCCCGCTTGTACGCGAGCCACGTTTCGATCAGGTCGGGCGTGAACACGCCGCCCTCGAGCAGGAAGGCGTGGTCCGCCTCGAGCGCCGCGAGCGACTCGTTCAGGGAGCCCGGCGTGTTCTTCACATGCTTGCGCTCTTCGGGCTCGAGCTCGTACAGGTCCACGTCCATCGGCTTGGGCGGCTCGATCTTATTCTTCACGCCGTCCAGGCCCGCCATGAGCAGCGCGGCGAACGTGAGATACCCGTTGCTCGACGGATCGGGCGCGCGGAACTCGATGCGCTTCGCCTTGGGCGACTTGGAGTACACCGGGATGCGGCAGATCGCCGACCGGTTGCGCTGCGAGTAAATCAGGTTGATCGGGGCCTCGTAGCCGGGCACCAGCCGCCGGTAACTGTTGGTGGTCGGGGCCGCGAAGGCAAGGAGCGCCGCCGCGTGCTTGATCAGCCCGCCGATGTACCAGCGCGCCGTGTCCGAGATCAGGCCGTAGCCGTTCGCATCGAAAAACAGGTTCTTGGCGTCCTTCCACAGGCTCATGTGGACGTGCATACCGGAGCCGTTGTCCCCGAACATCGGCTTCGGCATGAACGTCGCCGTGTAGCCGTGCTGATGGCACACGTTCTTGACGATGTACTTGTACATCATCAGCTGATCGGCCATGCGCGTCAGGGTCGTGAACCGCATGTCGATCTCGGTCTGCCCCGCCGTACCCACCTCGTGGTGGTGCACCTCGACCTCGATCCCGGACGCGATCATCGCGAGCATGATCTTGGAGCGCAGGTCCTGGAGCTTGTCCACGGGCGGCACCGGGAAGTAGCCCTCCTTGTGCCGCGGCCGGTGGCCCAGGTTCGCCGCCCCGCCGTTCGTCCCCGAGTTCCAGATTCCTTCCTCGGAGTCGATGTGGTAATAGCCTTCGTGCGCGTTCTGATCGAAGCGCACCGAGTTGAAGATGTAAAACTCGGCCTCGGGCCCGTAATAGGCGGTCGTGGCGATCCCCGACTTCACCAGGTGCTGCTCGGCCTTTTGCGCCACGTAGCGCGGATCGCGCGAGTAGCGCGCGCCCGTCACCGGGTCGGACACGTCGCACGTCAGCGACAGCGTCGGCACCTCGAGACACGGATCCACGAACGCGCTGACCGGGTCGGGGAACAACAGCATGTCGCTCTCGTTGATCGCCTGGAACCCGCGGATCGACGAGCCGTCGAACCCGATCCCTTCCTTGAAGAGGTCCTCGGTGAGCTCCTTGAGCGGAATCGAAAAGTGCTGCCAGGTGCCGGGCAGGTCCGTGAACCTCAGGTCCACCACCTGGACACCGGCGTCTCTCGCCTTGCGGATCACGTCCCCGGCCGTCGCGGTCGCAGGCTTGCCCGCCTGAGGGGTGGTAGTGGGCTCCAACGTCGCGGTCATGGGTCGCTCCTCAGAGGGCTCGGGTCACTCACGCACGTGCACGCTTGATGCCACCAACGACGCGAGCCCCGCGCCCGGCCGGGCGCGTTAAGCTCGCGGTAAAATTCGCTGTTGGGGATTACGGCAGGCATGCGGGAAGGTACCGACGCCGTTGCACGCTGTCAACCACTTCGTGTCGCGGACGCAACATTACTGGGCCGGTTCGCCGTGCAGAGCCTGTCGCGGACGCGCGGTGCACTCCGAAATGTGCAAAAACTGCACAGTTTTCAACACGGCCGCGTCAGCTGCTCAGTGCCTCCACGAAGTGCCACAGCTCGACCGCCGAAAATTCGCCGAAGCGGTCTTGGATCTCGCGCTCGGACCACTCCAGGAAGATCCAGCTCGTGGTCCGGTGGCGCTCGCCGCTCGCGAAGTGCAGCCGCCCGCGCACCGCCCCGGGCCCCACCTCCGGATCGGGCTGCACCTCCATGAAAACGTCCCACCGCTCGTCGCCACGCTTCAGCTCAC
Organism: Gemmatimonadales bacterium; assembly: GCA_035601235.1. GTDB lineage: Bacteria > Gemmatimonadota > Gemmatimonadetes > Gemmatimonadales > GWC2-71-9 > AG41. Next base: position 14,134 of record DATNOR010000086.1, read on the forward strand.
CCATGTGCTTGGCGCGGTCGTGCCCTGGGAAGGGAGCGCTCATGGACCGTTGGCCGACGCTACGACGCTACGTTGTACGAAGGCCCGGCTTGCACCTCGTATGACGTAGCGTCGTAGCGTCGTGTGGGGCGTCATGCCGAGTACACTACGCTGACCTGAGCCTTCTCGCCAGTTAGATTTCCCGCCCTCGATGAACTGTCAGGCGTGCGGGACCGCGCTCGCGGCGACGGCAAAGTTCTGTCACAAGTGCGGCGCCCGGGTGAGCGCCCAAACGAGTGATGGCCAGGCGGCCGGCTGGCGAGCCGGCCTCCCCTGGGGCGTGACGGGCGCGGCGCTGGGGGCGCTCGTCACGGTCCTCGCACTGCGGCTCGGCGGCTCGACGGGACGGGGGACGGGGGACGCGGGAGGGGTGGGGGATGGGCCCCTTCCCTCGTCCCCCGTCCCGCCTCCCGATATTTCTCAGATGTCCCCCGAAGAGCGCGCCACGCGGCTGTACAACCGGGTGATGTCGCTCCACTCGCAGGGGCAGGCGGACAGTGCGGAGTTCTTCCTGCCGATGGCACTGCAGGCGTACGCGATGCTGCCGGCGCTCGACGTCGACGCCCGCTACCACATCGGAGTGCTTGATCTCACCGGCGGCGACGCCGCCGGGGCGCTCGCCCAGGCCGACACGATCCGGCGGGCGACCCCGACGCATTTGTTCGGGTTCATGCTGCGTGCCCGTGCTCTCGAGCTGACGCACGACACCGCCGGCGCGCTGCGCGCCTACCGGGCCTTCCTGCAGAACGAAGCCGCCGAGCGCGCGCGCCAGCGTCCCGAGTACGGTGAGCACGCGCAGAACCTCGATGCCTTCCGCGACCAGGCGAAGCAGGTGACCGCCGGCAAGGCGACGCGTGGCAGCTGAGCCGCCCCGCACGATCCATCTGGCACACAGCCCCGATGCCGACGACGCGTTCATGTTCTGGGCGCTCGCGGCCGGGAAGATCGACACCGACGGCCGGCGCTACGTCCACGAGCTAGGCGACATCGAATCGCTGAACCGGCGCGCGCTCCGGGGGGAGCTCGAGGTCACGGCGGTCTCGCTGCACGCCTACGCGCACCTCGCGGTGCGCTACGCGCTGCTCGCCCACGGGGCGAGCTTCGGGGACGGCTACGGGCCGCGCATCGTGGCGCGTGCCCCGCGGCCCGTCGATCCGCGGGCCGCCCTCGGCGCCAGCGCGTTGCGCATCGCCGTGCCCGGTGAGCTCACCACCGCGTTTCTCGCGCTCAAGCTGTTTCAGCCCGCCGCCCGGCACGTGGTGGTGCCGTTCGACCAGATCGAAGACCACGTGGCGGCCGGCCGGGCGGACGCGGGTCTGCTGATCCACGAGGGCCAGCTCACCTTCGCCGACCGCGGGCTGCATCTCTGGGTCGACCTGGGCGAGTGGTGGCGCGCGGAGACGGGGCTGCCGTTGCCGCTCGGCGGGAACGTGGTGCGCCGTGACCTCGGGCCGGCCCTGATGCGCGACATCGCGCGCGACCTGAAGGCGAGCATTCAGTACGGCCTCGCCCACCGCGCCGAAGCGCTGGCGCACGCGAAGGGATACAGCCGCGGGCTCGACGACGCCCGCACCGATCGCTTCGTCGGCATGTATGTGAACGCTTACACGGTGGACTACGGCGAGACCGGCCGGCGGGCCGTGGTCGAGCTGCTCGGACGGGCGCACCGGGCGGGCTTGCTCCCTGGGCCCGTGGAGGTCAGCTTCGTGCAAGGCTAGTGGAGGCCGGTGAACCTCTACCATCCTCGACAACCTCCACCGACCTCCCATAGGAGACCACCGTGGCCGACATGGCGGGGCCCGTTCAGATCCTGGTGGTGGACGACGAGGAGCCCATCCGGAACGCCCTCAAGAAGTTCCTGCAGCAGCAGCAATTCGAAGTGTATACCGCCGGCTCGGGCGACGAGGCACTGCAGCAGCTCAAGCGCCATCGCATCGCCCTGATGCTGTGCGACATCCGCATGCCCGGCACGAGCGGCGTGGACCTCGTGCCCGCCGCGCTCGAGATCGAGACGGAGCTGGCGATCCTCATGCTCACGGCCGTCAACGACGCGACCAGCGCCGCGCTGTGCATGCAGCGCGGCGCCATGGATTACCTCACCAAGCCGATCGAGCTGGCCGACCTGGGCCGCGCGGTGCAGCGCGCGCTCAAGCGCCGCGAGATGCTGCTCGAGAACCGCCAACTCAACCAGTGGCTCAAGGAGGAAGTCACCACCCGGACCGCCGAGCTGCAGCGTGAGCGCATGAAGCTCGAGCGTCTGTCGATCGCCACGCTCGAGGCTCTCGTCAATGCCCTCGAGGCGAAGGACCCCTACATGCGGGGTCACTCCGCGCGGGTAGCCGACCTGTCCGCCACGGTCGCTCACCAGCTGGGCATGTCTGAAGAGGACGTGGAGCTGGTGCGGATCGCAGGCCGGCTGCACGACATCGGCAAGATCGGCACGCGAGAGGCGGTCTTGAACAAGCAGGGCGCGCTGACGCCCGAGGAGTTCGAGCACGTCAAGCAGCACGTGATCATCGGGTCCCAGATACTCGCCCCCCTCACACACCTTGGCGACATCATCCCGGCAGTACGGCATCACCACGAGCGCTTCGACGGAACCGGCTACCCCGATGGGCTGCGCGGTGAAGCGATCCCGCTCTCCGCACGCGTCATCGGAGCCGCCGAGGTCTACGACGCGCTCACGACCTCGCGCGCCTACCAGGAGAAGATGGCCCCGGACAAGGCCATCGGCCGGATCGCCGATCTGGCGGGGACGGTGCTCGATCCCGCCGTGTTCGACGCGCTGTCGAGCGTGGTGGCCCGGCGCCGCACGCTGGTGTTCCTCGACGAGGGTGGCGTCACCAGTAGCGACTGAGCCGTTCTTCTTCCCCCGCCCCCGTGCTCATCGCCGTTACCGGAGCCAGTGGATTCGTAGGACGCCACATCACCGCGCTGCTGGCGGGTCGCGGTCACCAGGTCCGCGCGCTGGTGCGCCGGGACGGCCGTGGGCGGGCGGCCGCTGCGCTCCCCGCCGAGCGCACGCCGGGCGACCTGGCGGACCCTGCGGCGCTGGCGGCCTTCACCCGGGGCGCGGACGTCATCGTCCATCTGGTCGGGATCATTGTGGAAGCGGGCGCCGCGACGTTCGAAGCGGTGCACGTCGAGGGCACCAGGCGCCTGGTCACGGCCGCGCGCGAGGCGGGCGTCCGCCGATTCGTGCACATGAGTGCGGTGGGCGCGCGTGACGAGCCGGGGGCGACACGTTATCACCGCACCAAGTGGCGCGCGGAGGAGCTGGTGCGGAGCTCCGGCCTGTCGCACGCCATCTTCCGGCCATCCATTATCTGCGGTCCCGAAAACCGGCCGATCCGTACGCTCGCCCGGCTGCACCGCTGGTCGCCGCTGGTGCCCGTATTCGGGGACGGCCGCTTTCCGATGCAACCAGTGTGGATCGGCGACGTCGCGCTGGCGTTCGCTCTCGCCGCCGAGCGTCCCGCGCTCAGCGGCGTGTTCGAGCTGGGTGGTCCGGCGACCCTGACCTACGAGGAGTTTGTGCGCGCCATCGGCCGTGCCGCCGGTCACCCGCGCCCGCTCGTGCACGTGCCGCTCGCCGTCGCACGCGCGGCAGCCGCGGCACTGGGCGTCATGGGGCCGCTCGCTCCCCTCACTCTGGACCAGCTCCAGATGTTGGTCGAAGGCAGCGCCACTCCCGCGAGCGCGCTCGAGTCGACATTCGGCATCCGCGCGTTGCCGTTCGAAGAGGGGCTCGCGCGATTTTTTGGCGGGGGACAGCGATGACGGCGACGCGGTGTGTCTTGCTCGCCGCCGCGCTCTGGTACGCCCCTGCTCGGGCGACGGCACAGGCCGCCGGGCGCGATTCGGTGGTGTACATCCTCACGCCCGCCAGTCGCTTCGAAGTGAAAACCGGCAAGGCCGGGCTGCTCGGGTTCGCGGGTCACGGACATCTCGTCCGCGCCCGCGCCTCGTCCGGACAAATCGTCTATTACCCGAACAGCCCCGCTGACTCGCGCGTCGAGGTGGTCGTGCCCGTCGACAGCCTGGAGGTGCTCACGCCCCCCGACACGGCCGAGATCCGCAAGGTGACCGAGACCATGCGCAGCGAAGTCCTCCACCCCGATCGGTACGCGCTCATCACGTTCGTCTCCACGACCGTGAGCCCCGCGGGCGACGGGCTCGAGGTGCACGGGCGATTGACCCTCGCAGGACAAACGCGCGACGTCGCCGTGGTCATGCGACTCGAGGCGGCCGGTGATACGCTGCGGGCGACTGGGAGTTTCTCTGTGAAACAGAGCGACTTCGGCATCAGGCCGTATCGGGGGGGGCCGGCGGGGACGGTGCGAGTCGCCGATCGGGTGGAGTTCAACCTTTCGGCGGTGGCGATCCGCTCCCTAGCCCCCTAAAAAAACCAGACCCGGGGCTTACAACTCCCCGGGCTGGCGGTCGGGCGAAGTGGCCGTCACACTTCGGCCGCGACCCTTGCATGATGTTCTGCCTGTTGTCGTACGACTCAGGGCGGCGGATGTTTCATCCGCCACGTCTCTTTGATGCACTCCCCCCGGCAATTGGTTGCATCTCCCCCTACCAGCGCTTTACCCGCCCCAGGCGGGACAGCGTGATCGTTTCAGATCGAACACCCCGTCGCAGTACCACCTTCGTGTTGGACAGCCCCCAAGCGAGCCCGATGGGGTCGAACACCACAACCGGGTTGGACACCTCCAGAGCCACCCCGTGCCGGTCCGGGCCGGGCCAACGCTCGTGAGGAACCCAGGAATCCCCCGACCAGCGGTCGATGCGCAAGGAATCCCGCGCGACGACCAACCGGCGCCGGCCGCCCTGCATGATAGCGGCGTAACGGGTCACGGCGACCGCCGTGGTGACGTCCTGGGCGGCAGTGTTGACCGCGATCCAGTCCAGCAAGCCCTGCAGGCGGGGGAGTGTGATGGCCGTCACGATGGCCAGAATCGCCAGCACGACGGCGAGTTCGGTGAGGGTAAAGCCCCGGCGCATGGGGGCCAATAGGGGGAGGGACGGCCTCCCGAGTGGCACCCGAACCGTGCGGCGAAAGGCAAGAAAACGCGAGATTTGCGGCCTAACGCGTCGCAATAGAAAACGCTATCTTCTGACCCGGCCGCGCGTTGCATCGAGGCATAACCCCTGCCCTGGGCCCTGGCTGGGGCACCACCAGCCAGTCTGACTGGGAGACCAACCGGATGCCGGCTTCGCGCCTGAAATTCGAATCGTTGCCTCACGCGATCTTCCTCCAGCGGGTGTCGGGCCCTCAGGGCGCCACCTCGCTCGAGGCGCGCTTGGGCCAGGGCGCGTTCCTCGCGTTGCGGCTCGTCGATTTGCTCGCGCCGGACCGCCTGCAGGTTTCCGGTGACGCGTTCCACTATCAATGGATCGCGACCGACCGCTTCTGTGCCGAGCTGCGGGCGGCGGCGACCGAAGGCGCACATGTGCACTGCATCGCGGAGAGCACGGCGGACGCGCAACGCCTGGGTGACATCGGGCTGGTCGCACCCGCACTGTTCGCGTATGCGCACTTCCTCGAGGAGGAGCTGCGCCTGGACGAAGCGGTCGACGTCCTGACCACGCTGCTCAAGGTGGTGGCGAGCCGCTTGTCGGCCAAGGACGCGGTCGCGGCCCGGCTGCGGTTCGCGCGCGTGCACCGCAAGCTCAATCAGTTCGACGAAGCGGAAGCCGCGTACGCGGAAGCCGGCGAGATGGCGAGCGCGGCCGGAGACCGCTATTCCGCGCTGCTCGCCCGCATTGGTCTGGCGAACACGATCCTTGGCCGCGGCAACCTCGCCGAGGCCGAGCGGCAGCTCCGAGCGATTCTCGCAGATGCACACGCCGCGGGCGAACGGGACGCCGAAGCGCGTGCGGAGCACGGGATCGGGGTGTCCTTGGCCCAGATGGGCCAGGGTCCGAACGCTATTCCCCACGTTTGGCGCGCGTTCGAGCTGTACGACGAAGAGGATTCCCGGATGCGCGCCCTCAGCGACGTAGGAGTAATGCTGTTGACCCTGGGCGATGCGGTCGGGGCAGAGCGGGCCTTGTCAGAGGTCGTGCGCCGGGGAGGGTGTCACGACAACACGACGAACGCGTTGATCGAGCTCATGCACGCGGCGTCGTACCGGCGCGATCACGTCGGGTTCGCGCGCTGGCGCGAACGCTGCGAGGAGCACTTGCCGGACATGCCGCCCAACATGCTCACCGACTTCTATCTGAAGCAGGGGATCGGACAGGCCAGGTTCAGACGGTTCCGCCGTGCCGATGAGCTCATGAAGCGGGCTCTCGAGGTCGCGGGCATGGCCGGGTTGCACGAGCTCGAGTTCCGGGTCGAGCGGATCCGTGGCGGGCTAAAGGATTGCGAGCAGGCATTGACTGGCGAGGTCGAGACGACGGAAGCGACGGTGCAGACCAACGAGCTGCGCCAAGTCTCCGAGTCCCTGGCGCAGCTCGTTGGTTGAGATGCGACTCAATCGACTATTTGCAGGTGTTGCTGTTCTGATAGTCGCAGCCGTGGCGGGGGCCGGTAGCATCAGCACAAGCCACGGTGGAGAGGGCGAACGCGACGACGAGTAACGCGAAGAGGGCGCGAATACGGGACATGTGAACCTCCGCAACCGTGGTGTGGTGTCGACGCAACAGGACATCACAACTCTCGGAGGTGGAGCGTCCGTTTTTTAGGGCGTTTTTGCGGCATCGTAGGGCGATTTTGCGACTTTTGTGGGTTTTGGGGGATCAATGCTCGTCCTAGCGGCTGTGCCAGACGTCCAGTTCCACAAGCTGCGCCGTACCGCAGGCGGTCGGTTCGGCGTCGTGCAGACGCTGACGTGGGACGACGTGCTGACCGTGATCCGGGGGCGCCCGGTCGAGCTCGCCGTGGTGGACCCGCTGCTCTCGGGCGACGCGCGCTCGCAGGAAATCGAGCGGCTGCGCGTGCTGTTCCCCTCGCTTCCGCTCATTCTCTACACCACGCTCACGCCCCGCACCGCTGGCGTGCTGCTCGCGCTCGGTCAGCGGGGCATCCAGCACGTCGTGTTCGCCAACTACGACGACCACCCCACCCGGTTGCGCGAGGTGTTGAGCCACGAGGAAGCGCGCTCCTCGTCGCGGCAGCTGCTCGACCAGCTCGCCGACGCGCTCGCGCCGCTGCCCAGTGAGCTCCGCTGGGTGCTGGAGGAGGCGCTGCGCGCCCCGGGGCAGGTCCAGACAGTGAGCCAGGTCGCCGTGCGCGCACGGGTGGATCGGCGCACCTGTGAGCGCTGGTTCACCCGCGTCGGGTTACCGTCACCCCGGCATTTCCTTTCGGCAGCGCGCGTGCTGTACGCGCATCGGCTGCTGCAGGACCCCGGGTTCACGATCGAAGACGTGGCGACGCGGCTCGGGTACGCGCAGACCAAAACGCTGCAGCTGCACGCGCGCGCCTACCTCGGCCTCACGGCCGGTGAGATGCGGCTGTCGCTCAGCCCGGACGAGGCGCTGGCGCGAGTGGTGCAGCGGTTCCTCACGCCCGCCGGCGCGCGGGCCTCGGTCTCATGAGCGGCCAGCCGCGCAGCATCCTCGTCGTGGACGACGAGGCGCCGCTGCGCCGTGTGCTGGAGCGCTCGCTCACGCGCGCGGGGCATCGCGTGGTCTCCGCGGGCAGCGCCGAGACGGCGTATCAGCTGCTGGGCTCCACGCAGCCGGATGCGCTGCTCCTGGACATCCATCTCCCCACGATGTCGGGGCTGGCGCTGTACCTCGCTATCATCCACCGCTGGCCGGCGCTCGAGGGGCGCATCGCGATCATGACCGGGGACGCGGAAGCGGAGGAGGTGCGGAGCTGGCTCGAGCGGCACCGCTGCACCGTGATTCGCAAGCCGTTCAACCTGCGCGAGGTCACGGACTGGCTGACGGCTGTGTTTCGGCTCGCCGATGAGCGCGGGCGGGGAGGGGCCGAGGCGTGACGGGGGCACCGCATCACGAGCCGGTGCACGTGCTGCGGGAGTACCGCAATCTCGCACCCTGGAATCTCCGCGACCTGGCCGCGCTGGTGGGCGCGATCCTCGACGCCTCGGCGATCACGCCGATCAACGCGGCCGCGCGCGCCCAGCCGAGCGAACGTACCATCCGCTTCTATGTGACCAAGGGCCTGGTAAGTCCCCCCGAAGGGCGCGGCACGGCCGCGACCTACTCCTATCGCCATTTCCTCCAGCTGTTGTGGATCAAGCTCCGGCAGATGGAGGGAGCGACCCTGGCGGCGATCACCAAGGATATGCAGGACCAGACCGGCGACGTGCTGGAGCGACGGGCGGCGCAGGCGCTCGGCGCTTCGTTGCCGGTTCCGGACCAGCTGCCCCTCAAGACCAAGGGCGCGCCGCCGCGCGGGAAGTCGGGACGGGCGTTGACCGCATGGATCGCGCGCGACGCCGCCCGCGACCCTGAGACCGCGAGCTCCTGGCGCCGCATTCCCATCGGACGGGGGGTCGAGCTCCACATCGAGACCGCCCACCCCCTGGCGCGGCTCGGGCCCGACGACCCGGCGGTCGCGGAGGCGGTGCGACAGGCGCTTGCGAAACTCCTGCCGCCCAACCCCGCGTAAAGGGACTCACTTCGACCCGGAGCTCATATGGGGCCGCTCGCATTCCTGATCGTGCTCGTCGTGGTGGGAGCGTGGCTCGTCGCCGCGTACAATGGGCTCATCGCGCTCAAGAACCAGACGCTCAACGCGTTCAAGCAGATCGACGTCCAGCTCAAGCGCCGTCACGACTTGATTCCCAACCTCGTGAACGCCGTCCGCGGGGCGATGGACTTCGAGAAGTCCACCCTGGAGGCCGTGATCCAGGCCCGGAACCAGGCGGTCAAGGTCAACGCGACCGGTCCCGAGGGCATCAAGCAGATCAGCCAGGCGGAGAATGCGCTGTCGTCCGCGCTGCAGCGGCTGATGGTCGTGGTGGAGCAGTATCCGCAGCTCCGGGCCACCGGGAACGTCGGCCAGCTGCAGGAAGAGCTCACGTCGACTGAGAACAAGGTGGCCTTCGCCCGGCAGCTGTACAACGATACGGCCACCCAGTACAACACCAAGCAGCAGCAGTTCCCGACGAGCTTCGTCGCGGGCCTCGCCAAGGCGCAACCCGCCGACCTGTGGGAGATCGAAGACCAGGGTGAGAAGGCCGTGCCGCAGGTCGATCTCTCCCTCAAGCCGAAGACGTGAGCGACGCAGCCTCGCTCAACCTCTTTCAACAACAGGAAGCCAATCGCCGGCGCACCGTCGTGCTCGTGGTTGGCTTCGTGGCGTTCTTCGCGTGGCTGGGGTTCGGCGGCGACTACATCTATTACCTCTTCAGCCGCGACGCGCCGCGCTCCGCGTATCACCACACCTTCCCCTGGTTCGGCATCGTCCTCTCGCTCGCGGCCGCGGCGATCGCCTGGTACGCGTACCGCACCGGGCCCCAGAAGGTGCTGTGGTCGACCGGGGCCCGGGAGATCGTCGAGCCCCAGAGCGACAACGAGCGGCAGCTCGTCAACGTGGTGGAAGAGATGGCGATCGCCGCCGGCGTCCTCCGTCCGCACATCTGGATCGTGGACGACCCCGATCCGAACGCGTTCGCGACCGGGACGGACCCCCTGCATTCGCACATCGCCGTGACGCAAGGGCTGCTCGACCTGTGTACGCGCGACGAGCTCCAGGGCGTCGTGGCCCACGAGCTGGGGCACGTCAAGAATCTCGACGTCCGTCTCATGACCATGCTCGCCGCGCTCGTCGGAGCGGTGGCCCTGATGCACGATGGGACGTCCCGGGTGCTGCGACCGGGCGGCGGGTCGGGCGACGAGCGGAAGCCCAGCCCGCTCGTCCTCATCCTGCTCGTCGTGTGGATCGTCTCGTGGATCCTCGCCCCGATCATCGCCCAGCTGCTGGCGCTGAGCGTGAGCCGGAGACGGGAGTACCTGGCCGACGCGATGAGCGCCCAGTTCACGCGCAACCCGCTCGCGCTGGCGAGCGCGCTGCAGAAAATCGAAGGCGCCGAGGCCCCGACGACGCACATCAAGCGCGGCGCCGCGCACCTGTGCATCGCGGATCCCCTGGGCCGACGCCTGACGAGCCACGAGGGTCTGTTCGCCGACGCACTCGCGACGCACCCGCCCATGGCCAAGCGCATCGCCATCCTGCGGGGAATGGGATATGCGCAGCTAAAACAAGAAGGGCGTTAAAGGTAGAGGCGTCACGGAAGGGCGTCTCGGGACGACGTCGAGACGAAACGCGCGAAGCCACGTTCCGCGCGATCGAGCTGGTCGTTCACGTGGACCAGCAACTCGCGCAGCGCGAGTGCGCCGGTCTCCAGCCCTGCGAGGCGAGCGGCGCACCGCGCGGCGGCGAGGGCGTGACGGACCTCTGAAATCACCGCCTCGCGCCGCCGCGCGACCGGGTCGGGCATGCGATACGTGGGGGACACGGCGGCAAGCTAGGGGTGGCTCGCGAGGGGCCAAGCACCCTTTTCCCCCGCGCGCCGTCGTTTTTTAGGCGAGCTCGGTCTCGAGCTTGAGCAGCCGCCAGCCAGTCACCATCGCCCCGAGGAGCAACACCGGCAGCACCTGCAGCCCCTGGAGTGCCAGCCCTGCGGCCACCGCCTGCTCTGGCGCCACCCCGAACGGCAGCAGGCCCACGACAAGCGCGGCCTGGGTCACGCCGACGTTGGCCGGCGTGGGACGCAGCAGACCGCTCAGGTTCGCCGCGATGAGGGCGGTGAAGGACGCAGCCAGGGACGCCGGGACATGGGTCGCGCGCAGCACCAGATGGTAGGTCGCCCATTGCGTCGCCCAGTTGTACAGGGCGAACAGCGTGGGCACGAACAACCTGCCCCCCCGTCCCATGGTCCGCAGCACGGCCAGACGGGCGGCCAGCGCCGCCGGGAGCTGCTCCGCGAGCCAGGACCACCCGCGCGCCCAGGCGAGCAGCAGCACCACGACGAGCGCCAGCCCAACGCTCACCTGCAGCACGCGCAGCCAGGGCTCGAGCTCGAGCAGGCTGGGCGCCATGACCAGAAACAGCGCCAGGGCCAACGCTTCGGCCAGTCGGGTCCACACCACCGACGACACGGCGGCGGCGATCGGCACGCCCGCCCGCTGCGCGATCACGTGCACGCGCGCCGCCTCCCCGGCCACGGCTACCGACAGATCGTTCACCGCCGCCCCGACCAGGTTCGCCTCCTGGGCGTGGCGCCAGCTGTGCGGCGCCACCGGCTTCAGCACGAGGTGCCACCCCCATCCTTTGGCGACGAGCGACGAAAGGTTGGCCGCTAACGCGACCGCGAGCAGCCACGGGTTGGCGCCGAGCAGCGCGGCGAAGGTGACGCGCCAGGGAAACGCCGTGAAGAACTTGAGCGCGAAGCCGATGCCCACGAGGGCCAGAAGCCACCACACCCAGCGCCACCGGCGCGACATCAGGCGACGAGCTCCGCGAGCGAGCCGAACGCATAGCCCGCGGCGCGCGCATCGGCGATGATGCCCGGGAGGGCCGCCGCCGTCCGGCTCCGGTCGCCCTGCGGATCGTACCCGTCCCCGTCGTGCAACAGCACGATGGCGCCGGGGCGGAGCCGGGTGCGCACGCGTCGGCGGATCTGCTCCGCCGCCACGCGCGGATCCGAGTCCCACACGCCGAAGGTCCAGCCGAAGACGGTGTATCCCAGCCGGCGCGTGGCGGGCGCGACGAACGGATTGCGGTAGCCGTGCGGCGCGCGGAAGGCACGCGGCGCGCGTCCCGTGGTCTCGACGATCAGCGCGTGGGTGCGCTCGAGCTCCTCGCGGATGCGGACCGGGCCGGCGAAATGCAGCTTGCGGTGGCGCAGCGTGTGATTGCCAATCTCATGCCCCGCCTGGGCGACGCGGCGCGCGACCTGGGGAAAGCGCCGCACATGCTCCCCGACCAGGAAAAACGCCGCGGGGATGCCCTCGGCGGCGAGGGTCTGGAGGATCGGCTCGGTGGCCGCTGGGTTGGGCCCGTCGTCGAAGGTGAGGTAGACCACCCGGCCGGCGCGCGACCCGCGGCCGATCACGCGCCCGAACAGCGGGCTGTTGGGCTCGTAAGTGCCGTAGGCCCAGACTCCCAAGGCGGCGCCCGTGGCGGCGAGTGGAAGCAGCATGGGGGCATAATAAACACGAAGCCCCCGGGACGGCATGAACCGCCGCCCGGGGGCTCCGCACATCGGTTACCCGGAGCCGGGGGATTGCTCCCTCCGTTCTTCATCCTGCCGCCGCCGGTTGACTGATTCGTCGCTCGGTAGGGCGAACAGGAGCTCCGGCTTCCATCCCCAAGCAGCCTGGCCGGGCCGCAAGGTTCACCGATGTGAGTGCTGCGGGTCAGATCGGGTCGCGGACCGACCTTCCGCACTGCACGTCGAGGCACCACGTCGACGCGGATAGGGCACGCGACTGGCCCTATCTATCCGAGCCGGAGAGCCTGCTCCCGGATCGCCGGCCGCCTGAGCCCTTGTTTGCATCGGCGGTCTCCCCGGAATTTCCGCTCGGACCCGTCTTGAAGGCGTAGCTGAGACACCAGGTCCCGACCCTTCCCTTCAAGCCGCGTGGACAGCAATATAGGGGCCTCAGCAAAGCGCGCAAGTGCCGATGTTTCTTCGGGTTAGCTCATCTCAGTGTGCATCGCGTGTGGACGGTAAGCGCCGCGTACGTCTACCATTGCCGCGACCGTCCACATGATGTGGAGTTGTGAATCAACAGAAAAGCAGGTTTGTGGAGGTTTACGAACAGCAGGTTGTGGAGGTTTGGGAGGTTGGTGGAGGTTGGGGAGGTTCGTCAGGATCGGAGGCGACCTCCACAACCTCCAGAACCTCCAGAACCTCCCTAACCTCCCTCAGCTCCCACCTCACAGTACGTGTACGGCTCGTCCGCGTGGTGGGGTAGAAACAGGACGCCGGCGCCCCCCGTCGCGAACCAGCCCGTGAGCATGCGCGTGGACCCGGTTTCTCCGGCGGGCTCGGCGAACACCGCCTGCAGCCACCGGCGGACGTGGCGCAGCTCGGGAGCGCGGCGACCGAGCATGGCGATGACGGCGCCGAGTCCGAGACTGGCGCGGAGGAAGTGCGCGATGGCGTGGACGCGCTGCGCGAAGATGTACGCGCGCACGCCGGGTTCGTCGTACAGCAGCGTGCCTTCGTAGGGGTCGGCGGGAGGCGCGTCCATGCGGGGTCCGAGGTAGATGAACACCCGCTGATCGCCGTCTTTGCGCTCCACGACGGCCGCGGCGCTGTCGGCGCCGACGCGCGCGGCGTGTATCAGATCGTCGGCTGCGAGAATGCCGACCGCGACCGTCCACTCCAGGGCCGCGATGGCCTGGTCGAGCGGGCAGCCAACCGCGTCGTCGTAGGCGAGGAGGCGCGGGGCTTCGCCCGCCCGCAGGAAGAAATGCGCCAGGGCGTCGGCGCGATCCTCGAACGTACGGGTCTGGCGCGAGGTTGCGGGAACGGTCATTGTGACATTATAACCATGGCTTCTCGTGACACCCAGAGGATCCTGATGCGCTGCCTGGCCGTGCTGCTCTGTTTCGCCGCGATCTCGCTCAGAGCGCAGACGCCGGTCTCCGACTCTGCGCGGGCCGAGTCCACGCCTGCACCGCTGCCGCCCAGTCCCGAACAGAAACGTTTCCTGGACGGACTGAAAACCGCGACGCGCGGCATCGCGCAGCTCAAGGACGGCCTGGGCCGGGTCACCCGCGCGGGAGGACGCGACGCGGCGGCGCAGCGACGCGCCGGTCGCCTGCTCTCGGGACTGTGCGGCAGCAGTCGCGCCTTCATGAGACGCGGACGTCCGCAGATGAGCCCCACCGTGTACGAAGATTCCGTGCAACTCAAGGCCAAGCGTCTCGTCACTCAGGTGGACTCGCTCATCAAGTACACGACGACGTGCGAGGACAGCGCGGCCGTCGCCCCCGGCGCCACGGTCCTCGGACTCGGGAAGCGCATGAAGAGCTATGACGCGGCGCTGCGCGATTTCCGC
>DATNOR010000087.1:0-5223 GCA_035601235.1 Gemmatimonadales bacterium
GATGCTTCTTCGGTTGGGCCAAGCCGGTATCCACGACGTGATCTTCTACCAACACGACGACGCCCCGCCCCGGTTTGTGGCTGCTTTCGACTGGGGAGGGGGAAGGAATGGACCTCCGTTGCAGGCTGCCTGACGACGTTCAGCGCCCACCAGATGCGCTTCCGACGTGCCGCACTTGACGCGAATAACAAGCCGAGAGCTACCCGAGACACCTTCGCATTCAATTGCTGGGCTCGATACCGCACGTTCCCGTCAGCGTCATACAGGGTCAGATTGGGGATGGATGTTTGGGGGGGTACAAAATTGTTGCGCCTAGCCAAGGGTGGATTAGTGCGGGCGAGGCTCTCACTAGCCTGCGAGCAGTGTGAGCCCTAACGTAGGGCACTGCATGACGTCGCACCGACTCGTGGTGTCGCCCTACGTAGCGGTTCTCCTTTCCGTGGTCGCGCTCGCGCCGCGCGGGCGAGGGGCGCGGAGCGAACCGTTCGATCTCGTCCTCGCGGGCGGGCGCGTGCTCGACCCGGAGACGGGCTTGGACGCCACGCGCAACGTCGGCATCCGGGAGGGCCGGATCGCAGCCGTCACGGTCGAGCCGCTCGAAGCGCGAGACACGCTCGACGTGCACGGCCTCGTGGTGGCGCCGGGGTTCATCGATCTGCATGCGCATGGGCAGGACTCGGAGAGCTACCGCTACTATGCGCACGACGGCGTGACGACCGCGCTGGAACTGGAGATCGGGACCTACCCGGTCACGCCCTGGTACGCCGCGCGGGAGGGCCGGAGCCTCATCAATTATGGCGTCAGCGTCGGCCATGTGGGTGCACGGAGGGCGGTCATCACGCACGACGAGTCGCTCGCCGGCGCTGCCGCGATCGGCGACAAGAATCGCAGCTGGACCCATGGCGCGCTGCACGACGCCGAGCTCCCTCGACTCGATTCCCTGGTGGACCGCGGGCTCACCCAGGGTGCGCTCGGCGTGGGGTTCGGCATCGCATACACGCCGGGTGCGAGCCGCGAGGAGATCCTCCAGCTGTTTCGGGTCGCGGCGCGCCACGGCGTCCCGTGCTTCGTCCACCTGCGCGAAGGCGGCCGGGATCCCGCGACCGGTGGTAGCGTCGCGGCGCTGCAAGAGGTGATCGCCGACGCGGCCGCGACGGGCGCTTCCCTGCACGTCGTCCACGTGACCAGCATGGGCCAGCGCGACACCCCCCTCCTGCTGCAGCTGATTCACGGCGCGCGCGAGCACGGTGTCGATGTCACCACGGAAGCGTACCCGTACACCGCGGCATCCACCGAGCTGCAGTCCGCGGTGTTCGATCCCGGCTGGCAGCAACGCATGAGTATCGGTTATCACGATATCCTCTACCCTCCCACCGGCGAACGGCTGACGGCCGCGAGCTTCGCACGACTGCGCCGGCAGGGGGCTGTCGTCGTGATCTTCCTGATTCCGGATAGCACGGTGCGGCAGACCCTGGCGGACTCGCTCGTCATGGTGGCGAGCGACGGCCTTTCGCCGCATGGCCACCCGCGGCTCGCGGGCACGCACGCCCGTGTCCTGGGGCGCTACGCGCGCGACTCCGGCGCGCTCAGCCTCGAGGACGCGGTGCGCAGGATGACCCTGCTGCCGGCCCAACGGCTCGAGCGAGCCGTGCCGGAAATGCGCGCCAAAGGTCGGATCCAAGTGGGTGCGGACGCCGACATCACCGTGTTCGACCCCGCGCGCGTCGTGGACGAGGCGACCTACGAGCGGCCGGCGCAGTTCTCGCAGGGGATCGTCCACGTGCTGGTGAACGGCGTGTTCGTGGTGCGGAACGGAGTCTCGGCAGCAGGCTCTCCGTTTCCAGGGCGGGCGATCCGGCGGGGGTCTTGATATGCGTGAGCTCATCGGTCTCGTTGTCGCGTCCGTCGTGTTCGTGCCCGCGCTGCACGCGCAGGGGAAGTTTCCACCGGATTCGTTCACGAACCTGAAGGTGCTGCCCAAGACGATCGGCAAAGAGGAGCTGATCGCCACCATGCGGAGCTTCGCCCTGGGGCTCGGCGTGCGGTGCACCTACTGTCACGTCGGGCGCGAGGGGGCGCCGCTCGACTCGGTCAAGTTCGCCTCGGACGACAAACGCACCAAACGCGCGGCGCGCGTCATGATGGACATGGTGAAGCACATCAACGAGGAGCATCTCGCCGATGTGCCCGAGCGCCCCGAGCCGCACGTGGTCGTGCGGTGCGAGACCTGTCATCGCGGGGTGGCGCGGCCCCGGCTACTCTCGGACGAGCTCGCGCTCTACCTCGCCGATTCCGGGCTCACGGCGGCGGTGCGCCGCTATCGCGATCTCCGCACGCGTTATTACGGCGGCGCGGCCTACGACTTCCGTGAGCTGCCGCTCGTGGACCTGGCGCGCAGTGAGGCGCGCGCCCGGAGGACCGAGAATGCGCTCGGCCTGCTGCAGCTCGCCGCGGAGTTCTTTCCCAATTCCGGCATGACGCCGGCGGCAAGAGGGGACGTGTACCTCGAGAAGGGCGATACGACCCAGGCGTTAGCGAGTTACCGGGAGGCGCTCGCCAAGGATTCGACCATGGGACCGGCGCGCATGCGGATCAGGCAGTTGACCGGCGGGGGGTCAAAGCGACCGTAGACGCTTCGGCCTTGAGGTAGGCGTGGTGGTCGTGGCTGAGCGCGCCCTGCGGCAGCCACTGCCACAGCGGCCCGAGATCGCGCCGCACCTGCTGCTCGTAGAACGCCGGCAGCTCCGTCGTCGCCCGGTCGAAATAGCCCCGTAGCTGCGGATCGGTATCGAGCCGGTGGCGCACCTCGCTGTGATAGCGGATGCGGCCGTACCCTTCGGACGACATGGCGCGCACCACGTTCATCCACCGCGGGATCACGGCCGGGGTCGCCCGGAAGCGCCGCACGATCGCCCGCCGCGAGAAGGTATAGCGGGTCAGATCGATCACGTGGTCGTAGAACTCCTGCCAGGAATAGTTCTGCGGCTTCACGTTCATCGCGTGGTTGTTGTCGAGAAAATGGAAGGGGAACGGCAGCACGCGATCGGAGCGCTGATACTGTAGGTTGAGCGGCGCCGCCCGCCCGAACGCGGAGAGCAGCGAATAGCCGGGGAAGGCACCTGGCGTGAGATCGACGAACCGTTTGGTGAGCTCGAAGGGCTCCGGGCCGTGATCGCAATCGAGACCGAGCACGAAGTTGGTCTGCACGTACGGGATGTGGCGCAAAATCATGTTGACGTGCTCGGAGACCTGCTCGACCTTTCCGTTTCCCTCCACTTTGCCGGTCTTCGATTTGTTGCCGAGGTCGAACCACGATTCGACTCCGGGGAGCAGCGCCTTGAACCCGTTGCGCTTGAGGCGCACCACGTGCGGCTCGGACAAGAGCGACAGGCTGCTCTCGGCGATGAAGTCGATGCTCCCGGGGGGAGCCGCCGCTTCGATGGCGTCCAGGAACTCGTCGAACCGCACACCGAAGTTCGGGTCGTGCCAGCCCACGCGCGGCCGGCGCAGCTGCCGCCGCAGGAACCGCAGGTCGTCCTGCATCACCTCCAGGTCGAGCGGCTGGTAGGGGACGACCGAGTCGATGCAGAAGCTGCAGGTGTAGGGGCAGCCGAGGCTGCCGAGCATCGGCACGAGCTTGAAAAGGGGCGCCTTCTTGATGGTCGGGGCGATGAACTTCCAGCGCTCGCGCACCCCCGGGAGCTCGAGCGGCTGCCGTCCGGCGGCGAGCTGCCGGCCCTCGGGGCGGTGGGGAGCGCAATCCTCCAGGACCTCACGCACCACGGTGCGATCGGTGAAGCCCAGGACGTAGTCGAAGTACTGGCGGGCGTCTTCCGGATAACAGCGCGCGTGCGGGCCTCCGAGCACGGTGACCGCGCCGCGGGAGCGGAACAGGTTGCTGAGCGAGTAGGCCAGCAGGGCGGCTTCGGTGAACGCCCCGATGAACACCAGGTCGACGTCGGCAGGCAGCTCGCGGACCAGGTCCTCGAAGCCGGTATAGCAGATGAACGTGACCTCGTGCCCCTCCGCCTCGCACCACACGCCCACGACCTGCGGCATGATGCTGGCGAGGTTGGCGTGCATGATGCGCGCGTACAAGGCGCGCGTCGGGCCCCTCGTGACGAGGTCGACGATGCCGACGCGAAGCTTACGCACTCACCACCGCTCGACGGCTGATCGGGCACTCCTGGGCGAGGCTGCCCCAATCTAAGGAGCCGGCTGTGCCGGGCCATATGCGTTGCGATCTGCAACTAGCTATTGGCCGTAACAGCGGCTAGGTTGGGTCATGCGCGGAACGGCAGGGCTACGACCGCGCGTGCAGCATAAAGACCGCGGCCACCCAGCCAACGCCTGGGTAAAGCGACAAGACGTGGGCCACGCGAGATGCGCCGACCGATCGGCGTGTCTCGCGTTTTCTGTTCCGGGAAACGAGGGCGCGCATGACGAAACCACAGCGACAGCCGGCGCCCCAGCGACACTGGGTGTACGCGTATCAGATCGAGCCGCCCCAGCCCGACGGGCGGTTCGCCAAGGTGAAGACGCTACTGCGCCGGGCGCACCTCACGGCGCGGCGCGCGGCCCGGATGTGGGCGGGCCGGGTGGTGTTGCAGGCGCGCGTCACCCACATCATGATCGTCAGCGACAGCCCCAGCCGCCGGCACGCCGTCAACCGGACGCTCGAGGCTCAGCTCAAGCGGCAGGGCGTGCGGTTCTCGGTGGGCGAGCCCGTCTTACTGCAGGTCGCTCCCCCCTAGCCGGGCCCCTCTAGGGGCGCGCTGGCTCCAGCTCCACCCGGATGCCGCGCCATCTCCCCTGACGGAACCGCGCGACGCTCAACGCACTGCGCGTGATGTGCCCCAGGAGGATCGCCGTCCAGATGTCGGCGGCGTGCAGGCCGCGAGTCGCCTGCAGCACGGCGCACAGGCCCAGGGGCACCACGATCTGCGACGCGATCGAGATGTAGAGCGGCGAGCGGGTGTCGCCTGTGCCCTGGAGTCCCCCCGTATACGCCAGCGCGACCGTGACGAACAGCCCGGACACACTGAGGAAGCCGAGCAGCTGCACGCCCAGGCCTACCACGACCGGGTCGGTCATGCCGAACAGGCCGAGCAGGGAGCGCGGGATCGTGACGAACAGCACCCCGATCGCCGCCGCGAGCCCGAGGCCAACGCTGGCGGCGACGCGCACGCCCTGCACGGCGCGCTCGGGGCGGTGCGCCCCGAG
>DATNOR010000088.1:0-18220 GCA_035601235.1 Gemmatimonadales bacterium
GAGAGGATTGTCCTGCCCTGTTTCGGCGTCAGATCAGCCCAGCGCTTGCCATTCAGAGGAGCAAGAACTTCCAGCTTCTGCAGGTTGTACTGGCCAGAGTGAAACTCCTCTATAGCCCGGAGCCTCTGCTGCCCATCGACGACAACCCTTGTCCCGTCCTCATCTTCAGCGAAATAGAGGACGGGAATCGGAATATTGAGAAGGAGCGATTCCACAAGACGGGACTGACGAGCCTTGTCCCAAATGCTCTGACGCTGGAACGGCGGATTTACGATCAGGGTTTTCTCTCTGATTTCCTCCAAGAGCGTTCGCACAGGAGCGTCATAAGGGGTTGTGATAACCTCCCGATCCAGCGGTACGTCGCTCGGTTGGTAACTCTGTTCGCCGGGATCGTCTTCGAATACAGGGGCTTCTAGCTCCTCATCATTCCCGTTTGGCATTTTGACCAGGCTCCCCTCGCTCTCGTTGCGACCTAAGTCGCCGCGGAAAGAAACGATGCAACGCTCCCAGTGCCACGCCTAGGGCGTTTTTGCGGCACTTAGGGGCGCTTATGCGGCGCGGCCGTCGCCATGTTTGACCTAACTTCGGCCTGCTAAAGGAGTCAAAAGCACGCTCGGGGCAACCTACTTGTCGACAAGCGGTATGAGAAGCACTTCGTCGGCGGCGCACTTTCGGTTGCTCCAGCGGTCTAACATCACCAACCGAAGGCATAAACGGGTTTCCGCCACTAGCACGTAGACAGAAACGATGAGAGTCAAAGCGCAGCGTCTACAAACAATGGTTCAACGCAGGCGCAATAATGACACCCGAAGCCTGTAGAAAAACCGAACCCGCGGGAGTTCAGCAATCCCGCGGGTCCTCTCGTCGATTGGGACAATGCGTGCAGCGCTCTGATGACGCGAGATCAGGAGAGCGATGTTCGACCGCCGAGAGTACTTGATTCCATTGAACGAAGACCGCCAGAACTCTCCTGACCCAAAATCAGCAGACCTTCGGTGTCATCGTTTCTGTCCCCGTTACCCCCGACGACCCCCGACATTTTCGGTCTTTCTTCCCGGCAGCGGACGTTACGAACTCGCGGTTCGATAACGATTTGCCGGAAGAGCTGATCCGTGGGCCGCCGCTCTGGATCAGGAGACCTCTGGTTCCGCCCCCTCCGCCTCGACATCCACTCGGTGCACGCACGTCTGCCGCCGATCCCAGTTGGGCGCGGTGTACCATGGGCCTTCCTGGAGTGAGACGTGGGTTAGCTTCGCCACGACGAAACAACGCCAGTTGCCCGTCGATCCAGGGGTGATCGGCCCGGCCGAGCTCTGACCGCCGAACTGGTATCCCAGACAGTGCGCTTCGCCGTCCTTCGTCCCGAGCACATGAGGACAGAACTCACGCGGCAGTCCGTCGTAGACTGCGCGGACCTGCCGCCGCTTGACGACCGCATCCCTGAGCAGCCCGTAGCTCGTCACCGGCCGAGGCTCGTCTGGAGCACGCACGAAAGTCTAGCTCCCGGCCGCCGGCAGGCGTAAGCTTCGCCGGGAGCTTCCCATGGGCGAAACCCGCGTTGACCTGCTCCACTTGCTCGAGGACCTGCGCGACGCATACGCGGGTTCGCTCGAGGAAACTATCCTGACCGAGATCGTCGCGAATGCCCTCGATTCCGGAGTGGCCGAACTCCGCTTGACCAGCGACCCCGGTGCGGCCACGCTCGATGTCGTGGACGACGGCCGGGGCATGAGTCGCGGGGAGCTGCGCTGCTATCACGATCTCGGCGCGAGCACCAAGATCCGCGGGCGTGGCATCGGCTTCGCAGGCGTCGGCATCAAGCTCGGCCTCCTCGCCTGCCAGGAGGTCGTGACCGAGGCCCGGCGAGGCAAGACGCACGTGGCCACGACGTGGCGGCTCGCGTCCCGGCATCGGGCGCCCTGGAGCTGGACGCCCCCACCGGGGCTAGTCGATGTCCGCGGCACCGCGGTCCGGCTGCGACTCCAGAATGCGCTCTCGCCGCTCCTCGATGCGGGCTTTCTCGAGAGCACGCTGCGGCGCCACTTCCAGCCGCTGCTCGAGACTGCCTTCGACCGCATCCTGACGCACGTGTATCCGAGCGGGGTGACGTTCGTCGTGAACGGCCGCGCACTCGCCCGAGGCGACCTCGGCCCGGACGCGGCGTCCCTCGCCGTGCGCGTGGGCCGCCAGCGCACGCCGTCGGCGGTGGGGTATGTGGAACGCGGACCTGTACCGCTCGCGACCGACGAGCACGGGGTAGCCGTGAGCACCCGGGGCAAGGTTATCACGCGGGGCTGGGACTGGCTCGGCGTAGGACCCGCCGACCCCGGCACCGTGTCTGGACTGATCGAGGTCCCAGCGCTCGCCGAGTGCCTCACGCTCAACAAGGCAGACTTCATCAAGACGGGTCCGCGCGGTGCCACCTACCTCGCTTACCGCAAGGCGATCCAGGAGGCCGTCACGGCACAGCTCGCCGAGTGGGGCGAGACGCCGGCATCCGAGGCGCGGCGGGGTGCTCCGCGGCGGCTCGAGCGCGATCTCCAGAGCGTGCTGGACGAGCTGGCGGGCGACTTCCCGTTGCTGGCGACACTCGTGGAGCGGCGCGCGGGCGGCCAGCGCCTCCTAGCATTCGGCGCCGCGGGTGGCACCGCTCCAGCCGCTGGAGGCGTCGTGCTAACGACGGCTCCGCGTGAGGAACCAGTGCAGCCCGAGGCCGAAGTGCTTCCTCCTGCGGGGGTTGCGGAGCAAGGTGAGTCCGAGCGGGAGCCCCAGGCTGCCGGTACCGTGGTGCCCGGGGACCTGCATGCTCCCAAGCGCCCGGCCCATCACGGCCTGCGCATCCAGTTCGAGAGCCGGCCGGACGACGACCAGCTTGGTCGTCTGGTCGAGTCCACCGTGTGGGTGAATACGGCGCACCCCGCCTACCGGCGCGCGACGGCGGTACGCGCCGACGCCTACCACGTGGCCCTCACCGTCGCGATGGCGCTCGCGCCCCTCGCCGTGGAACCGGCAGACGCGCACGGGTTCGTCACTGCGTTTCTCACACGCTGGGGAGAAACAGGAGGGCGTAACGGCAGGCGCGAGCAGCGCCGCTGAGGGGCCGCGAGTTTTGGCGAGCTCGGCGGCGGGAGGAGAAGGCGGATCGACCGCCCTGGGAGGATGACGACGACTGGTGGCAATGGACGCGGGAGCCGAGGCGTCTATCGCTCCGGCGGCTGGTACTCTCGGATCATTCCCCGGTCCACAATCCAGAGCTTTCCGTCCACTGGACCCAACCGGATCCCGCGGATCAACGTCTCGATGCCGAGCCCAATTTCGGCGAGCGTCGCTGGTTTGGAGAGGCGAATCACCACGATGCCGCTGTACTCTGTCGGGTCAAAGAGGACAGGGTTGCCAAAGTCGAGATCGAACGTGACGAGGCAACGTGCTTCACGCTGGATGGCGGCGATGAGCGTCCGATCATCTGCTCCGGCAAGCGACTGCTCCCCTACGGTCGCAACGTCATGACCCGCAGCACGGAGTCGCTCCGCACCGCGGGTACCGATGTTCTCGTCAAGCTTGAACCTCAACCGCCGGCGGTCGCCGGGAGATCAACGTAGCGCTCCCGCGCCATCTCGGCCCCGTAGGCAATACAGGCGAGCACGTCTTCTTCGGTGAGCTGCGGATACTCCGCGCGAACCTGCTGGATTGTCATGCCGCCGGCCAAAAGGTCCAGGATCAGGGACACCCAAATCCGGTGCCCCTTAATGCAGGGCTTGCCGAAGCAGACCTTGGGATCGATTGAGATCCTGGCGAGGAGTTCTTCTCTGGTCATAGACCGCCTCCGGCGGACCCCGAAGTATAGCAGGAGCGCGGCGGCGCGGAGAAACATTTGGAACGGGATTGAAGCGCGACAGGCGGCAGCAGGCTTGACGAGAGCCAGCAAGGTTGCGTTCAAACCCCGGCAATTCTTCGCACCAACTGAACTGATCTCCAGCAGGGGGTGACACGAGCTCGCGTTGATGCTTGCAAGTTGCTGGAATTCAGTAGGTTGACGGCGCCCCTCTGGATTAGGAGAGTCCTGGTTCGAGCCGAGGAGAGTTAAACTCGAAGCGCGATCGTGTGATAAGCGGGTCGCGCTTCGGCCGCACTGGGTCTATGGATCTACGACCGCGAGAACGACGCCAGCGCCCGTCAGACAGCTTCAAGCGAGGTTGGCGCGAGGCTAGTCCAACTCATAATTCAGCGTTAGAGGATGCTCAGTCCCGTGCCCAACCGCCGACGTGCCCTCGCCCCGCAGACCTCGCAGCTCTCCTGTACCGGAGCCAGAAATGACGTAGTAAGACTCCTTCGCCACGCCGTTCTCGAATACTCCAGTGCGTTGGAGCACGAAGCTGCCCGCTTTCCCTGCAACGTGTCCGACGATCCGCTCGAGGCCGACGAACGTGGCCGAGCCGTCGCTGCGGTACATCATCAAGTATTCCACATGCCCCTCGCCCGCGATATCGCCGGTAAAGGTTTTCGTGACGGCGGCCCGAGTCAGTTTCGGCAGGTCCTGGCCCTCGCTATAAGGCTTCTCGTCCCAGCTCTTGATGGTGAATCGGGAGTTCGCAACGCTCTTCATGTTTCTACCGCCGCGTCAGGGTGACCCGTGCAAACGGTCTGCGCACTCCGGAACTGTCGTTGTCCATGTGCCACTGCCACGAGTCCGTCGCGCGATCATACACGAAGGTCGTGTGGAAGCTGTCGGTCGCGGTGTAGTGGAACAGGAAGGTACTTCGTGCATCTGCACGTCCTCGCGGCCCAGCAGCCACTCGAAGGTCACATCGTGGACGGTCTGTTGGCGGGCAATGGTGCCGCGCAGCACCCAATGCCCAATAAGGCGTGGGAAGAGCGAGTCAGGATGCAATGCCTGGCCGAACAAACCTGCCGGGGTGCACAGTAGAGCGAGAGCGAATATCATGACCTTGCGCATTGCCACCTCGTCGCACGCCTCGCTGTTACCGCGGGTTATCAAGAGCACCGCCCTTAGTGGTGGCTACTCCGAAGCAGTGCGAATATCCGTCATCGTCCGTGACAAAGAACTCAGTTTGACCATAGTCGCGCTCAGTGATCTCTGACACGGCGTAGCCTAGCCTTTCCAGGCGAGCTCTCAGTCCGTGGATATCACGGGGCGCCCAGTAGAGCCGAACGCCCTCGTAGTTCTCTGGCTTGATCGGTGTGCCCGCTCGTTGATTGAGCCAAAAGTACAAGTGCTCATTGTGAACCATACAGCCGATCAGGCGACCGTCCTGCCGCATCGGTCGGTCGATGGTAAGTCCGAGACCCTCTACCCAAAAACGCAGACTCTTCTCGAGATCCGCGCTTGGGATAACCGGCATACAGGACTTCACGTGCACCGACCGCTCCTGGTCCATCATGTCACCTACTCCCCGGCAAAGTTCGCCAGCGCGATGCGCAGTTTGGCGCGCGCCTTGGACAGTTGCGACTTTGACGTTCCGGTCTCGACGCCTAATGCCACGCCGATCTCCTCATGCGTGTAGCCCTCGACGTCGTGCATCACAAACACGGTGCGGCAACGCTCCGGGAGCTCATCGATCGCCTGTTTGAGTCGCGCCTTCAAATCCGGCTCCGTCTGAGGATGTGGCGTCCCGATCTCGCCCGCATCATCGATGTCCGCCACACGTTGCCGGAATCGCTTTACCTTGCGCAGCCCGCTCAACACGACCGTCGTCGTGATGGTGTGCAGCCACGTCGAGAATGCCGCGTCGCCTCGAAACGCACCGAGTCGTTCGAATGCCCGGATGAAGGTTTCCTGGGCGGCGGCGCTATCCCCGACCCGCACCCGGGCAAGGAGCTGTGTTTCGTCCACGACGCTCGTAAGTGACGGGCCAGGTTCGTACTACTGACCTTCAGATCAGCACCGAGACGATTCACGAAAACAGCGGCGTCGGAATTGCGCAATCAGCTAAGCGTTGCTATACCATTCGTTGCTACAGCATGATTCTCAGATGTTCAAGACAGTTTCGTGCCTTAGGATTTGGTACGGTGCCGGTAGTCAACCTTCCATGGGGTCTGAATCATGTAGCTGGGAGTCGCGGTGACGTTCTGCTTGGTAACTGAAAGCATCCGGCGGCGAACCAACCAACCGACCGCCGCTTGGGCCGAGGTCTTCGATAAGCCGGTGGATTCAGCCAATTCGCTGTAGCTGATGACGACCGGCTGCTTGCGACGCTGTTGCTCGGCCGCGAGCCAGACATAAACCAAATATGTGGCCGGCCGGCGGTCGTGCCCGACGAGATCACGCATGAGGTCGTCGAGGACGTAATCATCGAGCTGAATCATGCTGTATCAGAGAACGATATAGCATTGAGTGGCTGATTGCGCAATTCTGACGCCACACCGCTATTGGTGTGAAACGTCTCCAAAATGGAGGTTGGCGATGTTACGTGGAATCGAGATCGTGAGTATTCCGGTAAAGAATCAGGCGGCGGCGTTGGAGTTTTTCACCGAGAAGTTGGGATTCAAGGTCGCGACCAACCAGTTTTTCGGCGAAGGCCGTCAGCGTTGGATCGAATTGATGATCCCAGGCGCCGAGACTCGGCTGGCTCTGTTCACGCCCCCGGGGCACGAAAACCGCATCGGTGGCTTTCAGCCCGTGACATTCCGGTGCGAGGACGTGTTCGCTACTGCGGATGCGCTCAAGCGAAAGGGTGTCACGCTGGCCGAGGAGCCGAAGAAGGAGGTCTGGGGAACGCGGGCGGTTTTCCGAGACCCCGACGGCAATGAGTTTGTGTTTTCGAGCAAGTAAGGTGACGGCCGGTGTGACGCGGTGTCCCAGGCCGCACCCTGGGCCCGCGTCAGACCTCACGCTCGCTGGGCGGCCCGCCCGGTTGGCTTCAGGCGCCGGCTCCGCCACCAGTGCCCGGCGTTCACCCACAGTGCGCGCGCCAGTGCCCGTGGCGACAAGAACTGGCCCACGGAGATATTGCGGGCCCCGAACTCCTGGAAGTGCCGCGCGGCGGCCGGGTCTCGCGCTGCCGCCGAGTACATGATCCGCTCGAGCGCGTTGTAGGGACGCCCCGTCGCGTAGTCGCAGATGAGGAAGTGGTGGGCGGCGAGCGCGGCGCGATGACGCCGCGCATAGCGCGCGAGCCCGCGGTCGAGCAGCCGATCCGTCGCGAGCGCGTCCCCCACGCAGTCCACCAGCCATTCGGCCGACTGGAAGGCCCAGCCACACCCGACGCCCCACAGCGGGTCCGTCGCCACGGCCGCGTCTCCAATGAACGCAAGACCCGGGAGTGTCGGCCTGCGGGACAGGTTCGGCATCTCGACCATGCCGAGGAATCCGGACGCCCGCTCCGCGTGCGCGAGGGAGGGGCCGTCGGGGAGACGCCGGAACATCAGCTCGAAGGCCGTCTCGACGTTCGCCTTGAAGCCGGCGAGCTTGTCCTTGGTCGGCATGCACGCCAGGAGCGTCAGCCCCCCGTCGTTCGGGAACGTGTACGCGATGTCCGGCTCGAGAAACCACATCTGCGACTTCGTGCCCGAACGGAGCGACATCCCCCGGTAATACGCAAAGTAGCCGAACCGGTTGTGCGCCTTGACCCTGGGTGGGACTAACGCCAGCTCGGCGATGCGGGACTGGCGCCCATCCGCGGCCACCACCAGGCGCGCGTTCACGTCCCGCGTCGTTTCATCTCCCCGCCGAGCGCCGACGCCGACGATGCGACCGCCGTCGACGAACAGGCGTTCGGCCGCATGTCCGGGGAGGAGATCGACTCCGGGCGTGCTCGCCGCGAGCCGCCGCAGCATGGGGTCCAGCGTCTCCCGGCGGATGTTGTAGCCGTAGCCGGGGTACCTGCCACCTCCGTTCCCCTCTCGCAGGATCCAACCCCAACGGGTCCAAATGTCGATCCCATTCCGGATACCGCCGGCTGCCTCGATCGCCTGCGCCACGCCGAGGCGCTCGATGGTCGGGGTGGCACTCGCTTGTATGAAGTGCGTGCAGACCCGCTTGTACGCGTTGGGATCGGCGCGGCTCTCGAGCAGCGCTACTCTCAGCCCGCCTCGAGCAAACAGCGTCGCCGCGGTGCAGCCGGCGATACTCGCACCTACGATCGCGACGTCATATTCGGGTCGTGTCATGCGGATGTCCTCACTCGGTTGCACAGCTGCTGTTGCAGGAAGGGCAGCACGACCTGCGCGACGGCGCTGGGGTCGTCCACGAATGGCCAGTGGCCGCTGCCCTCCAGGACCACGATCTGTGCATCCGGGAAGACCTCCCGTTGCCGCCGGGCGTACGTAACGGAGATGTACGGATCGTGCTTGCCCCACACGACCAGCGCCGGGCGGGCGAGCGGGCGCAGAGCCGCCGCCAGCTGCTCCGCCGCACCCGCCGGATTGCTGGTCGCGCGGTACAACCGCAGTACTGCACGACGGGTCCCGGCGTCGTAGTCGTCGAACATCCCGTCGACGTAGTCGCGCGGCAGCCCGCGCGGATTGCCGCGTCGGAGCAGCAGACGGAACGTCGCGCGTGTGGCGGTGGCTTGAAACAGCTCTCCGAGCAGCGGCGTGCGCCAGATCCTGGCGAGCACGTGCCAGCGATAACCGAACAGCACGCCCGTATCGATGAGCGTGACGCTCGCGAACTCCGCGGGATGCTGCGCCGCCCAGGAGAGCCCCCAGGGTCCCCCGAAATCGTGGAGCACGAGGTGTGCGCGACGGATCCCCAGCTCCGCCAGGGCGCCGGCGAGATGCCGGGCGTATCCTGGCACCGTGTATTCGAACTCCCGAGGCTTGTCCGCACGACCGAAGCCCGGCATGTCCAGCGCAACCGCCCGTCCGAAGCGCGCGACCGCGGCCGTGAGGGGTTGCCAGTCCCGTGTCGAGCCGGGATTCCCGTGCACGAAGACCACGGCTTCGGGCGATTCCGAGGGGCCGCCCTCCAGCACCGGTGAGCGTACGCCGTTCACCCGTATCTCGTGGGCGCGCAACGGCGCGGTCATGGCAGCGTGCCGACTTGAACGGGCGTCGAGCTGCTGGTCGTGGTGCCGTTGCCGAGCTGGCCCTGGAAATTCGCGCCCCAGCAGTAGGGGGTGTCGAGCGTGGGTGCGCTGGTGATGCCACACGTGTGGAACCCTCCCGCGCTCACGGCAACAAAGGAGAGCCCACCGGACACCTGCACGGGCGTGAGGCTTTGCGTAATCGTCGGACCAGCGCCCAGCTCGCCGGACTGGCCGAATCCCCAGCAATACGCCGCCCCCGACGTCGTGACGCCGCACGTGTGGCCGCTATCACTGGGGCTGGCGCTCAGCGCGGTGAAACTGAGGCCACCAAGGACAGCGACCGGGCTCGCTGCGAACGTCATCGTCCCGTCGCCCAACTGACCCCCGAAGTTCTCGCCCCAGCAATAGGCGACATTCGCGGTGGTCACGCCGCAGGTGTAGAATGCGCCGGCGGTCACGCTCGCGAAGCTCAATCCGCCGGCTACCGGCACGGGCGTCATGCTGCACGGGAACGTTCCCGCGGCTGGCCCACACTGCTGCGGCCCGTCCGGCGCATTGTCGCCGAGCTGACCGGCGAAATTGATTCCCCAGCAGTACGCCGCTCCCGTAGTCGTGACGCCGCAGGTGTGGGCGCCCCCGGCGCTGACCATGGCAAAGGTGAGCCCCCCGTCGACCGCGACGGGCACGGTGCTGCACGCGAACGTCTCGCCGAACGCGCTACAGGTCTCCGGCCCGGTGGTCGTGTTGTCACCCAACTGGCCGCCCTCGTTGAAACCCCAGCAGTACGCCGCGCCCGCAGCCGTAACGCCGCACGTATGATTGGCTCCCGCGCTCACGGACGCGAAGCTGAGTCCGCCGGAGACGGTCACCGCTGTCGTGCTGCACGGCAGGAGGTCCGTCACTCCGGCGACCCCGCACAACTGCGCCCCACCCGAGGGACCATTGCCGAGCTGGCCGAAGTAGCTGGCCCCCCAACACTGCGCCGCGCTCATCGGGGTGACGCCGCAGGCATGACCGCCACCGACGCTCAGCACCACAAAGGTGTCCGCGTTCGCGACGAGCGTCGGCGTCAGACTGCAGGGGAGGAAGGAGCTGCACTGGTCGGGCCCCGTCGTCGAATTGGCGCCTACCTCACCCCTGAGATTGTCCCCCCAGCACACCGTCCTCGCGCTCGTCCCGGTGCCACAGCTGGCAAACGAGCCCGCGCTGACCGACGCAGACGCGAGCACGCCGTAGGTACTGAAGTGGCTCGTGGTGCCGCTGACGGTATGGGTGGCGGGGTCGACCATGCTTCCAGGCACGAGCTGCCACGCACCGCCGACCAGCGTGAACAACCGCAACCGGCGCTCCGCCATCCTCGCGGGGATGCCGGCCGGGGCGTATTGAACCGCGACCGTGATCGGTGCGGCGAAGGTCGTTCCCGACGGCCCGAGCTCGTACGCCGTCCCGCCCACGAGCGCGCTCACGTCGGTGGCGGGCGGCAGCGCAGCGGGTTGGACCGTGAGCCCGATGGATTGTGTGACCGCGTTCGGCGGCACCGTGAGGAGCGCGCTGCTGCCGAGGGCATTGGGCTGCGTCTGCACGATCTGCGTCTGGGTGGTCGGGCTGACTACGAACACCGCTCCCACCTCGATGCGGAACTTGACCGGGACCGTCCGGCCGTCCACCAGCGGGAAGAGCTCCCCGGTGTTCACGTTGCGTGCTTCCTGCTGGCTGGCGACGATCTGCACGTCCGCATGCCCGAGCTCCGTGCCCGCGACGAGCACACGAACGCGGTACACGGCGCCGGGAGCCAGGGTGCAGGGGCCCGTCGTGCATTGGCCGGTATCCCAGTTCACGAGGTACAGCTGATCGGTCGGCGCGACCCGCACGACCTGGGCGCCGGTGCCGGTGGCCATGGAGAACTGCGCCACGATGGGGCTGCAATTCGTGCTCGCAAGCTGACACACCACGACCACCGGCGCCTGGTTCGGATCGAACGTCCCGGTGACGGCGGGACTGCTCACGAGCGGGGGCAGGAAATAGAAGTGCGCGTTGCCGCCGTGCGCCCCATCGACGAATTCGAATGTCGGCCCGCCAGTCGAACTGCGGGGCGACGTGATACTGGGCGCTCGATCGCGACAGGAGAGTCCGACTACCAGCGCCGACATGGCGGCGATTCTCAAAGCCTCACGCTTGGTCATCTTGATGCTCCGTCAGGGTTGCGGGACGATTCGCTTCCGCCCGCCACGTGGCGACGAGGCGCAGCAGGTCGTTCCCGTCCTCAAACCGTTGCCTTTCGCCCGTGCCCAGGCGTTCGATCGTTCCGCCAAGGATCAGGCGGTGCTTGCCAACCGAGCGCTCCACACGGATCATGAAGTACGAAACGTCGGTCACTGTGCGATCGTCGGTCAGCGGAGGCTGCTCGGACATGTCGCTCCTTGGTCAGGGGCTTCAGCCATCTGACCCGCACGCTACCCGCCGCGGCGCATCCGGCCGTCATCAGACGCGTCACCTCGCCGTCACCTCCCGCGAGCCGCGCTGCCGCCCGGCGTAGCCGTGTTCGTCCTGCGCACGCTGGGCGAGCTGCGCCTGAGCGGCGCTGCTGGCGAGCTGCTCCCGGGGCGGCACAGGGATCTCGCGCTCCTCGCCTACATCGCCCGACGCGGCTCGGGCTCGCTGTCTCGCGCCGAGCTGGCCGCCCTGCTGTGGGGTGAGCGGCCGGAAGCGACGGCGCGGCACTCGCTCCGTCAGGTGCTGCTGCGTCTCAAGCGGGCCCTGGCCGGTTCCCTGGACGTACGCGCGGACAGTGTGAGCCTGGCTGCCGGCGCGGTGGAGCTGGACGTCGCGGCGTTCGAGGCCGATCTGGCCGCGGGCCGCGAACGCGAAGCCGTGGCGCGCTGGCACGGCGAGTTCCTCTTCAGCGCGGACGACATTGGCGGAGAGAACTTCCGCGACTGGGTGGAAGGAGAGCGGGAGCGGCTCCGCAGGCGCTTCGTCTCCGCCTGCGACCGGTTGGTGGTCCAAGCGCAACGCGCCGGCGATTGGCCGGACGCGGTGCGCTTCGCCGAGCGGTGGATCGAGGCTGCCCCCTTGGACGAGCGCGCTCATCATCGCCTCGTGGAAACGTTGGGCCTGGCGGGCCGGCACGACGAGGCGGCCGCGCGGCACGCCGGGTTCATCGCGAAGCTGAAGCGCGATGGCGCGGAAGAGCCATCGCCGGCTTTCCTGCAGCTCGAGCGTGAGATCCGCGAGCGAATCCGCGCCTACCGACGCGCCCGGCCCAGTCCGGGCTCGACCGCGTTGTTCACGCCCGATCTCGTGGGTCGGACCGGATCCTTCAATCAGCTGACAACGGCTTGGCGTGCAGTCCAGTCCGGGGAGGCCAGAATCGTCGTTGTCGAGGGCGACGAGGGAATCGGCAAGACGCGTCTGTGCGAGGAGTTCCTGCGGGTGGCAACGGAGCCCGCGGGCCGTGCGTGGGTGTTGCGAGCGCGGGCGCGGGAAGCGGATCAGGGAGTCTCGTGGTCGACGGCCCGAGAGCTCCTCGGAGGTCTGACCGAGGCTCCCGGGCTCGCGACCGCTCCCCCCGGAGCGCTCGCAGCCCTCGGCCAGCTCGTCCCCGCGATCCGGGAGCGGTTCCCCGGGCGAGCGGATGCGGCGACTTGGCGTGTGGACGAAGCCATCGAGCAGGCGCTGACCGCGGTGGCCGGGGAAGTGCCCGTCGTCGTGTTCATCGACGATGCGCCGTGGGTGGACGTCGCCACGCTGGGGTGGCTTGTCGGGCTCGCTACGCGCCTGCGGCAGGCGCGCGTGCTCGTCCTGGTGACCGCCCGCAGCGACCGGTCCGCCGCCGTGGCCTCGCTGGCGCAGCTGCACAGTGCGCACGGGGTGGAGCGGGTCCGTCTGCATGCGCTGCAGGCTCCCGAGATCGAACGGCTGCTGGCTTCGATGCTGGAGCTGCTCCCGTCAGAACGGCACGACCTGGCAATGCGACTCCACGCCGAGAGCGGGGGCAATCCCCTCTATGTGATCGAGCTGACCGCCGCACTGCTGGACGAAGGGCGCCTCACACTCGACCCGAGCGGTGCGTGGCGGCTTGCTCCGACGCTCGAGGGACGGCCGCTGCCAATGCCCGCCAGCGTGCAAGAGGCATTGAGCCGCCGGCTCGCCCAGTTGAGCGCCCCCGCCCGCCGTATCGTCGACGCCGCGGCGGTGCTGGGAGCCCCGGCGGAGCCGAGCGTCTTGCAGGAGGTCGCCGCGCTCGCTCCCGCCGACTTGGACCCGGCGTTGGATGAAGTCGTCGCACGGCGCTTCTTGCGCATCACGCTCCAGGCGCCCGGGCGTTACGAGTTCTCACACGAGCTCGCGCGTCACGCCACCTACAACCTGCTTCTCGTCGCGCGGCGTCGCGCCCTGCACCGGGCCGCCGTCCGGGCGCTCAAGCAGCGCGGTGCCAGCGACGCCGCGAGCCGTGCGGCGGTGCGTTATCACCGAGTCCGCGCAGAATCGGTCGCGCTCCAGGCGAGACGATGGGCCAAGCGGCACGCCGTCGGCGTCGCTTTCGGCAGTGTCGGCGCGCTCATGGCGGCCGCGCTGTTCATCCAGCACACGACGCGGGCTCTCGCACTGGATCCCGATCTCGTGGCGGTGGCCCCCTTCGACGTCCTCGACCCGAAGTTCGCACTCTGGCACGAGGGGCTCGTCGATTACCTGTCGCGGAACCTTGACGGCGCGGGGCCCATGCGGACGGTGTCTCCCACCGTCGTGCTGCGCGGCTGGAAAGGTCCGGCGGATCCAGGATCCGCGACCGAGCTGGGACGGAGGAGCGGCGCCCGTTGGGTGGTGTTCGGACAGATGGTAGGGGAGGGGTCCGATTCCGTGCGGCTGCGGCCGACCGTCATCGACGTGGCGACCGGCAGGGCCGTGGCGGAGCCGGAGCGTACCGACGTGGGCGATCGGATCGACCGGTTGGCGGACTCGCTGACGCGAGACGTGCTGCGCGACCTCGGTCGACTCGGACCCGCGGTGCGCGTGGGGTCGGCCTCGCTCGGCACCAAGTCTTTGCCCGCGCTGAAAGAGTTCCTGCGGGGAGAGCAGCTGCTGCGTCGCTTCTCACTCGACTCGGCGATCACGGCGTACAAGGTCGCGGTGCAGCGTGACTCGAGCTTCGCCCTCGCGCTCCGCCGCATCGGGTTGGCGCAGGGCTGGAGGGGAGAGGGCGGAGGCCCGCTGGCGCTCAGGGCCGGCCGCTTCAATAACGGGCTGGCGCCGCGGGACAGCTTCTTGATAACTGCCGACTCGCTCGAGGCCGCATCCGACGATTCCCTCGACGTCAGGTACTGGGCACATCGGCTGCGCAAGTTCGCAACGCTGGAAGAGGCGAGCCGCCGCTATCCCGACGATCCGGAAGTTTGGTATGCGCTGGGCGAAGCCCGGTTTCACCTCGGATACGTGGTGGGAAGCACGGCGCAGCAAACGATCGACGCGTTCAATCGAGCCCTGGCCCTCGACACCGCGTTCGCTCCTGCCTACTTCCACCCCGTGCAGCTCGCCCTCGACCGGAATGACACGGCTGCGGCACGGCGGTACGTCAACGGGTATCTCCGCCTGACGTCCGCTGTCCCCGAGGGGGCGGGGCTCCGGCTGGTGGCCCGGCTGCTGAGCCGGGAGCGGTCGCCGACGGTCCAATCGCTCCTCGATACGGCTCCCGCGAACGTGCTGTTCGACGCCTGGCGATCCGTCCAGCGCTGGCCGGATTCCGCCGAGGCCGGCGTGCGGCTGTTGCGTCTCCTCGCCGGCGGCCGCCGGGGCGTTGGGGTTTCCGCCGACACCGTGTGGACCGGCTATTTATTGGCGACGGCGCTCTTGTACCGCGGGCACGTGCGAGAGGCCCGCGCGCTGGTTCCCTCCCGCGTGAGCGTCCCGTTCGAGGAGCTGGCGCTGCTGGGTGCCGTCCCGGCGGAGTCGGCCGCCGCCGCGCTGGAGAATTGGCTTCACACTCGGAACGAGCGGCAGGTCGTGGCCGACCCGCCGTGGGTGAACCACTGCTATCGCTCGTTCCTCGCGGCGGAGTGGTGGGCGGAGCGGCAGGATACCGCGCCGCTACTCGCGCTGATGCGTCGGGGAGACTCGGTCGCGCGGTCGGTTCGGAACCCGGTGCGGCTCGCCGTAGCGCGCGGTGATGCCAGCCTGGCCCGGGCCGCCCTCGCGCTGGCCCGGCGTGACACGGCCGAGGCGGTGCGTCGGCTCCTGGCGTTCCCGGACTCGCTGTGCGCGAGCCCCTACGGCTCGCTGTCCCTCGGTCTCGGCCCGCTGCGCAGGATCCAGTTTCACCTGCTCGCGGCCACGCAGCGTGATCGGGACGCGGCCCGGCTGTTCGATCAGCAGGTCAGCCTGCCGCTCGGCGCCGGCGCGATTCTCGGAACGCTGGAGCGCGGCCACGTCGCCGAGCGCTTGGGCGATCGGGCCGGGGCGATTCGGGCTTATGAATTTGTGCTCGCGGCGTGGCGGAACGCCGACCCGGAGCTCCGTCGCTACGTGACGGAGGCGCGGGCGGCGCTGCAGCGGCTGGGACAGCGGCCGACGTAGTAGAGTCACGCGCCGTTGGATGAGACGCGAAAAGCCGGAGAGCGTAACGCTCCCCGGCTTAACTGGTCTGTCTTAGTTGCCCTGGGGCCGGCGCTCTGGACAGGGCGTTCTTGCGGCCACACCAGTACAGCGGGAACGCGAAGCCCGACCAGAGCCCTCCAGTGCGCCCTGGCGCTGGCCCTATGTTGGTGCTCGCCCTATGATGGAGTTGACGACAGCCTCTCGGGCAACACCGTGACCGACCAGCTCGCCCACCTGCAAGCCGCCCTCGCCAACCGGTACACGGTCGAGCGGGAGCTCGGTCGCGGAGCGATGGCGACCGTCTACCTCGCGCGAGATCCCAAGCACGCCCGCCACGTCGCCTTGAAGGTGCTGCGACCCGACGTCGCCGGGGTGCTCGGCGGCGAGCGGTTCCTTGAGGAAATCCGGATCATCGCTCGCCTCGACCATCCGCACATCCTCACCTTGATTGACTCGGACATCGTCGATGGCTTCCTCTATTACGTCCTACCGTTCGTTAAGGGCGAGTCGCTGAAGGACAAACTCACGCGTGAGCACCAGCTGCCGATCGACGAGGCGATGCGGATCACGACGCAGGTGGCCAGCGCGCTCGACTACGCACACCAGCGGGGCGTGATCCACCGCGACATCAAGCCAGAGAACATCCTGATCCACGAAGGTGAGGCAATGGTCGCCGACTTCGGGATCGCGCTCGCCCTACGCGAAGCGGGCGGCCCGCGGCTCACAGAAACGGGGCTGAAGGTCGGCACACCGCAGTACATGAGCCCCGAGCAGGCGAGCGGCGAGACCCAGATCGACGGCCGGAGCGACGTCTACAGCCTCGGCTGCGTGTTGTACGAGATGCTGGCGGGCGAGCCGCCGTACACCGGCCTCAGCGCTCAGGCGCTCATCGCGAAGCGGTTGAGTGAGCCCGTGCCCCACCTGCGCACGCTCCGAGACGTGCCCGAAGCGGTCGAGGAGGCGGTGACGAAAGCGCTCGCGAAGGCGCCGCCTGACCGGTTCGGCACCGCTGGAGAGTTCACAGCGGCGCTCAGTCGCGTGGGATCGAGAAAGGCGTCGCGCCGAGTCGTGCTAGCCGCCATCGCTGCAGCAGTCGTAGTCGCTACTGCGTCGCTCGCCTTGCGACTCCGAGCCCCCAGGGCCCCGCCGAGTGTCGCGGTCCTCTACCTCGACAACCTTTCTCGGGACACCTCTGATGTTTATCTGACTGACGGTCTCACGGAGGAGATTACCGCTCGACTCGGCAAACTTGCTCGGCTGCAAGTAAAAAGCCGCAACTCGGTTCGGCGTGCGCAGAGTTCGGTCCAGGGTGACGTAGTCACCCTGGGTCACACCCTACGCGTGCAATATTTGATTGAGGGAAGTTTGCAGCGTGCTAAGACCCGCGTCCGTGTCTCTGTTCGCCTCATCCGGGCTCAGGACGGATTTCGGATCTGGGGCCAGGAATACGACGAGCCAACCACGGATGTGCTTCGACTCGAGCAAGACGTTGCGGGTGCAGTAGCAACCGCCATCGCTGGGCAGCTGCTGCCGACGGAGCGAGAAGCGCTTGCCGCTCGACCAACAAGAAACCTGGCCGCATACGATCACTTCCTGCGCGGGAACTATTATCTCGCTCAGCGAACGCCCCATGCGGCCGAGCGCGCCATTGAGGAGTACGCTCTGGCTGCTCGCCTCGACACCGACTACGTCGCGGCGCTGTTCCGCCTCGCCGACGCCTATGGATTGTTTTTGGACTACGGATGGCCCTACCGCCGCCTCGCACCGGAGAGTGTGCTTGCCCTAGGAGACGCCTCTGCCAACCGGGCGCTTCGAAAAGACTCCACGTCCGCAGAAGCGTGGCTGGCGCGCAGGGTCTTCCTAATGTACTTACATCCCCGAACCCTTGATGGCGTGCTCGAGGCAGACCGGCGCGCCATCAGCTCAGACCCCCAAAGTGCGCACGCGTACGACGAATATGGCATAGACATGGCCAAACTCGGCGACGATTCGGGCGCTGTTGCTGCCTGGCGGCGCGGGCTCGCCCTTGATCCGGACCAGCCAGCGACTTTATTTCGGCTATCGGCCATCGCGTTCTGGCAACGGAGGATACAGGACGCGATTCGCTGGGAAGACAGCACTCTGGTGGTTGATCCCGGATTTCACAACGCATATGCCGGGCGCGGATTGCTGCGACTCTACCAAGGAGACACTGCTGGCGCGCGAGCTGATGCAGAAACGGCTTTGAGGCTGCACACAGGAGACACACTCCTCGAGGAATCGGTTTTGGCGATGATCGACGCGCGCGAAGGCGACACGAGCGCGGCCCGTGCGCGCCTCAGTGGCCTAGTGCAGAGACCGGACCTACGCCGTCCCGCGCCGATTCAGGCGATGTTTCTCGCTTCCGCTGTCGTCGCGATCCGCCAGAACACCGAGGCACTCGAGCTACTGGAGCGGGTACCGCGGACAGCCTGGTTTGCGTTCTTGCTGCGCTCACCTTACCTCGACCCGCTTCGATCCGACGTACGGTTCCAGCGCCTCGTTGAGGAATCGCGGCCGCCGAGCGCGGCTGCACGATGAGACGGGAGCAGCTTAACGCGCTACGCCGCAAGGCGGGCACGAGTTCGCACCGGAGGGCAGCGGATTCGTGATACTCCGCGCAC
>DATNOR010000089.1:0-21382 GCA_035601235.1 Gemmatimonadales bacterium
CGCCAGGGCCGCGGTCGGGATCTTGATCCCGGCGATGTGAATGAACTGCGAGTCGATGCCGAACACCTTCCCCGCCACGTCGGTCGTCCACACCGGCGTGCGGCGGGCGCGCTGCTCCTGATCAATGATCACGTTGAGCGAATCCATCATCGAGTGCAACCGGCGCACCACGCCCGTATCGCGCTGCTCGTGCGACTCGTACAGCGCCCCCGCCACCTCCGCCGGCAGCGCGGGACGCGGGTTCACCCACAGGCGGCCGTCGCCCACCTGGGGCGGCGTGACGATGTGCGGACCCACGCTGGCGGGGTTCGCGGCCAGCATGCTGTCGGGCCTGCCCACCGGCGCGGGCTCGGGCGGCGTGGTGTCCGGAATCCTGGCATCCGGCAGGGGCCGCCCCAGGCCCCCGCTCGGCCCCACGCCGCGGCGCGTGCCCCCGAACGGCGGCAGCTCGTGCGCCAGCGGCATGTCGGGCGGAATGATGGTGATCAGCCCCTGCCGCCCGTCGATACGCCACGACGCCGTCACCAGCCAGATCACGACCGCCACGTGAATCGCGCCACTCCCGATCCACGTGAACCGCCGTAGGCGGGACGGAACCGCACGGGGCTCAAACAGCGGCGAGCACCTTTCCCAGCCGCTCCGCCGCTTCGATCAGCCGCGGCGTGTCGACCGTGAGCGCCAGACGGAAAAACCCCTCGCCCCCTGCCCCGAACCCGCTGCCGGGGAGCGTCACCACGCCCGCGTCCTCGAGCGCCCGGCGCGCGAACGCCGCCGACGCCACTCCCTCGGGCAGCGGCACCCACACGTACATCGTGGCCCCCGGCGTCTCGGGCTCGAACCCGTGCGCGCGCAGCACGGGGAGCAGCGCGTCGCGCCGCTCCTGAAACCGTGCCACGTACCCCCGCGCCAGCTCCTCCGCCTGCGGCAGCACCGCCGCACCCGCCGCCTGCACCGCGAGGAACGCGCCCGTGTCCACGTAGTTCTTCACCCGCGCCAGCGCGGCGATGAGCTCCGGCCGCGCCACCGCCCACGCCAGGCGCCAGCCGGTCATGCAGAAGGTCTTCGACAGCGAGTGGAACTCGACGGCGACTTCGCGCGCGCCCGCGATTTCGAAGATGCTCGGCGCCACGTAGCCATCGAACGTGATCTCGCAGTAGGGATTGTCGTACGCGATCACGATCCCATGACGGCGGCAAAACTCCACGGTGCGTGCCAGGTAGTCGCGCGGCGCGACGGCGGCCGTCGGGTTGTTGGGATAGTTGAGGTAGACGAGCTTCGTGCGGCGCACCACGTCGGAGGGTAGGTCCGACAGCTCCAGCAAGAACCCCGTCTCGGGAATGAGCGGATAGCGGTACGGCTCCGCGCCCGCGAGCACCGTCCCGCCTTCGTACACGGCGTACCCGGGCTCGGGTACTACGCCCACGTCGCCCGGGTCGAGCAGCGCCATGGCGAGATGGGCGATGCCTTCTTTCGAGCCGATGAGCGGATGCAGCTCGCTGAACGGATCGAAGCGCGCGCCGAAGCGGCGTCGCAGATAGGCGGCGGCGGCTTCACGGAACGCGGGCAGGCCGAGTTGGAACGGGTAGCGGCTCATCGCGGGGTCGCGCACCGCGCGCGCCAAGGTGTCGATCGCCACCGCCGGCGGGGCGAAGTCGGCGTCACCGGCACCGAGATCGATCACATCCACGCCCCGCTCGAGCAACCGGCGCTTGATGGCCGGGATCTCGGCCATCGGATAGCTGGGCAACGCGGCGAGTCGCTTGCTGAGCTTGGTCACGCCCCGTCCTCCTCTACCGGAATCTACGCTCTGCGTTCGCCGCCCGTTACCGCCCTCCGCTGCCTTCCCCCGCCCTTCACCGCCCTCCACCGCCCTCCACCGCCCTCGCTTCCACCCCGATCCCGTGCCGGGCAAAGAACTCCTCGCAGGCGCCGCGCACGTCCGCCCAATGCCCCACCACCCGGGTGGCCCGGGGTAGTCCGTCGAGGATCAACGCCCCGTACCGCTTGGTGATCACCCGCCGGTCGAGCAGCACCACGGCCCCCACGTCGGCCCGGCTGCGGATCAGGCGCCCGAACCCCTGCTTGAGCTTGAGCGCGGCATTGGGCACCAGGTAATGTGCGAACCCGTTCAGGCCCCCGGCCTCGATGCGCTCGAGCCGTGCGGCGGTGAGCGGCTCCGTGGGCACCTTGAAGGGGAGCTTGGCGAGGACGAGCACGCGCAGCGCCCGCCCCGGTACGTCCACGCCTTCCCAGAATGAATCGGTGCCGAGCAGGATCGCCGAGCCCGCGTCGCGGAAGCGCCGCAGCAGCTGGTCCCGCTGCCCGTCGCCCTGCACGAGCAGCGGCCAGCGGCCGCCCAGCTCGCCGCGCACCGCGTCCGCCGCGCGTCGCAGCGCCCCGTGGCTCGTGAACAGTACGAACATGCCGCCGTCCGCCGCGTGGGCCAGCTCCACCACCACGCGCGCGACCGCCGCGTCGTGCCCCGCTTCGTCGTCGCGCGGCTCCGGGACGTCGGTGGGAATGCCGAACACACACTGCGCCGCGAAATCGAACGGAGAGGCGTGGATCTCGCGCACCTTGAGGCGACTGGGCGGGAGATCGAGCCCGAGCCGCGCCTCCAGGTAGCTGAAGTCGCCGCCCGCGGCGAGCGTGGCGCTCGTGAGCACCACGGTCTCGACCCGGTCGAACAAGTTGTCCTTGAGAATCGGCGCCAGATCGAGCGGCACGGCGGCGAGCGAGACGTTCACCACCTTGCGCCCGCGGCGCTCGAGCCAGCGCACCGCGGCGGGGCCTCCCGGCGGCGGCCGCAGCGCCGCGATGAGCCCCGCCGCCACCTGTTGGAGTCGTCGGGCCACGCCGCGCAGCTCACCCAGGAGCTGAGCCCGCCGCTCCGACGGATCGTCCAGGGTCAGGCGGTCGGCGATCGTCTCCACGCCGTCGCACAGCCGCGAGAACGCGAGCAGCAGGTTGTCGAGCCCCACGTCCAGGCCCTGCGGCCACACGGCGTCGCCGGGAAACGCGTCGCCGAGGCGGAGCACCGGACTCGCTCCCGCGCCCGGCTCGTGGTCGAGCCGGCGCGCGAGCAGGGTGAACACCGTCTCCGCGGCGCGGCGCGCCGCGGCGAGGGCGTCGACGAGACTCTGCTGCACCAGGTCGCGGCTCGCCGCGGAGAGAAGGTCGTCGCGCCCGAACAGCACCGAGCGCAGCGTCGGGAGCAATCCGCGGCCGTTTTTCTCGAGCCGCCCCAGCAGCCGATCGACGCCGAGCCGGCTCACCTGGGCGCCCAGGTGCATCGCCGCGACGTCTTCCAGATGGTGCGCCTCGTCGAGCACGAGCCGGCGGTACGGCGGCAGGACGGCCGCCTCCTGCCAGTTGTCGGACACCATGCGCACCGCGAGATCGGATGCGAGCAGGTGATGGTTCACGACGACCACGTCGGCTTCCGCCGCCCGCCGGCGCGCCTGGAACACGAAGCAGCGGTCGAAGTGCGGGCACTTGAGCCGGGTGCACAGGTCCGACTCCGCCGCGATCGCGTCCCACACCTCGCCACTCGGCTGGTCGGGGAGATCGGCGAGCGAGCCGTCGCCGGAGCGCGCCGCCCACGCCGCCAGCGCCTCGAGCTCGGCGCGGCGCTCGTCCTCGAACAGCGACGTCGCCTGCTCGCGCGCCTGCTCGAGGCGCGCGAGGCACACGTAGTTCCGCCACCCTTTGAGCAGCGCGAACGTGGGGGTGTGCTCCCCGGTCCCGAGCGCGCGGGCGAGGATCGGCAGGTCCTTGCCGACCAGCTGCTCCTGGAGGTTGATGGTGTTGGTCGAGACGACGGTGCGCTCGCCGTTCTCGCGCGCCCACACCAGCGCCGGAACGAGATACGCGAACGATTTCCCGACGCCGGTGCCGGCCTCGAGCATCCCCACGCCGCCGTCGTTGTACAGATCGGCGATGTAGGCGGCCATGTCGCGCTGGCTGGGCCGGTCCTCGAAGCTGCCGAGCCCGCGCGCCACCGGCCCGCTGGGAGAGAGCAGCCCCGCCACGTCGATCGCATCGATGCGGGTGGTGGCCCGCGCGCGGGGGCATTCCACGACGACATAGCAGTCGCTGACCGCGTTGTCGACGATGGCGAACCCGACGCCGCCGTCGTGCAGTCGCGCCGCGACGCTGAGATCCGCTCCCGAGGGCTCGAGCACCCCGCTCGGGTGGTTGTGCACCAGCAGCTCTCCCCGGAGTGCGATCCCTGGGAGGGCGAGCACGGCGTCCACGGTGCCGCGCGCCACGACGCGCGCCTCGATGATCAGGCCATTGGCATCGGGGCGCACCACGAACGAGACCTCGCGCCCATGGGCCGCCGCGATCTCGGCGCGCAGCAGGTCGCGCACCGCAGGCGCGAGCCGCTCCACGCTCACGTCTTGAGCTCGCGCTTCTTGGCCGCGGGAAAGAGCACGTTGTTGAGGATGAGCCGGTAGCCGGGCGAATGGGGGTGCAGCGACAGGTCCGTCGGCGGATCGCCGATCTGGTGCTGCTGATCC
Source organism: Gemmatimonadales bacterium (assembly GCA_035601235.1). GTDB lineage: Bacteria > Gemmatimonadota > Gemmatimonadetes > Gemmatimonadales > GWC2-71-9 > AG41. The sequence goes on from DATNOR010000089.1 coordinate 4,524, forward strand.
TCCGGGTCGTGCCCGCCGAAGAACGTCCAGGTGCCCTTGCCGTGGTCGCCGTTGATGTACTTGACCCAGGGCGCACCCTCTTCGTCCGCGAGCACCGTGTCGCTCGCCTTGAGACGGTCGCGCAGGAACGACGTCGTGAGGCCGTAGAAGTCGGGGATCACCTGGCGATGGTTCTGGACGAGGATCGTCGGGACGGGGTCGATCTTGGCGCTGAAGTTGAACAGCTTGAAGGCGCCGAGCGGCTGGCGTCGCCCGGCGGCGTTGACCTGGTGCCCGTCGATGTCGGAAAAGCTCGCGACCTGGGGACTGGGCTCGAGCCGCGCGCCGCTGAACGCCAGGGCCTGCGACCAGTCCAGCTTGCGGTCTGCGTCGGGGTCCATCGGGGTGCCGTCGGCGAACGCCGCCGCGATGTCGACGCGCGCGGCGGCGAGCGCCAGGTCCAGGGTCTCGGTGGCCGTGCACATCGCGAACAGAAAGCCGCCGTTGGAGACGTAGTCGCGGATCTTCCGGGCCGCAGCCTTTTTCAGGTCCGGGACGGTGCCGAAGCCGAGCCGCTTCGCCGCGTCGGCATTGAACCGCACCATCTCGGCCAACCACGGGGTGCCAGCGTAGATCAGGTAGAACTTGGAGAACTGCCCCGTGAAGTCCTCGTGGTGCAGGTGCAGCCAGTCGTACCGCGCCAGCTTCCCCGAGAGCACCTCGAAGTCCCACACGGTGTCGAACGCGATCCCGGCGTACTGCAGGGCCATGGTGACGGCGTCGTCCCACGGGGGCGCGTTGGGAGGCACGTACACGGCCACCCGCGGCGCCTTTTCGAGCGGCACCGCATCCATGTTGCTCGCCTCGATCTCCCCCCGGATGGCGGTGACCTGAGCCTCGTCCACCGGCTGGACGCTCACCCCCGCGAGCGCCGCGTCGCGCCGGATGGCGGCCCCGTCGGGCATGAGAAACGAGCCGCCGCGGTAGTTCAAGAGCCACTCCGCCTTGATCCCCGCCTGCACGACCCGATACGTGACGCCGTAGGCCTTGAGGTGATCGGTCTGGGCATCGTCCATGGGGAGCAGGAGGGACTGAGCGGCGGATGGGCGGATGGGCGGACGGAAGCCGAGCAGATCGGCACTGAACGCCAGACCGCCCGTCCGGCCGACCGCCTTCACGAACTCTCTCCGCTTCACGACTTGGGAATCGCTCCCTTCGCCCGCTCGAGCTCGCGCCGCGCCTCCGGGATCAGGGCGCTCTCGGGATAGGAGAGAATGAGGTGCTCGAGGTGCTGAATCGCGTCGGCGGTCTGCAGCCGGCGCTCGAGCAGTCGGGCCCACTCGAGCTCCGCGGCCGGCGCCGCGGCGCCGGTGCCGCCGGTCCGCACGACCTCGGCGAACAGGGCGACGGCGGTGTCGGGCTGACTCGGTCCCAGCCGGGCCGCGACCCTGCCCGCCAACAACAGCACGGCGGCCCGCCCCCCACCGCCCTCCACCGCCTGCAGTTTCCCAGCCGCAAGCCGCAAGGACTGCACGGCACGCGCGGAGTCGCCACGGGAGAGGGTCAGTAGCGCGGCTCCCAGCTCGGGGAACGAGTCGCCTGGCACCTGCTGCAACAGTGAAAGCATCGCCGTGCGCTCGGTCGCCTCGTGGCGGTCACCCGCGTACGGGCCCGCTTCGAGGAACAGCTGCCACGCCTGCTTGAGCCGGCCGCGATACAGGGCGATCCATCCCTGGAGCGCAAGCGCCTCTACGCTCGAATCCCGCGCCAGCATTGCCCCGGCGCGATCCAGGTCCCCCGCGGCGATGCGAGCCCGCACGAGCCGCAGCCGCAGCGTCGCGCGGTCTTCGTCCGTGAGCCGGCCGTCGTGCGCGACCCGCTGCGTCGCTTCGTCGAGCCGCCCGGCGTCGATCAGCGTCTGCACCAGCGCCGCCTGGGCGAGCGCCTGGGCTTCGGCCGGCGCGGCCGAATCGCGGGCGAGCTGCTCCAGCACGGCGCGCGCTCCTTCCCGGTCGCCAGCCTCGAGAAAGGCTCGCGCCGCGTCGGTGCGCGCGCGCACGGCCACCGCGTCGGGCGCGAGCTCGGCGTAGCGGGCCAGCGCGAGAGCGCGCACCCGCCGCGCCTCGGGGGTGTCGTGCGCCGCCGCGAGGTCGGCGAATCGCCGGGCCGCGTAGGCTGCATCGGTGGACGGCGTCGCGACGCTCGGTGCGAACACGGTCCAGGCGCGCTCGGCCGCGCCCCACGCCAACAGCAGCTCCCCGGCGAGCCGCCGGACCAGAGGCGGCGGATCGCCCGCCGTGAGCAGCCCGGCGATCCCCTCGCGCTCGCCCTGCGGCGCCTGGGCGAGCTCGCTCGCGGCGGTGGGCAGCTGCACCGGCGCGCCCTCGAGCGCCGCGGCCCATTCCCGCGCCGCCCCCACCCAGTCGCCGGCGCGCTCGCTCAGCGCGGCGAGCTCGATCCCGAACGCGCCGGGACGCCCCAGGGTGCGCCGTCCCTCGAGCAGCACGGCGCGCGCCTCCGCGTGGCGGCGTTGGTCGTCCAGGGCCATCGCCCACTCGCGATAGGGCGCCTCGTCGCGCGGCGCCGCGGCCGCCCAGCGCCGCGCCACGGCTCGCGCGCTGTCGGGCTCGTTGATGCCCACGTAGGTGCGGAGCAGGACCGCCCGGAGCGCCGCGTTCGCGGGACTCGCAACGGCGGCGCGCTGCGCGGCGGGCACGAGCTCCGCCAGCCGGTTGATCGGCGGCAGCACACGCTCCAGCCCGAGCAGCGCCGAAAGATTGGTGGGGTCCGCGCGTAGCGTCGCGAAGTAGATGCTCGCCGCCTGCTCGAACTGACCCGCGCGCTCGAGCTCGAAGCCCTGTCCGATGGCCTGTGCGCGCACCACCTGCCCGGACGCGACCGCGAGCGCGAGCCCGAGACCAAGACGGACCGCCACGCGGGCGACGCGGGCGTTACGGTGGCGCATTGAGCCGGCGGAAGTAGTCGAGCACGAGCCGACGCTGTTCCGGCGTGAGTGACTGCAGCTCGTCCCACGTGGGGTAGCGGAGCCGCGGGCCCGCTCCCGTCGCTCCAGGCTTGAGCGCGGCGGGAACGTGCACGCTGTCGCCCGTTGCGGGCCGGCTCTGACGTTCCTTGTTCTGGTCCGGCTCGTCGTTGGAGAGGGTGCGGCCGGCGTCGAGCAGCCGGTGGTACAGGCGCTGCTGACGCTCGATCGTCCGCTGGTCGAGTCGCCCGGCCTCGAGCTGGCGGGCGAGCTCTCTGGCCTCCTGCGCCAGCGGGCCGGCGGCGGAGCTGATTCCTTGTGCCTGCATCCGTTCGAGCTGTTCGGCGAGCGCGCGCTGCCGCGCCGCCACAGCGCGGAGCTGCTCCAGAATCGCCTGCCCGGCTCCCATCAGGGGCAAGAGACCCTGCGCCTGACCGTTGAGCCCCTGCTGGTCGCGGGCCAGACGCGCGAGCCGCTCGACCGCTTCGGCGAATCCGGTCCCCGATTGCGCCCCGCTCACCTGCTTGCGGCTCTGGGCGAGCCCCACCGCGACCGCGTTGAGGGCGTCGAGCGCATCGTCGGCGAGCGCGGCGGCGGCGGACGCGTTCGGATCGGCTTCCTCGAGCTGGCCGCGCGCGGCCGCCATTTGGCGCTTGGCGTAGCCGAGCGCCGCGTCGAGCTGCGGCGAGACGAGCGCGTGCTTGCCTGCCGCTTCGCGAATCGCCCGTGCCACCACGTCGGTTCCTTCCTCCACCGACGCCTGCTGCGAGCGGGTCGGGGGACCGGCCTCGCCGCGACGCAGCGCATCGGACACCTGCTGCTCACGAGCGGCCATGGCCGCCGTCTCGAACAGCGCGCGGTCGAGCGCCGCGAGCGTCTCGCCACGCCACGCCTGCGCCAGCGAATCGAGCTGCCCCCGGAGCTGATCCGGCACGCCCGCCAGCTGACGCTCGGCTTCCGCGCCCGCCTGGCCAGCGGCCGCCGCCTGCCGCACGTCCGCCGACTGCGCGGCGCGCTGCATCGCACCTCCGGCCTCGCGTGCCGCCTGCTCGGGCGCGGCGAGCGCCGACCCGGGGCGCGCCCCGATGTCTTTCGCGACCCGACCGATCCCGCGCGCCAGCGAGTCGGCGCCGCCCGCGAGCGCCCGCTGGCGCACCGCCGCCGCGCTGTCGGCGCTGGGCGCGGCGTCGCGGTTCCACTCCGCCTGGCGGCGCCGCAGATCCTCCGCATCGGCCGCGAGCGATGCCAGCGTGCCCTCGACCGCCGCGCGCCGGAACAGCTCCTGGCTGCGCTCCAGCTCGGCCCGAAGCTGTTGCTGCGCTTCGGCCAGTCGCTCGAGCGCCCGGCGCGTCGCCTCGGGGTCGAGCTTCGCCAAGGCGTCCTGCAGCTCGCGCAGCCGCTGCTCGAGCTCCGGCGTCACGGCGCGCCGCAGCAGCTCCTGCACCTCCCGCAGCCGCGCCTGAAACGCCGTGTCTCCGATCCCCGCCGCCTCGGCCGCCCGCGCGATCCGCTCCATGGCTCGCGACAGCTCCTGCACGCGCGCCTGCAGCACCTCCTGATCCCGGGCCACGGCCTGCGCCCGCTCGGTCGCCTGGAAGGGGAGCGCCCCCGTGGCCTCCCGCTCGCCCGCCGCGCCCCGGCGGGGCGCGGCCCCGTCACGCGAGCGCTGCTGGGCCAGGTCGCTGGTGCGCCGGCCGAGCTCGAGCTGGGCGGCCGCAATCGAGTCCGCCTCCGCCGTCGCGTCGCGGGTGGCGCTGCGCGTGGCCGCCCGCAGCTCCTCGAGGCTCGGGAGCCGGAGGGCGATCTCCGGGCTGCGACCAACGTGCGGCGTGGGAGCGTTGTCCCAGGCGTCGACACGCAGCCGCAGCGTGTCGCCGGGTAGGAGCCCCCGTTGTCCGGCGTCGAGATCGCCCTGCACGATGGTGCGCTCACCCGCACCGGACACGTCCAGCGACTCCCGCACCGCCTCTCCTATTTTCCCGGTCTGACTCACGCGCCAGCTCACCACTTCGAGCCGGGTGAGACCGTGATCGTCGCGCGCGTCGATCACGAGCGGCTGACGCAGCGTCAGGGGCAGCGTCGTATCCCGCCCCGGCACGGGTACGGCGACGACTGGTGCCGAGTCGCGCACCACGGTCAGCCGCAGCACGGGCGCGTCGCCTTCGAGCGGCGCGCCGTCGGCGGTGGCGAGCTCGAGCAGCCACGTTCCCGAGCCGCGCGGCGCCAGGCGCCCCGAGAACGCGCTGCCCGCGACCGTGAGCGCTGCGCGCACGTCTCCCCGACGCCACGCCGCGCGCGCGAGCGGCACACTCGCCGCCCCGCTGGACAGGATCACCGTGCCTTCGGGGATCGGGATCGTGTCGGCACCGGGCGCCAGCGGCTCGTCCGGGCGGCCGAGGTAGCTCGGGTAGCGCGCCGTGAGCTCGAGGCCCGCGACGAAGGCGGGCAACGCCACCGCGACGCGGACTTGGGCGCTGCTCCGGCCGCCGCTCGACGCTCGCAGGTACAGGTCCCCTTGCAGCGGTCCCAGCCGTCGGCGCGCGCGTCCCAGCGAGTCGAGCGCCACCGGCGCGGGCTGCCACGGCTCTCCCGGCCCGCGGGTCCAGAGCGTGGCACGCGTCGCGGCCGGAACCTCGATCGTCACCGTGACACTATCGCCCCGGCGTACCGCCGCGCGGTCGACGACAAGTCGCACGGGCGTGCGCGCGTCGGCGAGGGTGCGGAGTGGATGCCAGAACGCTGCCGCCCGGCCGGCACCGGAGGCGGGGGCCGCGGCGAGGAACAGCACCGCGCCCAGCGCCGCCGCGAACGTTGCCGCCAACAGGGAGGTGCGCGTGTCGCGCGCGAGTAGCCGACGCACCGCGAGCGCGGCGCCATCGACCACGGCGACCGCCTTTCGGTCCGCCAGCGTCCACAGTTGAGCGCTCGCTCCCGCCGGCGTCGTCGCGGCGACGAGCCCGACGATGCTCCCCGGGCGGCCTCCCGTCGCGGTCTCGACGAGCCGCCCGACGGCCGGCGCCGCGGCGTGGCGCCCCGCCCGGAGTGCCAGGCGCGCGGCCATCCCGGTGACGCCGCCGATCAACAGCCACGCAACGAGCACCGCGGCGACGTTCGGGGCCAGCGCCACGCCGGCCCCGGCGATCGCCAACGCGGCGCCGGCGCTCGCCACCAGCACGGCGCCCGCGCGGGCAAGCGCATGTGGGCGCCCCAGCCGCCGCAGCCGGGCCGCCGTGTCCGTCACGGGAGCGCGCTCACGGCGTAAGTGAACAGGTTCACGCCCATGCGTAGTGCCGCCTCGTGGAGCTCGGGGGGATCGTGGTGGACCTCGGGATCCTCCCACCCGTCCCCCAGGTCCGACTGATAGGAATAGTATACGACCAGGCGGTCGCCCAAAAAGATCCCGAACCCCTGAGCCGGCAACCCGTCGTGCTCATGGATCTTGGGAATCCCCTTGGGGAAGTCGTACACGACATGGTAGACCGGATGATTCAACGGCACTTCAACGAGCGGGTGATCCGGGAACACGCGGGCGATCTCACGCCGGAACGACTTGTCCATGCCGTAATCGTCGTCGGCATGGAGGAATCCACCCTGCTCCAGGTAGCGCCGCAGGGTCTGGAGCTCCTCGTCCGAGAAGTGGACGTTGCCGTGACCGGTCATATAGAGGTAGGGGACGTCCCACAGCTCGGGGCTCGACAGGGTGACCACGCGCTCGCGCGGGGCCACGGCAAGGCCGGTGCGCTGGCGAATCGCGGCGAGCAGGTTGGGCAACTTGGATGGCCCGGTGTACCAGTCGCCTCCTCCATCGTAATGTAAGCGGCCGATTGTCAACGTGGCGAAACGCGGAACGCGGAACGCGGAACGCGGAACAGACACACGAGCGTTGGTCTGCCCTGTTCCGCGTTCCGACTTCCGCGTTCCGCGTTCCGGCACCCCGTCGGCGACGGGCAGGCAGAGGGCGAGTAAGAGGATCGCCGGGGCTCTCACAGGTCGTTCACGAACCGATACGCCGTGTTTCTCGGGATCCCCGTCTCCGCTGCCAGCTGGTCGGCGACGTCGCGTCTGGTCATCCCCTGGGCGAGCAGCGTGCGGGCACGGGCCTCGGGATCGGGCGGGGGCTCCTCGCGGGCGGGCTTGCCGGTCCCCGCCACCACGACCGTCACTTCGCCGCGGGGCGGTGCTGCGGCGTAATAACCCGCGAGCTCGGTGAGGGTCCCGGCGCGGGTCTCCTCGAACACCTTGGTGAGCTCACGCGCCACCGCCGCGGGGCGCTCGCCGCCGCAGGCCGCCGCCAGGTCTTCGAGCAGCTCCGTCACGCGCAGCGGTGCCTCGAACAGCACCACGGTCCACTCGCTCGTGGCGACGGTCTCGAGCAGGCGCCGCCGCCCCGTGCCCTTGCGCGGCAGGAACCCCAGAAACACGTAGCGGTCGGCGCCGAGGCCGGAGACAGAGAGCGCGGCGGCGACGGCCGTGGGGCCCGGGACGGTCACGACCGGGATGTCGCGCTCGCGCGCCGCGGCGACGAGCGCGGCGCCGGGATCGCTCACGGTGGGGGTGCCCGCGTCCGTCACGAGCGCCACGTCCTTGCCGCTGCCCAGCAGGTGCAGGATGCGGCGCAGCGCGCCTTCGGTCGAGTGGGCGTGGAAGCTCAGCAGCTCGGCGCGCGAGCCGACGTGCGCCAGCAGCGGCTTGGTGTGCCGCGTGTCCTCCGCCGCCACCGCCGTGACCCGGCTCAGCGTAGCGGCGGCGCGCGGCGACAGGTCGTCGAGGTTGCCGAGCGGCGTGGCGACGACGTACAGGGTGCCGGACATGTCACCACGACACCTGCCACGGCAGCCGGCCGTAGTAGCCGGCCGATTGCAGCACGTAGCGGTGCTCCCGCGTTGCCTCGCGCAGGATCTTGGGGGCGGTCCCCGGCATCATGACTTCCACGCCTTCGAGCAGCTGCAGCGACCAGTCGGTCAGCGCGCTCGAGAGCTCCTCCGGCTGGACGACGGCATCGGGCGTCTCGGCCCCGCGCGGCGCCGACAGCAGCGCGATCGCTTTGTGCGCATCCTGGATGCCGGCGCTCACTTTCTGCGCGCGTCGCCGCGCCTCGCCGGGGAATTCCTTGTCCACTTCGTCGACGATGCGCCAGTAGAGCTCGCGGTATGTGTTGATCAGCGCGTTGGGTGCCTGCTGCGGCAAGTCGGCGACGTACGGGAACCCCGCGGCGGTCAACACCGGCGCGTGCCCGTCCGCGCCGGCGTGGAACTGCGATTCGAGGAACTTCGGAATGCCCGTCGTCTCCGGCTTGTCGCAGAAGTAGCCGCTCGCAAAGCGTCCCCCGTCGAAGCGCACGTACGACACGCGTGCGTTCGACGTGAGCTCCAGGATGCCGCTGGCCTCGTCGCGCGCGAACGCCGCGAAGAACGCGCCCGGCTGCGACGGATCGACGCTGCGCATCTCGACCGGGACGGCGCACGACTGATACATCCAGGCGAGCTGCTCCATCGGCGCGGCGCAGTAGGCGAGCTCGCCCCGCTCCACTTCGGCGCGCATCCGCCTCAGGGCCTCGGTGATCGTCACCACCTGCCGGCCGCCGGTGTGGAGCGAGGCGGCGTTCACGGCCTCGCCTTTGCGGAAAAACAGCAGCAGGCACTCCTCCGGCAGGTACGCGGTGATGTAGCCGTCCACGCGGCCGTCCCGGTCGCGCTTGGCGAAGGCGAGCAAGTTGTCGAGATGGATGAAGGCCAGGCGGGTGCGATGAATCAGCCGGTTCACCTGCGGGAACGTGAGGTCCGCGAGGCGAACCGGCGAGTTCATCAGGCGAGCGGTGCTCGCGCGCATGGACCTCCGGGGAGGATGCTACGACAGGTGTTGCTGGATCTTCTGCTCGAATACCGGCTTCGGGTACGCGCCCACCAGCGTATCCACGTGCCGCCCGTCCTTGAAGAATAGAATACTCGGAATTGAGCGCACGTTGAAGCGCATCGCCGTCTTCTGGTTGGCGTCCACGTCCACCTTGGTCACCTTCAGCTTGCCGACGTACTCGCCGGCGAGCTGGTCGAGGATCGGCGTGACCATGTGGCAGGGCCCGCACCACGTCGCCCAAAAATCGACGATGGCGAGCCCCTTGTGCTGCTCGACCTCCAGGCCGAACGTCGCGTCCGTGACCGCCACGAGATGTTCCGCTGCCATGACCTCTCCACTCCCTCTGGTGCAATCGTTATGTTGACGGGCATCATGACCGCGTCACGCGTCCGTGTCTCCCACGTGGGCATCGCCGTCCCGTCGATCGACGCCGCCCTGCCCTTCTACCGGGACGTGCTTGGCCTCGAGCCGGGGCAGCCGGAAACGGCCGACGGTGCCACTATCGTCGCCCTGGCGCTGGGCGACGTCCACGTCGAGCTGCTGGAGCCGAGCGATCGCGATGGCCCTGTCGCGCGGTTCCTCGCCAAGCGGGGGCCGGGCATTCATCACTTGTGCTACCGCGTGCCCGACCTCGACGGGGCGCTCGAACGCTGCCGCGCCGCGGGGTATCGTCTGATCGACGACGTCCCGCGGCGCGGGGCCGGCGGCCGGCGCATCGCTTTCGTGCACCCGAAGGCGACCGCGGGCATCCTGCTCGAGCTCACCGACTAACTGAACACTCGAGCGGCTCGCCCGGTTCCACCGGCCTCAGCGCTTGCACGGCTCCGAGGGGTTGCCGACCGCCGCGAGGTCGGTGCCGACGACGAGCCAACGACCGTCTTTCGCATGTGCGAGCTCGATCGGAACCACCACGATGCACGAGGTCGCCCGCTGCAGCTCGACGCGGAACATGCGTCGCTCGTCCTTGTTCGTCACGGGGAGCGGGCCTTCGATCACGCGATACCCGACGTGGTTCAGATAGATCTGGAGCACGGTGAGACGCTGCTTCAACTCCTCGCCCTTCATCCATCCGGAGGCGGGACCGCGCTCCGTGCCCCACAGGGCCTTCATGTGGTCGAGGTCGTTCGCCTTGACGGCGGACATGAACTGCGCCAGGGATTCCGGCAGCGACTGCGGCGCGGGCGTCTGCGACCCGCGCCCGCCCCCGCACGCGAGGGCGCCCAGCGCGACGAGCACGAGCAGTCGTGGCCTCACGAACGCGTCCTCGAGTGGGTCGGAGTGACCCGAAGGTAAGACGGCATGCGGCTCTACGTCAACATTGATCACGTCGCGACGTTGCGCGAAGCGCGCCGGACCGACGAGCCCGACCCGGCGCGGGCCGCGGCGGCCGCGGAGCGCGCCGGCGCGGACGGCATCACCGTGCACCTGCGCGAGGACCGGCGCCACATTCAGGACGCCGACGTGCGCGCACTCGCCGCGTCGGTGGGCACCGTGCTGAACCTCGAGCTCGGGGCGGCACCCGAGATCGTGCGCATCGCGGCGCGCACCGCGCCGTTCCAGGCCACGCTCGTCCCCGAGCGACGCCGCGAGATCACCACCGAGGGTGGGCTGGCGCTGCGCCGCGGCGACGCCCGCATCGCGACCGCGGTGCGCCGCCTCACGCGCGCCGGCATCCGCGTCAGCCTGTTCATCGACCCCGACCGCGCGACCATCGATCGGGCCGCCGAGCTCGAGGTGCCCGCGATCGAGCTGCACACGGGCCGCTACGCCCGCACGTGGCGCAAGAGCGACGCCGCGTTGCGGGCGCTCGCGCGCGCGGCGGCCCACGCCCGCGCCCGCGGCCTCGCGGTCCACGCCGGACACGGCCTGACGTACGAGAACGTCCAGCCCGTCGCCGGCATCCCCGACATCGAAGAGCTCAACATCGGGCACTCGATCGTCAGCAACGCGGTATTCTGGGGAATGGAAGAGGCGGTGCGCCGCATGCGGCAGTTGGTCGACGAGGCCCGAAAGGCTTAGCTTGGTAGCGCCATGACCGGACCTCCCCCCAAACCGCTCGGCATGTCCGACTTCTTCGCCCTCGAGGCGGGGGAGTACCTCGAGCGGCTCGACGGTCTGCTCGCCGCGGGCGACAGCCCCAACGCCGACGAGCTGGTCCGTCTGGCCCGCGCGCTGCGCGGCAGCGCGCTGATGGCCAACCACCACGCCATCGCGCGCACCGCCGCCGCGCTCGAGTCGCTGGCGCGGGCGGTGCGCGAGGGGCGGCGGGCGTGGGATCCGCAGACCAAGCAGCTGGCCGTGCGCGGCGTGGACGACCTCAAGATCTTCGTGCGCCGGGCGCCGGCCTGGAGCGACGGTGACACCGCCAAGGCGGAAGCGCTCGCGCAGGAGCTCGAGCAGCTCGCCGGGCGGCCCTCGGCCCAGGTGCGCGCCGCCGAAGCCTTGGGACTGGACGCGGGCGCGCGGGCGTTCGTGGCCCGCGAAGGGGCGGCGATTGCGAGCGCGCTCGACCGGGCGGCCCAGGCGCTGCGCGCCAACCCGCTCGCGTCCGACCCGTTGCAGCACGTGCTGCGGGCGCTGCAGCCGCTGCGCGGTCTCGCCGCCGTGAACGACCTGCCCCCGCTCCCGGATCTGCTCGAGGGGCTGGAGCGCGCCATCGCCGAGCTGTCGCGCGCCGGCATCGACCCGCCCGCCAACGTGAGCGAGCTGTTTCAGGCCGGGGCCACCGCGATCGCCCGCGCCGCCCGCGAGGTCGCCGAGCGCGGCCGCCCCGACCCCGAAGGTCCTGAATTCCGCCAGTTCGCCGCTCAGCTCGTCCGGTTCATGGAGAGCGAGCCCGACGTGGTGTCGATCGGCTCGCTCTACTACAGCGACTCGGGCCCGCACATCGTGTCGCGCGGCATTCCCGCCGCCCGCCCTTCGACCCTGGGCCGGCTGGAGCTCGTGAGCCATGGCGATCACCTGCGCCAGGCGGCCGACTCGCTGGAACGGGCGCCGTCCGCGACCCAGCGCGAGCTGCGCGCCCACACGCTCGGTACCACCTTCCGCGCGCTCGCCAACGCCGGAGGCGGCGCGCTCGCCGATCGGGTGGCGCAATTCGCGATCGCCGCCCGCGAGGCCGTCGCCTCCGGCGTCGCGGTCACGAGTCCGGCCGCCATCGCCGCCGAGCTGCGCCGCGCCGGCGACGTGCTGGCGCGCTCGGGCGGCGGCGACGAAGAGGCGCTCGCGGCGGAGCTCGATGTGATCACGGCGGCCATCCGCGCCGTGAAGCCCGGAGCGCCGACGCCGCTGCCGCGCCCAGTCCCTTCCTCTCCTCCACCCGCTCCTCCCCGACCGCCGGCGCCGCGCGCCGACGAGCCGGTGCCCGAGACCGCCGACCTGGTCGGGTCCTGGACCGTATATCAGCGGCTGTCGGGCGGCGGGATCGGCGCCGCGTCGCTGGACGAGCTGCTCGCCGGCCCGGGGACGACCGTTCCGCCCGTCTCGCCCTCCACGGGACCAGAGCCGTCGGTGGTCGACGTCCGCAGCCTGCTGTACCGCGGCGACCGCGCGCTGGCGCGCGCCCAGGAGCTGCGGGCCGCGGCGCGGCAGGCGACCGGCGACTCGCTCCGCGCCCTCGTCGACGAAGTCTGCGACCTCGTTGCCCTCGCCCTCGAGCCGAATCCCGACCGCGCCGCTCGCTCCTAACCGCGCCGCTGCATCGCGCTGGGCGTGGGTCGTGGGGCTCGGGATCACGCTCGGGCTGCTGGCCTGGGCGCTGCACGGCGTCAATGCCCGCGACCTGGTGGAAAGCGTGCGCCGGGCGAACCGCGGGCTCATCCTGGCGACGGTCGCGCTCGCGACGCTCACCTTCCCGATCCGCACGGTCCGCTGGCGGCTCATCCTGCGCGATGCGGGCGGCGGCGCCTACCCGCTGGGAGCGCTGTGGCACGCCACCGCGATCGGCTTCATGGCGAACAACCTCCTCCCGGTGCGCGCCGGCGAGTTCGCCCGGGCGTACGTGGCGTCGCGCCAGTTGCCGGTGCGCTTCTCGACGGCCCTCGCCTCGGTGGGCGTGGAGCGGGTGTTAGACGGATTGATGCTCGTAAGCTTGATGGCCGTCGCGATCGGCTCGTCCGCCTTTCCCCACCAAGCCGACATCGGCCGGACGTCGGTCTCCGCCATCACGACTACCGCGGCCGCTGTTTTCGGCGTTGTGCTCGTGGTGGCCGTGCTGGTGGTACATCGCCCCGCGCCCTGGCTCGCGCTGCTCAGTCGCGTGACGCATGCCGTCCTGCCCGGGCGCCTCGCGGACTGGATCACGCAGATCGCCGATGGACTGGTCGCCGGACTCGAGGTGCTCAAGAACCCGGGCCGCTTCCTCGCGGTCGTGTTCTGGTCGGTCGTGCAGTGGCTGGTGAACGCCGCGGCGTTCGCCGTGTGCTTTCGCGCGTTCGGGCTGCCCGTCCCCCCCGTGGGGGCGTTCCTGCTCCAGGGAATCATCGGGTTCGGCGTGGCGCTGCCGAGCTCGCCGGGGTTTATCGGGGTGTTCGAGGCGGCGACCCGAGCGACGCTCGCCCTGTACGGCATCGACGCGACCCGCGCGGTGAGCTACGCGGTCGCCTACCACGCGAGCACGTTCCTGCCGATCACGCTGCTGGGGCTGTACTCGCTCTCGCGGCTGCGGTTGCGCCTCGGCGAGCTCCGCACCGCGGCGACGACGGGTGGGTGAGCGTGGCGTCGCCCCCGGACCGGGTGCGTACCTCCGCCCACGCCAAGGTCAATCTTTTCCTCCGCATTCTCGCGCGCGAGGCGGGGGGCTACCACCAGATCGAGACCGCGTTCGCGCTGCTCGAGCTCGCCGACGAGTTGACGGTATCACGCTCTCCGGGAACGGGGGACGTGGCGCTCACGGTCCACGGGCCTGACCTGGGCCCGGCCGAGGAGAACCTGGCGGTCCGCGCGGCGCGCGCCGTGCTCGACGCGACGGGTCACAGGTTCGGCGTGGCGATCGAGCTCACCAAGCGCATCCCCGTTCGCGCCGGTCTGGGCGGCGGCTCGAGCGACGCGGCCGCGACGCTACACGCCGTGAACGCGCTGGCGGCCGACGCCGTGCCGCGCCCCGAGCTGCTCCACTTCGCGGCCCAGCTCGGCGCCGACGTGGCGTTCTTCGCGAGCGGCGCGCCCGCGGCCGTGGCGTGGGGTCGCGGCGAGCGGCTGTTCCGGCTCACGCCGCCCCCCCCCGCCCCGGTCCTCCTCGCGGTGCCGACGCTGGGCGTGGCCACGCCAGATGCCTACCACTGGTGGGACCAGCTCAATCCGGAGCCGCCGGTGCACGGGCCGGTCGTGCTCGCCCAGGACGCGTTCGCGACCTGGGGCAGCGTCGGACGGTTGGGCGGGAACGACTTCGAAATTCCGGTGTTCGGCCGGCATCCTCCGCTGCGGGCGCTGTTCGAGCGGCTCGCCGCCACGCATCCCTATTGGGTGCGGCTGTGCGGCTCGGGCAGCGCCGTGGCCGCGGTGTACGCGAGCGAGCGGCTGCGCGACGATGCCAGGATGCAGCTGGGCGAGCGACAGCAACAGCTCGTCGGCACCATCACCAAGGCCGTGCCGGCGAGCGGGCCGGAGCCCCTTCCCTAGCCGGCGGCGGGGCGGCTTTTTTCAAGGGTCAGGAGGGGGGCCCGCATGCCGGAGCAGCTGGTCGGAACGGTGGTGCACTACTTCAAGGGGCCGGGCGTCGCCGTGGTGCGCGTGACCGAGGGCGGGCTGGCGGTGGGCGACCGCTTGCGGTTCCACGGACATACGACGGATTTCACCGCGCCGATCGGCTCGATGGAAGTGAATCACCAGAAAGTGACCCAGGCGAACGTCGGCGACGAGGTCGCGATTCAGGTGACCGAGCGCACGCGGCAGCACGATCAAGTCTTCAAGGTGACCCCATGAACGATGAGGCGTTCAATCTTTCCGTCCGCAAGTTCCTGAAGCACTTCGGCGTCGACGCCCAGCGCGAGATCGAGAAGAGCGTCGACGCGGCCGTGCGATCGGGCAAGCTCAAGGGTACGGAGACCCTGAAGGCGCGCGCCCGGCTCGAGATCCAGGGGTTGCCGCTGAATCTGGTGATCGAGCACGACATCTCGCTCGCGTAGCCCGCGCATGCGGCGAGCGATCCTCGCGGCGGCGGCCCTCGGGCTCGCGTGCTCCTCTGGTCCCCCGCCCACTCCGGCGGCCGGGCCCGCGCCCGCCGCCGCGCCGGAGGCGGTGCGGCCCACGATCACGGTCCGCGAGCATTACTACGACATCGACGGCTCGAGCACCGGCGCCCTGCGCGACCAGATCCGCCGTCTCGGACCCAAGGACGGCGGCGAGTCGCGCGACGCGCTCACGGTGTGGAACCTCGAGTGGACGTACCACGAGGTGCCGAGTAGCGACGCGTGCGCGCTGCGCGATGTGCGGGTCACCCTCGACGTGGCCATCACCCTGCCCCGCTGGGCCGCGCCGCGGGGCGCCGCTCCCGAGGTCGTCGCGGCGTGGCGCAAGTACCTCGAGCACGTGCGGCTGCACGAAGCCGGGCATCGGGCGATCGCGGAGCGTAACGCGCGCGACCTGACCGCGGCGCTGGTGGCGGTCCGCGCCCCGAGCTGCCGCGAAGCGGGGGACTCGGCGTCGCGCACGGCGGAGCAGATCGTAGCGGACGGCCGCGCCAGAAACCGTGCCTACGACGTCGACACCAAGCACGGGCAGACACAGGGGGTCGTGCTGGGACCGTGAAAAGAGAAGCCCCCGAGAGGCCCTAGCAGACCCTCGGGGGCTTCGCGCTCAGTCGCCGAGGCGAGTGAGCGTTTCGCTTCGCTTGTGGCCGTTTGCTTGACTCACGGCCCCACCTCCTCGGGTGGTGTTCGGCCCTACCGTACAATCCCAACTCGGTGCGCGCAACTGTGGTGCGCCCGCAACGTCGGCCTTGGGAAATTCTATGGGCTCGGCAAGGAACGCCTGACCTGAGACGTCGTGTAGGGGCACAGCATGCTGCCCCTACGGCTTACGGGGTCATAATGTAGATTCTTGCCGTCGCGCTGGCCCCTCGTCCAACGGCAGGACACCAGACTTTGGACACGGCCCCGGTCATGCGGGGCCGTTGTGTTGTGCTCAATTCCTGTCCTCCGGTGCCGTTCCTGGCACCCCCCACCGCTCGCGTACGAGACAGAAGCGATACCGGTGCGGCGCTTACGTCGTCAGGACTCGGCAGGGGAGTCGTAGGCCTCGTAAGCCACCCGCTGTTCCTCCCACACGCGGAGGCAATCCTGGCGTGTGAGCGGGAAGCGCAACTCATTCTCGCGAAGTCGGTCAAGCATGAGGAAACGACGCCGGATGCGTTGAAAGTGCCGCTCCTCGTCCCCGAGCTGTCGCCGAACGCGGCGTCGCACGTCGGAAGGAAGCGTGAGGCTCCGGTTCTTGCGAGCCCGTCGACGAAGCTTGACCACGAGACGGCGCTCCGCCTCTGCGCGCTCGCCGGGCCGGCGGCGCCCGTTCAGGAAGTGTCCGTAGACCAGGGCGAGGAAAAACTCCGCTGAACGGAAGTGCCAACCCTCAGGGCACCACACACCTCCGGTTTGAAGGGCGCGAACCGCCCCGTTCAGGTCGAGCGTATCCAGCAACGCCGCGTAGAACTTCTGGTATCCCTCCTCCACTTCTTTCTCGTGCACTTGCTCGTTGGGGCCGAACAGCCCCCACACGGGCGAGGGTTGAAGCGGCGTGAGGCCCCGCACTATGGCCATCCCATGGCAAGCGGCGAGGGTCACGACGAGGTTCATCTTCGAGTTTTCATTTATCGCGCGAAGCGGCGGAACCAAGGCCTCCCAGGGAACCGGATGGTTGGCGTCGAGCCCCAAGCCCAGCTTGGTGCCGTGACTCTCGATATGCAGGATCGGAGACAGACCGCGCCGAGTGCATTCCTTGGAGATTTCCCACAGGTCGGGGATCAGGCGGTCGGTGGACGATACGGCGATGTGTGCGGTGTGGATGCCGTGGGTCGCACTCCTGGGCTGAATCGTGCTCTGAAAAAGAGACA
>DATNOR010000090.1:0-1856 GCA_035601235.1 Gemmatimonadales bacterium
CTTCACGAGCCCAGTGTGGGGCACGACCGCCCCCGGAATGCCCATGCCCACCGTACCGGCCTCGCCGGCGGCGCGGTCGAGCTCCCGCACCAGCCGCGCGACGGCGTCGAGCAACGCCAGGTAATCGGGCGGCGTGGTCACCCGTCGCCGGGCGATCTCCTCGCCGGCGGGGGACAGCGCGATCCCTTCGATCTTCGTTCCGCCGAGGTCGATGCCGATGCGCACGCAGGCAGTCTACGCGGCGCCCGCGAGATGCGATAGACGGAGGAGAGAATGCTGTTTTCGACGGCGACCCTGACATTCCTGCGCGGCCTCAAGCGTCACAACGACCGGGCGTGGTTCGAGGGCCACCGCGCCGAATACGAAGCGGTCGTGCAGCAGCCAATGCGCCATCTCATCGAGGAGATGGACGTGCGCCTGGCGCGACTCGCGCCCGAGATCGTCGGCGACCCCAAACGCTCGCTGTTCCGGATCTACCGCGACATCCGGTTTTCGGCCGACAAGTCCCCGTACAAGACCCACGCCGCCTGCTGGTTCTACCATCGCGACGGCTCGCGCGCGGTGGGCCGCGAGGCCGCGGGCGGCGGCGCCGGGTTCTACTTCCAGATCGCGCCGGGCGACTCGTTTCTCGGCGGCGGTATGTGGATGCCGGCACGCGAGGCGTTGCGGGCGCTGCGCGAAGCCATCGCCCGAGACCCGAAGCAATTCACCAAGATCGCGACCGACCGAAGGGTGCTGCGGCGGTTCGGCGGACTGTCCGACGAAGCGGTGCTCCGCCGCGTGCCGCGCGGCTTCGCCCCCGATCACCCGGCGGCGCGGTGGCTCAAGTTCCAGTCGTTCGTGATGGGCCGGGCGTTGACGGACGCCCAGGTGGTGAGCGCCCGGCTGCCGGCGCTGCTCGAAGCCGACTTCCGCCTCATGTTGCCGCTGGTGCGATGGATCAACGGCGTGCTGGGGTTACGGGCGGCGGAGCGGCGCTAGGCCGGCTCGAGCCGCTGCCGAATGGCGCCGAGATGGTACGCCGTGTGTGCGACGGCGCCGAGCGCCACACCCAGCGCGTCCTCGTCCCAGCGCGCGTGCATCTCCACCGCGACCACCAGCCGGTCGTATTCCTCGCGCAGCCGCGTCCGGAGCGCAGCCCACGCGGCGTCGTCGACCACGGACACGGTCCAGCTGCGACTGCGGTCGCGCGACGTCGGCTCTCCCCGCAGGCCCTTGCTCGAGAGGGCCACGCTCGAGCTCAGGTGGTGCACGTGGCCAGCGATCGTCGTGCCGCCCGGTCCCCCCGGCCGCGACGCCGCGGCGGCGCTCAACCCGCCGATGGTGCCGAACACCCCGGTCCCCGAGGATGTGTCGGTGAAGTAGGTCCAGGGACCGGGCGGCCCCTCGAACGCTTCACGCAGCATCCTGACGAGCAAAGTCACCGTTGCGGCGGGCGGCGTACCGGTCATACCGGGTCCTCCTCACACCAGTCTGGTCTGAATGTTGATCTCCGACGTGAGCGTCCGATGCACGGGACACTTCTCGGCGATCTCCAGTGCCTTGGTACGCTGCTCCTGGTCGAGCGCCCCGTCCAGAGCGATCTCGCTCTCGATCCGGTCGAGCAGACCCTGCTTGGTCTCGCATTCGGCGCAGTCAACGGCGTGGATTCGCGAGTGGCGGAGCCGAACGGTGACGCGCTCGAGGGGCCATCCTTTTCGTCGCGCATACAGCGCGATGGTCATGGACGTTCAGGCCCCCAGCGCCGCCAGCAGCAGATCGTAGGGTCCGGGGCCGCGGTCGCTGCCTCCGGCAGACACGGGCTCGTCGGCGACGAGCCGGTGGCGCCCGAGGGTGATCTCCTGGACGAATCCCTG
>DATNOR010000091.1:0-45757 GCA_035601235.1 Gemmatimonadales bacterium
GCTTCAACTTCGCTCACGTGAGCGCCGGGACGTACCACACGTGCGGCGTCACCACCACCGGCGCGACGTACTGCTGGGGGTCGAACGCCAACGGCGAGCTCGGGGATGGCACCCTCGCTGACCGGCTCACGCCCACGCGCGTCCAAGGCACCCTGACGCTCGTCCAAGTGAACGCAGGAGACGGCTACAGTTGCGGCCTCACGGCGGGCAACGAGGCGTATTGTTGGGGCTTCAATGGCGCCGGCCAGTTGGGCGACGGCACCACGCAACAGCGGCTCGAGCCCACTCCCGTGGCGGGAGGCTTGAGATTCGCTCAAGTCAGCGCTTGGTATGCGCACGCGTGCGGCGTCACCACGGGCGGAGCCGCGTACTGTTGGGGCTACAACGGCTACGGTCGGCTCGGCGACGGCACCACGGACGCGCACCTGCAACCGGCGGCGGTGAGCGGGAACCTCACGTTCGTTGCGGTGAGTAGCGGGTTCGCGCACACGTGCGGCGTCACGACCGCCCGATCGCTCTATTGCTGGGGTTGGAACGACCGCGGGCAGCTCGGCGACGGAACCACGGGGCAGCGCCTGCTCCCCACTCGAGTCGTGCAGTGAGAGCGAGAGCCGGCCTCTCCCTCCTCATGCTGGTCTGGGCCGCCTGCCGCGAGTCGACGGCGCCGGCCGGCAACCAGCTCGCGTTTATCAGCGAGCCGACCGACGCCGTGGCGGGCGCTGCCATCGCGCCGGCGATCCGAGTCGAGATCCGGGACCCCATCGGGTACCGCGTGCCCGGTGCTGAGCCGGCTGTGACCCTGAGCCTGAGCGCGAATCCCGGCGGCGCGGTGCTGGCGGGCACGACGACGCGCACGGCGGTGAGCGGCGTCGCCACCTTCAGCGACCTGCGGCTCGACAAGGCGGGCGCGGGCTACACCCTCTCAGCCACGGCGACGTCCCTGGCCCCCGCGACGAGCGTTCCGTTCGCCGTCTCCCCGGGTGCAGCCGCACGACTCGGGTTTCTCTCGCAGCCCGAGACGGCCGAGGGTCAGGTGCCGTTCCGGCCGGCGGTGCAAGTGGCGATCGAGGACGCGTTCGGCAACGTCGTCACCGACGCCGCCGCCCAAGTGACGGTTGCGTTATTCGCGAATCCCGTCGGCGCGGCGCTCAGCGGGATCAGCACGGTCGCGGCCGCGAACGGCGTCGCCAAGTTCGACGCCTTGAGCGTGGCCCTACCGGGGGACGGGTTCGTGCTGCGAGCCTCGAGCGCCGGGCTGACTCCCGCGCCGAGCGCCCCGTTCAGGGTGCGCCTGACGTTCGTGCTGGAGAGCGCGGGTGGCCTCCACACGTGCGCCGTCACGATCGCCGGGTTTGCCTACTGCTGGGGAAACAATGTGCTCGGCCAGCTGGGCGATGGCACGACCACCCAGCGCGAGACGCCCGGGCCTGTCACCGGCGCGCTGAGGTTCACGCAGGTGAGCGCCGGGTGGGAGCACACCTGTGGGGTCACGATCGAGGGCGTCGCCTATTGCTGGGGCCTCGACGAATTCGGTCAACTGGGCGACGGCTCGGTCGCCCAGCGACAGGAGCCTACGCCGGTGGCGGGGGGTCTGAGCTTTGCGCAGGTGAGCGCTGGCCACGACCACAGCTGTGGGGTCACCACGGGCAACACGGCCTATTGCTGGGGCCGCAACGACCTGGGACAGCTGGGCGACAGCACGACCAGTCAACGGACGACGCCCACTGCTGTGGCCGGAGGTTTGACCTTCCGGCAGCTAAGCGCGACGATCCACACGTGCGGTGTCACGACCGGCAATCTCGTCTACTGCTGGGGACGAGATGTCGAGGGTCAGCTGGGCGATGGCACGCCGACCTACCACCGGGACTCGCCGACGCCGGTCGCCGGCAACCTGACCTTCGCGCTGATCAGTACGGGCGACTTCCACACCTGCGGGCTCACCGCCGGGCGGGAAGCATACTGCTGGGGCGAGGGCTGGACCGCGACTCCCGCGCCGATCTCGGGCGCGCTGAGCTTCGCGCAGCTTGACGCCGGAAGCCGACATAGCTGCGGGGTCACCACCGGGAACCTGGCCTACTGCTGGGGCGACAACATCTATGGCCAACTCGGCGACGGCACAACCGACGCTCGGGCGACGCCGACGTCGGTGAGCGGCGGACTCACCTTTGCGGTGGTGACGGCCGGCAATGTGCACACCTGCGGGATCACCACCGGCAAGGTCGCGTATTGCTGGGGCTACAACAGTTACGGTGGGCTAGGCGACGGAACCACCCAGCACAGGTTCGCTCCGGTGCGAGTGGTGCAGTGAGCTCGGACGGAGCGGCGCTGACAACGATCTGGACGACCATTCCGGATTGGTGGGGCTCGGGCGGTGGTGGCCGGCTCGGCGACGGAACCAACGTCGGGCGCCTCAGCCCCACGGAAGCGGCGGGAGGGTTGCATTTCGTCGAGGTGAGCGCTGGGTCTTCCCACGCCTGCGCGGTGACCCCCGAAGACGCAGCATACTGCTGGGGCTCGAACGCCGATGGAGGGCTCGGCGACGGCACCACGGCCCAGCGGAACGCCCCGACGCTCGTGGTCGGAGAGGTGCACTTCCTGCACGTGAGCGCGGGAGATCAGCATACCTGCGGCGTCACTACCGACCACGCCGTGTACTGCTGGGGCGGCAACATCTTCGGGCAAGTAGGCGACGGCACTACCACCGACCGCCTCACCCCCACTCGGGTAGTCCCGTGAAGTAGGCTCGACGCCGGCGAGGCGGCGGGTATTTTCTCCCGATCGTGCGACCGCTCGTTATCCTGTGTGGAGGGGCGCTGCTTGCCGCCGCGCCCGACGACGTACGCGCCCAGCGTTCGCCCGCCGGCTGGGCGTTGTTCGTGCGCGCCTTCGACGCGTACGCCGCTGGCGACAGCGTCGTGGGCGGGAGCGCCCTCGTGATGCGCGACGGGCGTGTGATCGCGCGTCACGACTACGGGTTCGCCGATCGCGCGCTCGGGCAGCGGGTGGACGAGCACACGATCTTCCACTGGGGGTCGATCACCAAGACGCTCACGGCGGTCGCGATCATGCAGCTCCGCGACCGCCGGCGGCTGTCCTTTGACGACCGCGTGACGCGCTGGATCCCCGAGCTCCGCCAGGTGCACGACACCTTCGGCTCGCTCGACGACATCACGCTTCGCATGCTGCTGTCGCATTCCGCCGGCTTTCAGGACCCTACGTGGCCGTACAAGGCCGGCAAGCCGTGGGAGCCGTTCGAGCCCACGCGATGGGAGCAGCTCGTGGCGATGATGCCGTATCAGGAGATGCTGTTCCGGCCGGGCACGCGCTACGGCTACTCGAACCCCGCGTTCATCTATCTGGCGCGCATCCTCGAGCAGCTGACGGGCGATCCTTACGAGGCGTACGTCTACAAGAACCTCTGGTTGCCGCTCGGCATCACGCACAGCTACTTCGGCGCGACGCCGTACGCCCTAGCACCCCAGCGGTCCAACAACTACGACGTCGTAAAGGACAGCGCGGGGCGCGTCGCGGTGGTGGCGAACGGACGCGACTTCGATCCCGGGATCACGATCCCGAACGGCGGCTGGAACGCGCCGCTCGATGACGTGGGCCGCTGGGTGGCGTTCCTGGCCGGGGCGGGGGACGGGCCGGGAGGCGACACGCTGCTCGCGCGCTCTTCGCTCGAGGAGATGTGGCGGCCCGTGGTTGCGACCGAGGACTCGACGGCGCCGGGAGACTCGATGGGCCTGTCGTTCTTCGTGCTCTGGCGCGACGGCGTCCGCTTCATCGGCCATACGGGTCATCAGGCCGGGTTCCGGTCGTTTTTCTACCTGAATCCGCGCACGCGCGCCGCCGTGATCGCGGCCTTCAATACGACCAACGACGCGGACGCCGGGCGGTCGGAGACGGGGTTCCGCGCGATTCGCGACCAGGCGCTCGGGCTCATCGCGCGGTAGCGGGGCGGCCGCCTAGCGTGGGCTCGAGCCGGCAGCGGCCTGCGCCGGCGCCGCCTTCGCCCCCCGCTCCACCACCCTTGGCATGACCGGCGCGCCGGGCGCGAGCAGCTCCAGGCCGCCCACTACGACCTGCTCCCCCGCATTCACGCCTTTCGTCACCTCGACGAACCCAGGCGTGCGGACGCCCAGGTCCACCGGTCGCCGGGTTGCCTTCGCGTCCACTACGACCCACACCGCGTTGGCTCCTTCGGCCGGCACCACTGCTTCCTCGGGCACGACGATGGCCTTGGGACGCACGGCGGTCACCAGGTGCGCCTCGATGAACATCCCGGGCTGCAGCAACCGGGCGGGATTGGGCACCCGCGCCTTGACGAGGATGGTTCGGCCGGGGAGCTGCACCACCGGGTCCACAAAGTCCACCTGTCCGGTGAAGTCGCGACCGGCGATGGCGGCGACGCGGAACGACACGTCCTGTCCGAGTCGCAGCTGGCGCGCGAACCGCTCCGGTACCTCGAAGGACGCGCGCTGCGGGTTGACGGTATGGAGCGACAGCAGCTTGGTGGTGTTGGTGACATAGTCGCCGAGGCTGACGTAGCGCTGCCCCACGGCGCCGGCGAAGGGCGCCCGCACGGTCGTGCGGTCGAGCCGGATGCGCTGCAGGTCGTACTGCGCCTGGGCGCTGCGGGCTTCCGCCTCGGCCTTTTCCAGGTCCGCCGCCGAGGAGGCGTTCTGCTGCGCCAGCTCTTTGGCGCGCGCCAGGGCCTGCTGGGCGAGATCCCGCTGGGCCTCGAGCTGGGCGACCTGGGCCTTGAGCTGGGCGTCGTCCACCTTGAAGAGCGGCGTCCCCTGGTCGACCTCCTGTCCCTCGCGCACCTGGATGTCGACGATGCGGCCGTCCACCTCGGGGCGGAGGTCGATCGACTGCACGGCTTCGATCTGGCCCGTCGCGGCGATCTCGTCGCGCACGGTGTCGACGCGCGCAACCGCGACCTCGACGGGCATGCCCATCGGAGCGCCGCCGCCGAAGCCGGCCGCTCCGCCGGCCTTACCCTTCCTGCAACCGCCGAGAGCGGCCACCGCTCCGGCGACAACCACGCACCACGCACTACGCGTCATGTTGATCACACTCATTTCTGTTGCGGTTCGGGAAACAGGCGCCGGCCGAGGATGGTCTCGAGGCCCGCGAGGGCCAGTCGCGCGGCGTAGCGCGCCTGCACGAGGGTCGCGTCGGCATCGTCCAGGTCGGACTGCGCCTTCAAGAGGTCGAGGATGGTGGTCGCGCCCGTCCGGTACCGGGCTTGCTGCACCCGATAGTTCTCGCGCGCCACCTGCGCCTGCTCGGCCGCGAGGTCCACCGTGGCCCGGGCCGTCGTGAAGCCCTCATAGGCAGCGACGACGTCGCGCCGAACCGAGCGCTCCGCGGAATCGCGCGCTGCCCGGAAGACGTCGCGGCTTACGCGCGCCTGACTGATCAGAGTCTGCCGCTGAAAGTTGTCCCATATCGGGAGCGTCGCCGTCAACGTGAGCTGCGTGAACTTTGCGCTCGTCGGGTAGAAGCGGTTGTCGTACGCGATCCCGACGCCGCTCAGACTGAGGCGTGGCAGGAGTGTGCCCAGCCGGCTTCGGAAGATCGCCGCCGCCTGGCGTTCGTTGGCCCGAGCCAGCCGATACGCCGGCCCTTGGCTCGCCGCCTCGTCCACAGCGGCGTCGAGCGTCATGGGCAGAGCGCTGGGCAGGACGCTGTCGAGCGGAGCGGCGTCCACCGGGCCCGTGGCGCCCACCCGGCTCCCGAGCGTAAGTCGTGCGACCCGGACGGCGGCTTCCTGCTGCACCAGACCGACTCGCGCCCGGCTGAACTCTAGCCGTAGCTGCAGCGAATCGGTCTGCACGGCGGCACCGGTGGTCACCCGCGCCCGCGCGACGCCGAGCTGCTGCTGGGCACGCTGGACCCGCTCCCGCGCTACCCGCAGGAGCTCGCTGCCCGCGAGCACGGAGTAGTAGGTCGCCTCGGTGAGGAGAGCGGAGCCGAACCGCACTAGAAGCTCCCCCGCGTGCGCGCCGTCCAGCGCCGCGGCCGAGCGCGTCAGTTCGGCAACCTTCTGTCCTCCCGTGAAGAGGTCGTAGCGCAACGCCACCTGAGCGGAGACGGCGTACGACTCGGGCTTGAGCGTGCCGAAGTTGAAGAACTGTGGGATGTTCTTGGTGGCGTCCGTCTCGACCCCTACTGCCGGGAGCAAGAACACCGAGAACGCGCTGCGCCGTGCCCACCTCGCGTTGTCCACCTGGCCCACCGCCGCGACGTAATTCGGGTCGAGCCCCGTGGCGCGCCGCAACGCTTCCGCCAGGGTCACCGTCGGGAGCGAGTCGTCGGGCATGGGCGCGACGGCCGCCGCTTGCAGCTGAAACGCTGTCACGAGCGCGAGCATCAGTCTGCCTCCACGGGCTTGCCCAAAGGCACGCCACTCGGCTCGCGGGCCGTGAGCCGGTCGAGCAGCGTGTAGGCCACGGGCACAACGAAGAGCGTGAGGACCGTGGAGAAGAAGATGCCTCCCACGATCGCGTAGCCGAGTGGCTTACGCGCCGCGGAGCCGGCACCCACTCCCCAGGCGACGGGTACCGCGCCCATGATGGTCGCGACCGACGTCATGAGAATCGGCCGCAGCCGGATCCGGCCCGCCTCGATCACTGCCGCGAAGGTATCGAGGCCCTTGGCCTTCAGCTGGTTGGTGTACTCCACAAGGAGGATCGAGTTCTTGCTCACCAGCCCGATCAGCAGGATCATGCCGATCTCGCTGTACAGGTTGATCGTGGCGCCCGATCGGTGGAGCACCGCGGCCAGCGTCAACGTCGCCAGCGCGCCGGTCACGGCGAGCGGCACCGCGAGCAGCACGGTGAACGGGTGGAGCATGGACTCGAACTGCGCGGCGAGTACCATGAACACCACCAGCAAGGCGACGCCGAACGCGAAGTAGAGCGCGCCACCGCTCTCTCTGAACTCGCGTGAGTCACCCGCCAGCGCCGTCGTGCTTCCCGGGGGCAGCACCCGCCGGGCCAACCGATCGAGCGAATCGAGCGCTTCACCCTGAGCGAACGGGGGGATCAGAGACGCCGACAGCGTGAACGACGGCACACGGTTGAAGTGGTTGATCTGCCTGGGGCCCACGCCCTCATCGACCTTCGCCAGGGCGCCGAGCTGCACCAGCTGTCCGCCGCGTCCCCGCAGGTAGATCCCCGACATGTCGCTCGGCGTGTTGCGGTGAGTGGAGTCGAGCTGCACCATGACGTAGTACAGCTTGTCGTTGCGGGTGAACGTGCTCACTCGGCGACCGCCCAGGAACGTCTGCAGGGCGGCCGCGACGTCGCGCACCGGAACGCCGAGGTCCTCCGCCCGGTCGCGATCGAACGTGACGCGCAGCTCCGGCTTGTTGAAACGCAAGTCGGTGTCCACGTTCGTGAGACCCTTGATCGCGCGAGCCCGCGGCACCAGCGTGTCCATCGCCTGGGCGAGCCGCGCGATGTCGGGATTCTGCACCACGAATTGCACCGGCTGGCTGAATCCCAGCGCGCCCGGGCTATACGGGAACGCCTGAATACCGGCGATTCCGAAGAGCTGGGGGAACAGCGCACCCACGAGCTGCTGGACGCTACGCTTCCGCTCGCTCCAATCTTTCAGGATGACGCCGACAAACGCCCGGTTGACGCCCCCGGCGAAGCCGCCGATGATCGTGAAGTACCCCTGGACCTCCGGGGTCTTGCCGATGATCTGCTCGACCTGGCGCACGTAGCCGTCGGTGTATTCGAGCGACGAGCCTTCGGGCGCGAACGCCACCACGAGGAAGAATCCGCGGTCGTCGTCCGGGATGAGCTCCTGTTGGAGGTGACTGTACAACCACCCCGCCAGGGCCACCGTCACGACCGTCCCGGTCACCACGATGCCCCGATGCCGCAGCGCCGCCCGGAGCAGCGTCGCGTAGCGCTCGGCGATGGCATTGAACCCTTGCTCCAACACCGTGAAGATCGCTCCGTGCTCGTGCGGGACGCGCAGCACCTTGGCGCACAGCATCGGCGTCAGCGTCAGGGCCACGAATCCCGAAATCACCACGGCGCCGGCGACCGCGATGCCGAACTCGCTCAACAGCCGTCCCGTGGAGCCGCGCAGGAACCCGAGCGGAGTGAACACCGCCACCAGCGCGATGGTCGTCGCGATCACGGCGAAGCCGATCTCGTTGGTGCCGTTGACGGCGGCCTGCTCCGGCGCTTCGTGCAGCTCCTCCTGGTGCCGGTAGGCGTTTTCCAGCACGATGATGGCGTCGTCCACCACGATGCCGATCGCGATCGTGAGCGCGAGCAGCGTGAAGTTGTTGATCGAGAAGCCGAGGAAATACATGATGGCGAAGGTCGAGACAATCGACGCCGGGATCGCGAGCCCGGGGATCACCGTCGCCCGCAGGTTTCGCAGGAACACGAAGATGATCAGCACGACGAGGATGGCCGCGATCAAGAGCGTCAGGCGCGCGTCGTTGATCGAGTGCGTGACGAACACCGACCCGTCCCACGCGATCTCGAGCTTCACGCCGGGGGGCAGCGTCTGTTGGATGCCGGGGATAGCCTCGCGGATCCGCCGAGCGACGTCGATCAGGTTCGCCTTGGATTGCCGGACCACGCCGATCGCGACCGAGGGATTCCCGTTGTAGCGGAAGATCGAGCGATTGTCCTCGGGCCCGAGCTCGACGTTCGCCACGTCCTTGAGCTTGACGACCTGCCCGCCTTGACTCGCCACCGCCAGCTCCCCGAATCCCTGCGGCGTCTTGAGCTCGCCCAGGGACCGGACCGAGAACTCCCGTCGCGTCGATTCGATGCGGCCGGCGGGAATCTCGACGTTGCGCGCCGTGATCGCGTTTTCCACGTCCTGTACGGTGAGGCCGCGTGCCGACAGCTGGTCGGGCTGCACCCAGACGCGCATCGCGAAGCGCCGCTCGCCGAAGATTCCGGCGCTGCCGACGCCCGCCAGGCTCTGCAGCCGCGCCTTGACCAGCCGGTCGGCGACGTCGGAGAGCTGCATCAGGTCATAGTTCGGGCTGCTCAGTGCCAGCCAGAAGAACGGCTGCGCGTCGGCCTGCTGCTTCGCGATCACCGGCTCGAGCACGTCCACCGGCAGCCTCCCGCGGACCCGCGATACCTTGTCGCGCACGTCCTGGGCGGCGACGTCGACGGCCCGGTCGAGGTTGAACTCGAGGGTGATCTGGCTGTTCTCCTCCGAGGAGGAGCTCGACAGCGTGCGCAATCCCTGGATCGTGGAGAGCTCCTCTTCGAGCACGTCGGTCACTGCCGTTTCCACCACCTGTGCGTTGGCGCCGGGCAGGGTGGTCGAGACCGAGATGATCGGAGGATCGATGTCCGGCAGCTCGCGCACGGAGAGACGCGCGTAGCCGATGACGCCGAACAACACGAGTGCGGCGGAGATCATGCTGGCCAGCACGGGGCGTCGAATGGACGTTTCGGAGAGTTTCATGGGACCGAAAATTAACCGAAAAGGGTGATCCCGGGAGTAGGGCCCGGGTCAGGAAACTGTAGACCTCGACCGCCGCACCGGCTGCCTCTTGCTACGACGATTATGCCCTCGGGATTCCGACAGTACGGGCATTCCGTCGCTTTGCTTCACTATACCCGCCCCACGCCCCACGGCCAGGTGCTTGACCGGGCGACGCAGCGACCTGAAACGACCACCGGGTGGGGGCGGGGGCTAGCGCTGGCACCCCGGGCAGAATGTCGTCGCCCGCAGGTCGATCGTGTGCGTGGTGACGAGCTTCTTGCCGCACCGCACACACGGCTCGCCACCCCGGCCGTACACCTTCAGCTCGAACTGGAACCGGCCTTCCTCCCCGGTGCCGGTGCGGTAATCGCGCACCGTCGTGCCGGACGATCGCACGGCCCGCAGCAGGATGTCCGTGACCGCCGCGTGCAGGCGCGCGAACTCCTCGAGCGACAGTTTGTTCGTGGGCTTGGACGGGTCGATCCCCGTCTCGAACAGCGCCTCGTTGGCGTAGATGTTGCCCACCCCGGCGATGCGGCGCTGATCCATGATCGTCTTCTTGATCGCCGCGCGCGTGCCCTTGAGCCGGTCGGCGAACACGAAGGGGGTGAACGTCTCCTCCAGCGGCTCGGGTCCGATCCGACCAGTGTAGGCATCCCAGCCCTTTTGGTCGAGCAGCCACACGGTGCCCAGGCGCCGCACGTCACGGTACACCAGCAGGCGACCGTCTTCGATCGTGCAGGTGAGCACCGCGTATTTTGCCTCGTCCCGGGTGAGCGCCCGGTCGTACACCACGAGCGATCCGGTCATGCGGGGCTGCACGATCAGCCGGTGGCCGCTCGCCAGGCGAAACACCGCGTGCTTGGCGCGCCGGATCACCTGCTCGATGGTGTTGCCCCGCAGCGTGCGCAGCAGGCGCGGCTTCGAAACCCGGCGCAGCACGTCCGTCTTGGCCAGACGGGCGCGCGCGATGCGGTAGCCCTCGAGCCGCGGGGCCAGCTCCCGCACGATCGTCTCAACCTCGGGCAGCTCCGGCACCCTCCGCCGTTCTCCTGATCTCGCGCCAAGCGATGTCCCGCCGGTACGTCTTTCCCTCGAAGCCGATCAGCTCGCATCCCTGCGCGCTCCGCTCCCGCGCCGCGGCGACCGTGTCGCCCAGCCCCGTCACCGTGAGCACGCGCCCGCCGGCCACCCGCACCGTGCCGTCGGGATCGCGCGAGGTGCCCGCGTGGAACACGAGCGTGCCCGGCTCGAGGTCGCGCGGCACGTCGACGGCCGCGCCCAGCCGCGGCTTGTCGGGGTACCCGGACGCCGCGAGCACCGTGGCCACGGCGGCCCGGCTCGGCGACAGTATCGTGTCGCGCGGTCTCCAGTTGCCCATGGCGATATCGCGCAGGTGCGTCGTCACGCCGGGCAGCACCGGCAGCAACGCCTGGGTCTCCGGATCTCCGAACCGGCAGTTGAACTCGAGCACGGAGGGCGTGCCGTCGGCCGCGAGCATGATGCCGGCGTACAGTACCCCTTGATAGGGCGCACCCCGCGCCGCCAGCTCCCGCAGCGCCGGCTCGAGCACCCGGCGACGCAGCTGTTCCCGCAGACCGTCGGTGGCGATGCTCACGGGGCAGTAGGCGCCCATGCCACCCGTGTTGGGCCCGGCGTCGCCGTCCCCCAGCCGCTTGTGATCCTGGGCGGCGGGCAGCAGGACGAGCTGGTCGCCGTCCGTGAGCGCCAGCACCGAGAGCTCCTCACCCTCGAGAAAGTCCTCCACCACCACTTCGCGGCCCGCGTCGCCGAACGCTCCCTCCGCGAGCATGGCGCGCACTGTACGGGCCGCGTCATCCCGCGTGGCGCAGACCACGGCGCCTTTGCCGCCCGCGAGTCCGGAAGCCTTCACCACGAGCGGCTCGGCGTGACGCTTGATGTAGACGAGGGCCGGGTCGAGGGCGGTGAAGGTGCGGCTGGCGGCAGTGGGGATGCGGGCCCGCTGCATCACGTCTTTCGCGAACGCCTTGGAAGACTCGATGCGCGCTGCCGCCTGGCTGGGCCCGAACACGGCGTGGCCCGCCGCGCGCAACCGGTCGGCCAGGCCCGCCGCGAGCGGTGCCTCGGGTCCGACGATGGTGTAGTCGATGTCGTGCTGTCGCACCGCCCCGACCAGGTCGTCCACGGCGGTTGCGGGGATGTCGAGGTTTGCGCCGAGCTGGGCGGTGCCGGGGTTGCCGGGAGCGGCGAACAGGTCGGCGTCGGGGGTGTCGCGCTTCAGCGCCCAGCAGAGCGCGTGCTCGCGGCCGCCCCCGCCGACGACCAGGACTCTCACTTCTTCTTGAAGGCGTCCGAGAAGGCCTGGGCCGCCCGCTTGGCGGTGTCCACGACGTCGTCCACGACGGCCTTCGCTTCCTTCATATAGTGCTCCCGCGCTTCGTCGATATCCTGGTCCACGGGCCGGGCCTCGGCCTCGGGTCCGCGGCGCGTGTACTCGCCCTGTAGCACCCGGTCGTAGTGGCCTTCTTCTATCCAGCGCTGCAGCTCTGCCGCCCGCACGGTGTTGAACGGATGGGTGCGTCCCAGCACACCGAGGATCTTGAAGATGCGGTCGAGCGCGCCGCCC
This sequence comes from Gemmatimonadales bacterium, assembly GCA_035601235.1. GTDB lineage: Bacteria > Gemmatimonadota > Gemmatimonadetes > Gemmatimonadales > GWC2-71-9 > AG41. The sequence goes on from DATNOR010000091.1 coordinate 12,098, forward strand.
GCGGCCTCGTACTCTCTGGCTTGGGCGAGGAAGGCATTCAGGTCCATCTGCGACATGTCGCCGCCGCCCGCGAACTTGAGGTTGACGCGCAACGACGCCGTCGGGTCCTGGCACGCGAGCAGCCCCGCCCGGTCCGAGGAGAGCTCGCTCTTGCGGAACCACTCGAGCAGGGCGAGCTGGATGGGCAGCAGCGCGATGCCGGCGAGGAACGGCAGGGCCCCGAGGCTCACGTTGAGGATGAGTACGAGGATCGTGTGGTACAGCGCGTGCCCGCTCATGACGTGGCCCAGCTCGTGGCCCAGCACGTTCCGCAGCTCGTCGTCGTCCAGCAGCTTCAGCGTCCCGGAGTTGATCACGATGAACGGTTTCTCCATGCCGAACGCGCCGGCGTTGGCGAACGGCGTCTGCGACACGAACAGCTCGGGGCGCTCCGACCAGTCCATCGAGGTGAGCACCTCGGTGTAGAGCTGGTTCAACCGGGGGAACTGGGTCGGTCCCACCCGCACGGCGTCCGCCTGGAAAATCAGCCGCACGCCGCGCTCGCCGATGAAGCCGTAGATTTTTTTCACCACCTCGTCGAACCCGGGCACCGAGCGCAGCGACTGCAGGGCGGCGCGGTCGGCGGGGTGCTCCCAGCTCACGGGGGCGATCTGGGTGAGGATGCGGCGCGGGCGGGCCGCGGGCAGGCTGGTGGATTCGGTCATACGGTGCTCCTCAGCGAAGATAGGCCCTGCACTACGCCAGCGGTGTCTGCGTGTTTCGTGCGCATCAAGCTGCGTCCAGCGCTTGTTCCAGGTCAGCGATCAGGTCGTCCACATCTTCGATCCCCACCGACAGCCGCACCAGGCTGTCGGTGAGCCCGAGGGCGCGCCGCATCTCGGGCGGCACGCTCGCGTGGGTCATCGAGGCGGGGTGCCCGACCAGGCTCTCCACACCCCCCAGCGACTCCGCCAGCGCGAAGATGCGCGTGCGTTCGGCGAACCGCTGGGCGCGCTCGAGCGAGCCCAGCTCGACCGAGATCATGCCACCGAACCCTTTCATTTGCCGGCAGGCAAGATCGTGCTGCGGGTGCGACGGCAGTCCGGGATAATAGACGCGCTCGACCTTGGGATGGTGCGTGAGCCACTCGGCGATGCGGCGGGCGTTGGCGTCGTGCTGGCGCATGCGCAGCGCCAGCGTCTTGGTGCCGCGCAAGGCGAGCCAGCAGTCGAACGGCCCGGGCACCGCGCCGGAGGCGTTCTGGATGAACCCAAGGCGCTCCGCCAGGGCGCCGCTGTTCGTGACGAGCATCCCGCCCACCATGTCGCTGTGGCCGTTCAGGTACTTGGTGGTCGAGTGCAGCACGATGTCGGCGCCCAGCTCGAGCGGCCGCTGGAAGTAGGGCGTGGCGAAGGTGTTATCCACCACGAACAGGGCGCCCGCCTTGCGCGCGACGTCGCCCGCGGCGGCGAGGTCGCACAACCGCATCATCGGGTTGGTGGGCGTTTCGGCGTAGATCATCTTCGTCTTGGGCGTGACGGCGGCCGCGAGGTTGCGGGTATCGCTCGCGTCGATGAAGCTGAATTCGAGACCCACGCGGGCCCAGATGAGCGTCATCTGGCGGTGCGTGCCGCCGTACACATTGTCGCCGCTCACGACGTGATCGCCCGCGGCGAGCAGCTTCAGCACGCCGTCCACGGCGGCGAGTCCCGACGCGAACGCGAAACCGTGGCGCCCGCCTTCGAGCGCGGCGACGTTGCGCTCGAGCGCTTCGCGCGTCGGGTTGCGTGTGCGGGCGTATTCGTAGCCCTTGTGCCGCCCCAGTCCGTCCTGGACATACGTGGACGTCTGATAGATCGGCGTCATCACGGCGCCGGCGAGGGGGTCGGCGATTTTCCCGGCGTGCACGGCGCGGGTGGCAAAGCGCGCCGCCAGGTCGTCGCGCGAGATCTCGGTCATGGCGGGAACGTAAGGGCGCCTTCCCTGCCGAGCAAGCGACTACTACGTTACGCGCACGATGCCCCAGCCGAACTCCGTGAAGTGTCTGGTGGTGGACGACGAGCCGCGGCTGCGGCGGGTGCTCGTGCGGTTGCTCGAGGGCGAAGGGTTCACGTGCGCCGAAGCGGGGTCCGGGGTGGAAGCGCTGGAGATGCTGCACCACGAGCAGGTGCCGCTCGTCATCTCCGACCTGCGGATGCCCCAGATGGACGGGGTGGGGCTGTTGCGCGAGATCATCGCCAAGTGGCCGGACACCGCCGTCATCGTGGTCACGGCCGTGGCCGAAGTGGAGAGCGCCGTCGCCTGCCTGCAGCTGGGCGCGCTCGATTACGTCGCCAAGCCGTTCCACCTGGACGAAGTGCGCGCCCGCGTGATGCAGGCGCTCGACAAGCGGCGCCTCAAGATGGAGCTCGAGGACTATCGCCACAATCTCGAGCAGCGGGTGCAGGAGCAGGCACGGCGGATCGAGGAGCTGTCGCTCGAGCGGCTGCAGGCGCTGGTGCACTTCCTGGAAGAAAAGGACCCCTACACCCGCGGCCACTCCGTGCGGGTCGCGAACTACTCCACCCGGATCGCGCGCGAGATGGGGCTGCCTCGCTCCGTGATCGAAGTCATCACGCTGGGCGCCGAGCTGCACGACATCGGCAAGATCGGGGTCAGCGAGCAGGTGTTGCATAAGGAGGGCAAGCTCAGCGACTCCGAGTACCGGCACATCATGGAGCACCCCGTGATCGGCGCCCGCATCCTGGCGCCGTTGATGCGCGACGTGCCGGCGGCGCTCGCCATCGTGCGGTCGCACCACGAGCGCCTCGACGGCCGGGGCTTCCCCGACGGTCTGGCGGGCGACCAGATCCCGCTCGAGGTGCGGGTCGTCACCATTGCCGATTCGTTCGACGCCATGACCAGCGTCCGGCCGTATCGCCCGGCCCTCTCCGTCCAGAAGGCGCTGCAGGAGCTCGAAGAGGGGAAGGACAGGCAATTTCATGCGCCGGCGGTGGAGGCGTTTCTCGCGGCGTTCCCCGATGCGTCCGCGCTGCCGGTCTCGACCCCCGAGATTCAACCGCTGCACCTGCCGGCGCCGTCACCCGACACCGCACGTCGCTCGCGTCCATGACCGACACGTTGATGGTGGGGGTGTCCGGCGTGCGCGGCATCGTGGGCAAGGACCTGACGCCGGAAGTGGTGACGCGCTGGGCGCGCGCGTTCGGGAGCTGGGTGCAGGACAACGGGAAAGGGGAAACGGGAAACGGGAAAGGGAGCGCCGTCGTCGTAGGTCGAGACGCCCGCGAGTCCGGACCTGCCTTCGCTGCTGCCGTGACGAGCGGTCTCACGTCGGTCGGCTGCGACGTGATCGACGTCGGCCTCGTACCCACGCCCACGGTGCAGCTCGCCGTCGAGCACCACCACGCGGGCGGCGGGATCGCGATCACCGCGAGCCACAACCCCATCGAGTGGAACGCCCTGAAATTCATCGGATCGGATGGGATCTTTCTCGACGGCCCCGACGGCAAGCGGGTGCAGGAGAAGGCGGTGGAAGGCGGTGGCGGGCGGGGGAGGGCGGGGAAGGTCACGACGGACGAGGAAGCCGTCGCGCGGCACCTCGACGACGTGCTCGAGCTGGCGGCACTCGATGTCGAGCGGATCCGCAAGCGGCGTTTCAGCGTCGCGCTCGACGCGGTGCGCGGGGCGGGCGGCCCGGTCATGCGCACCCTGCTCGAGCGCCTGGACTGCCGCGTCACCGGGCTCAACCTCGAGACGGACGGGCGGTTTCCCCGCGCGCCGGAGCCCATTCCGGAGAACCTCGGCGACCTCGCCGCCCTGGTGCGCCGCTCGGGCGCGGACGTAGGCATCGCCGTCGATCCCGATGTCGATCGCCTCGCAATCGTCGACGAGGCCGGAGCGCCGATCGGGGAGGACTATACGCTCGCGTTTGCCATACGGGCGGTGCTGGGCGGGAAAAGGGAAACGGGAAACGGGAAACGCGTCGTCGTCTGCAACCTGTCGACGAGCCTCGTGGTCGAGGACGCTGCGCGGGAGCTCGGCGCCGATGTCGTCCGCACGCCCGTCGGTGAAGTCCACGTCGCGCGCGCCATCTTGCGCCTTGCGGCTGTGATCGGTGGTGAGGGGAACGGTGGGGTGATGTATCCGGCGCTACACGCGGGGCGCGACGCGCCCGTCGCGGCCGCGCTGTTGCTCACGCTGCTCGCCCGCGACGGCAAGCGCGTGAGCGAGCTCGTGGCAGGGGCGCCGCGTTACGTGATCGTCAAAGGCAAGGCGGAACGCGGAGCGCGGAACGCGGACCAGGGGATGGAGGAGGTGTATGCGGGCTTGCGGCGCCGGTTTCCCGACGCGACCGCCGATACGCAAGACGGCTTGCGGCTCGCCTGGCGCGACCGCTGGCTGCACGTGCGGCCGTCCAACACGGAGCCGATCATCCGGCTGATCGCCGAGGCCCCGAGCGGCGCCGCGGCGCGGGAGCTCGTGGACGCGGGACGACGACTGGCCGAGCCACGCTGAGCTCAGAGGGCCCACCACAGCAGCGGCACGGGGAGAAACGCCAGCGTATCGAGGATGCCGTTCCAGGGGGCGCCCGGCGCGCTGACGAAATCCCCGTCTCCCCACTCGTGCGCCACGCCCACGGCGGCGACCGCGACCACCCGCGCCACGGCGGGCGTGCCGAGGGCCGCGAGCAGCGCCGTGAGCACCCCGCCCACGATGACGTGCTCCACGAGCCCGAGCGGGCGAATCCAGGTCGGCAGCATCGGTTGTCACAATCTCCGCTCGTTTCCCGCCGCGGCGCAACAGCGGCGCCGGGGGTGTTATTCTTCCCCACCATGTGCGGCATTGTAGGGTACACCGGTCCCCGGCAGGCGGCGGCCCTGCTGCTCGAGGGTCTGAAGCGGCTCGAGTATCGGGGATACGACTCGGCCGGGATCGCGCTGGTCGCCGACGGCCGCATCGAGGTGCACAAGGCGCCCGGCAAGATCGGCGTGCTCGAGAAGCAGCTCGGGCATTCGCTCCCCGCCGGCCGTACTGGAATCGCCCACACGCGCTGGGCGACGCACGGCGCCCCCAACACGGTCAATGCGCACCCGCACACCGATTGCGGCGGCACGCTCGCCCTGATCCACAACGGCATCATCGAGAACGCCGGCGTGCTGCGCACCGCGCTCGCCAAGCGCGGACACGTGTTCCGCTCCGAGACCGACACCGAAGTGCTGGCGCACCTGATCGAAGAGTTGCTCGCCAAACAGCCGGCGGGCACGCTGGTGGAGGCGGTGGCGGGCGCGCTGCACCAGGTGGAGGGCACCTACGGCATCGCGGTCGTCGCGACGCGCGAGCCCGACACGATCATCGCGGCGCGGCGCGGCTCGCCGCTGCTGGTCGCGATCGGCAGCGGCGAGAATTTCGTCGCATCGGATGCGTCCGCCGTGCTGGCGCACACGCGCTCGGTGGTGTACCTGGACGACGGCGAGATCGCGGTCGTGCGGCCGGCCGAGTATCGCATCCTCGACCTCGATGCGGTGGAGAAGGAGAAGGCGGTCACGCGGGTGGACTGGGACCTGGCGACCATCGAGCGCGGGGGCCACGCGCACTTCATGCTCAAGGAGATCATGGAGCAGCCCGAGAGCCTGCGCAATACCCTGCGCGGGCACTTACTCGAGGAGGAGGGGACGGCGCGGCTCGGCGGGCTCAATCTCACCGACGAGCAGCTGCTCCAAGTGAACCGCATCGTCTTCACCGCGTGCGGCACCTCCTGGCATTCGGCCCTGATCGGCGAATACATGATGGAGGAGCTGGCCCGCATTCCCTCCGAGGTCGAGTACGCGTCCGAGTTCCGCTACCGCAATCCGATCGTGGACGAGCGCACCCTGGTGGTGGGGATCTCCCAGTCGGGCGAGACCGCGGACACGCTGGCGGCGCTGCGCGAGGCGAAGCGCCGCGGCGCCCGGACCCTGGGGCTCGTCAACGTGGTGGGCTCCACCATCGCGCGCGAAGTGGACGGCGGGATCTATCTGCATGCGGGACCGGAGATCGGGGTCGCCTCGACCAAGGCGTTCACCAGTCAGATCGCCGCCCTGGCGGTCCTCACCCTCAAGATGGGCCGGCTGCGGGCCCTCTCGATCCTGCAGGGACGTGAGGTGGTGCGCGCGCTGGGCCGGCTGCCGGAGCTGGTGGAGCGGGTGCTCGCAAGAGCGCCGGAGGTGGAGCGCATCGCCGAGCGGATGATGCGCGCGCAGAACGTGCTCTACCTGGGGCGCGGCTACAACTTCCCGGTGGCGCTCGAGGGCGCCCTGAAGCTCAAGGAAATCTCCTACATCCACGCCGAGGGATATCCCGCGGCCGAGATGAAGCATGGGCCGATCGCGCTGATCGACGACCTCATGCCGGTGGTGTTCATCGCCCCCAAGGACGCCGTCTACCAGAAGGTCGTGTCGAACGTGGAGGAAGTGAAGGCGCGCGGTGGTCGCGTGCTCGCCGTCGTGACCGAGGGGGATGCGGTGCTGGCAAAGCTGGCGGACCACAAGATCGAAGTTCCGGAGACGCTCGACCTGCTGACGCCCGTGCTCACCGTGCTCCCGCTACAACTGCTCGCGTATTATATCGCCGTGCGCCGCGGCTGCAACGTCGACCAGCCGCGGAACTTGGCAAAAAGTGTGACGGTGGAATGAAGCAAACGCGGAACGCGGAAGTGGGAACGCGGAACAGGTGCCCGACCTGTCGTTCCGCGTTCCGCGTTCCCCGTTCCGCGTTGCGGGGTGGAGGGCCGTGAGGGTTGTGTTGCAACGCGTGTCCCGTGCGGCGGTCCGGGTGAATGGCCGTGTGACGGGATCGATCGGGGTGGGGTTTCTCGTCCTCGCGGGGTTCGCGCCCAGCGATGTCGAAGACACGCTCGCGTGGATGGCGGATAAGCTGCTCGGCCTGCGAGTGTTCGGAGACGCGGAAGGCAAGATGAACCTCGCGCTCGCCGACGTGGGCGGAGCGGTACTGGTCGTGTCGCAGTTCACGCTGTATGGCGACGCCAGCAAGGGCCGGCGGCCCAGCTTCATCGACGCGGCGCCGCCGGAGGTCGCGATTCCCTTGTACGAGCGGTTCATCGCGCTGCTCAAGGAGCGGGGAGCGGCGAGCAGCACGCGGGTCGAAACGGGAGAGTTCGGCGCGATGATGGAGGTGGAGCTGGTGAATGACGGGCCGGTGACGTTCATCTTCGAGAAATGATCGTCCTGGCGAGTGGTTCGCCCCGCCGGCGCCAGCTGCTCGAGATGATCGGGCTCGAGTTCCGCGTGGTGCCGCCCGAGGTGGATGAGACCCTCGGGCCGTCCGAGCAGGCCGAGGGCTATGTGACGCGTCTGGCGCGCGAGAAGGCGACGACGGTGGCGGCGCGCGAGCGGGGCGCCATCGTGCTCGCGGCCGACACGACCGTGGTGTTGCGGGGCGCGATCTTCGGGAAGCCGGCGAGCCCGGAAGAGGCGGCGGAGATGTTACGGCAGCTCGAGGGGCGCAAGCACCAGGTGCTGACCGCGGTGGCGGTGGCCCTGGACGGACGCGTGGAGCACGCGCTCGACGTCACCGAGGTGACGTTCCGGCGGCTCTCCGACGAGCAGATCGCCGACTACGTGGCCACGGGGGAGCCGCTCGACAAAGCGGGCGCCTACGCGATCCAGGGAAAGGGTGCGGCCCTGGTGGAGGGCATCCGGGGCGATTTCTTCGGGGTGATGGGCCTGCCGCTGCGGCTCGCGCTCGACCTGCTGGCCCGCTTCGGGGTCTCCTACCGCTTCACCCGGTAGACCGGCACCTTGTTCGACTTCCCTTTGACTTGGATCGGCTCGAGGGAATCGACGTTCGGGGGTTGCTTGAGCTGTTCATAGAAGCGCTCCGAGATGAGGATCTCGTTGGCCCCCGCGGTGTCGCACACCCGCTTGGCGGTGTTCACCGCATCGCCGATCACGGTATACTCGAGCCGCCGATCCGAGCCCACGTTGCCCGCGAACACTTCGCCGAAGTTGATGCCGATGCCGATGCCGAGCTCGGGGCGACCCTGGTCCTTCCACTTCTGGTTCAGCCGCTCGAGCGCCTCCAGCTGATTGAGCGCGCAGCGCATGGCGCGGTCCGCGTCGTCTTCATGCGCGATCGGCGCGCCCCACAAGGCCATGATGGCGTCCCCGATGAACTTGTCGAGCGTGCCGCCGTGCTCGAACACCACCTCCACCATCTCGGTGAAGTACTCCGTAAGCAGTCTGGCGATGGCGTCGGGGCTCATCGTCTCCGACATGGGCGTGAAGCCGCGGATGTCCGAGAAGAACAGCACGACCGGTCGCTTTTCGCTCGGAAGCCGGCCCGCATCCTGCTGCTGCGCGATCACCTGCGCGATGTTGGGCGAGAAGTAGCGCTGGAAGTTCGAGAGCACCAGCGCTTCGCGCCGCATCTGCTCCGAGCGCTGCGAGTTCTCGATCGCGACCGCGGCGAGCGAGCCGAACGCGATCAGGAACTTGAGATCGTCGTCGGAGAACGAATGGGTCGCGGTGAGGTTGTCGACGTACAGGATGCCGAGCACTTTCTGGTCTGTTCCCATGAGCGGCGTGCACATGGCGCTCCGCACGCTCTGGATCAGGATCGACTTCCCCTTGAAGCGCTCGTCGGCCGCGGTGTTGTCCGACAGGATGGCGACGCGGTCCTCGACCACCTTGCGGGCGATCGACTGCGGGACGTGCTTCGACGCCGACGACTGCGCCGTCCGCCCGCGTGAGATCCGCGGCACGAGCTCCCCGGTCGCGGCCTCGAGCAGCAGGATCGAGACCCGGTCCACGTTCATCACCTGGAACGTGAACTCGACGACTTTGTCGAGCAGGCGGTCGAGCTCCTGCTGCTTCGACAGCTCCTTCGAGATCTCGAGCAGCAGCTCGAGCTTCTTCTCGCGCAGCTCCTCGAGCGACTTGGCGGTGACCTTCAGGTGCGAGGCGCCCGAGGGGGTGGCGGTGACGATGGCCGGCACGCCACCCGACACGTTCACCGGGAGCTGGCGCACGATCGTGCCGCCCACCGGCTTCGCGCCCGTGAACTCGGCCGACACCTGCGGCACCACCTTGGGGTGCAGCGGGGCGCGGACCTCTTTCACCCGGAACGCGACCTTGCCGAAGGTGACGACGTCGTTTTCCGTGGCGAGCGCCTCGCTGATGCGCGCCCCGTTCAGAAAGGTGCCGTTGGAGGAGCCGACGTCCTTGACCTTCACGCCCCCATCGACGAGGGACACCTCGGCGTGTCGCCGCGAGATGGTGGGATCGTAAATCGGCACGTCGCTCGTGACCGCCCGCCCTACGACCACGACGCGTCCGGGCTGGAGGTCGATGGACTGCTCGCCCGTCGTGCTCAGCAGCTTGAACACAGCGAAAAGATAGACGCCCAGACGCCCAGACGCCAAGACACAAGGGCGCTCAGTCTCGCGCTTTCGCGAGCGCCAGGGCCTTCAACACTGCCTGCGCCTTCGCTTCGGTTTCGGCGAACTCGCGCGCCGGATCGGAGTCGGCCACGATCCCCGCCCCCGCCTGTACCGTGACGCGATCTTTCTGCACCAGGGCACAGCGGATTGCGATCGCGGTGTCGAGACTCGTCGCACCCCAGCCGACGTAGCCCACGGCGCCGGCGTATGGCCCCCGCCGCTCCGGCTCGAGCTCGTCGATGATCTCCATGGCGCGCACCTTGGGCGCCCCCGTCACGGTGCCCGCGGGAAAGCACGCCTTGAACACGTCGAGCGCGTCGTAGCCTTCGCGCAGTCGTCCCCGCACCTCGCTCACGAGATGCTGCACGTGGGAGTAGCGCTCCACCTGCAGCAGGTCGGTCACGCGCACGCTCCCGAACCGCGCCACGCGGCCCACGTCGTTGCGCCCCAGGTCGACGAGCATCATGTGCTCGGCCCGCTCCTTTTCGTCGGCGAGCAGTCGCGCGGCGAGCAGCTCGTCTTCTTCGTGCGTGCGGCCGCGCGCGCACGTCCCGGCGATCGGGCGCACCGTCACCTCGCCCCCTTCCACCCGCACCAGCACTTCGGGAGAGCTCCCCACCAGCGCGAAGTCGTCGAGCGCGAGGTAGAACAGATAGGGCGCGGGATTGAGCGCACGCAGATAGCGATACAGGAGCAGCGGATCCACGGCCCCACGGGCGTCCTGGCGGCGCGACAGGACCGTCTGGAAGGCGTCGCCCGCCACGATGTACTCGTGCACGCGCGCCACGTCGCGCTCGAACGCGGCGCGCGGATAGCGCGACTCGGTGGCGACGGGCGGGACGCCGTCCTTCAGGGCGAGCGGGGCCAGCTCGTGTCGCTCGCCGAGGCGCGCGACGATCTCGTCGAGCCGCGCTTCCGCCGCGTCGTACAGCCGCAGCCGGGCCGCGCCCGCGGCGCGGGGGGACACCTCGACGTTGGCCACCACGATGGCGCGCCCGAACAGGTTGTCGAGGATCACGACCGTGTCCGCGATCATCATCACGGCGTCGGGCACGCCCAGCGTGTCGGCGGGCGGATGCGGCAGGCGCTCCACCGTGCGTACCAGATCGTAGCCCAGGTAGCCCACCGCGCCGCCCGTGAAGCGGGGGAGGCCCGGGACCGGGACGGTGGCCAGGGCCCGCATGCGCTGGGCGAGGTCGCCGATCGGGTCGTCCGTCTGGCCCACGACCTCCCAGCCGCCGGCCTTCGTCCAGCGGTCGATCATGCGACCGCCCTCGCGGCAGCGCCACACCTCGCGCGGCTCGGTGCCCAGGAAGGTGTAGCGCGCCCAGCGCTCGCCCCCGACCAGTGATTCCAGCAGGAACGCGAACGGGGGGCGGGCGACCTTGACGAAGGCGGCGAGCGGCGTGTCGGCGTCGAGCACGACCTCGCGCAGCACGGGGACCATGCCACCCTGTTCGGCGCGCTTTAGGAAGTCCGCGCGGGCGTCGCTCATCGGGGGGCGAGCGGGGTAGAGGGGATATGCGACTCGTCGCCACGGCGCTCGCCCTGACCGGCCTCGGCCTGCCGATCCGGGTCGGCGCCCAGACGTGGGGCTCGGATTCGGCGCTCGCGCTGGCGCGCCGGGCCGCGTTGCGTCGCAGCGGCGCCGCCGCCGACACCACGCTTCACGACTATAAGGCCCAGGCTCACGGCTTCCTGTTCTTTCTGGGCGCCTTCGGCGAAGGCCTCGCCGACCCTCCGCGTCTCGTCAAGGCGGACCAATTGGAGCTGGAAGTGTACTGGAGGGCCCCGGCGAGCAGCAAGCAGCGCGTCGTCGGCTGGCGCGATCAGGCCGAGCTCCCCACCGACATCAACTACCACCGCGACCACCTGGGCATCATCCAGAACAACTTCGGCGCCGCCATCCGACTGGGCGAGGGGGACGAAGTGCGCGACGTGCCGCACCCGCTCTCCCCCGCCGGCCTGGACCTGTACGACTTCGCGCTCGGCGACACCACCATCATCGCGCTCCCCGAGCGCGAGGTCCGCGTGGTGGCGCTGCGCGTGCGGCCCAAGAGCTTCGACCTGCCGCGCATCGTGGGCACCCTCTACCTGGACGCGGCGACCGCGGATCTCGTGCGGATGGCGTTCAATTTCACACCCCGCTCCTACCTGGACGGACAGCTCGAGGACGTGAGCATCGTGCTCGACAATGCGCTGTGGGAGCAGCGCTACTGGCTGCCGTATCGCCAGGAGATCGAGATCCGGCGCCGCGCCACGTGGCTGGACGTCCCGGCGCGCGGCATCATCCGGGCGCGCTGGGAAATCGACGGCTACGTGTTCAACGTCGGGCTGGCGCGGAGCTGGTTCGCGGGCGACGAGATCTCGTTCCTTCCCAAGGCGGAGCGTGACTCGTTTCCGTGGAGCGAGCCGCTCGCCGCCGCGCTCGAGAACGTGGCCGAGCCGGTGCGACGCGACGACCTGGAGCGAGTCCGCGCCGAGGTCGAGCAGATCGCGGGGCGGCGCGCCCTCACCGGGCTCCGGGCCAACCGTCTCGGCGTGCGCTGCCTCTCGGACCTGGTGCACGCCAATCGCGTGGAGGGGCTCGCCGCCGGCGCGGGGCTGGTGCTGCGCGGCGGGGGCGAGCGACGCGAGCTGCGCCTGCGCGCGAGCTACGGGTTCGCCGACCGGCGCGGCAAGGGCGCCCTGACCGTGGTGGAGCGCCAGGGCCGGGGCGCGGTCGACGTGAGCGCCTACCGCGACGTGCGCGACGTGGGAGACTGGCCCGTCATCGCCCCGCTGCAGAACTCGTTCGCGGCCCAGGAATTCGGGCACGACTACGGCGACTATTATCTGGCACACGGGGGGCGCCTGACATATCGCCACGGCGTCGGGGTGCGCGGGGAGTGGCGCGCGGCGGCCAGCCGCGAGTCGTTCCGCTCGCTCGCCGTCGTCGCCACGCCCGCCAACGGCAGGTTCCGGCCGAATCCGGCCCTGGGCGGACCGCCCGTGGACCTGGTGCAGCTCGCATTCGAGCGCCGCAGCGAAGGGTTCGCGGTGCGGCGCGACCTGCACGTGGAGACGATGCTCGAAGCCGGGCGCGAGGACGGTGGCGACACGTATGTCCGTCTCTCCGGCGCCGGCCACGTGCTCCTGCCCGTCGGAGCCACGCGCCTGCTCATTCGGGCACAAGGTGGCGGCGCGAGCGCGCGGCTCCCGGCCCGCCGCGCGTTCGTGCTGGGCGGGCGCGGCACCTTGCTCGGCGACCCGTTCCGCGTCTGGGGCGGTCGGCGCATGGGCCTGGTGCACGTGGAGTGGCGCGTGCCGGTGCCGTTCCCGTCGCTCGGTGTGGGGCCGTACGCGCGCACGCCGCGCACCTTCACCCTCGCCCCATTCGTCGCGATGGGCTGGGCGGACCGTCCGGTCGCGGGCACGCCGTGGCTGCCCACCGACGGCGCCCGCACCACGCTCGGGCTCGGGGTCGAATGGCTGGGCGTGTTCCGTTGTGAGGCGGGGTTCGGCACCGCGACGCACCGGGTGGGGATCACGTTCGACGTGTCGCGGGACTTTTGGGGGATACTGTGACGCGCGGCTCGCGCCGCGAGGTTTGGGAGGTTCTGGAGGTTGGGGAGGCTTGGGGAGGTTGCATCGTCCGCGGAGCAACCTCCTCTAACCTCCACCAACCTCCCGAACCTCCCATAACCTCCCCCAAACCTCCCCAACCTCCCAAACCTCCACTAGCTTTTGTCTAACGGAATGGCCGACACCACTTTCCCCGATGAATGGCTGGCCCACTCTCTCGAGGGCGTGGTCACGCCGGAGCTCGTCGCCGAGCTGCGGGAGAAGGCGGCGCCCCAGGCGACCCTGTGGGAGACGCTCGTCGCCCAGAAGGTCGTGAACGACGAGCAGATCCTCACCGCGCTCTCCACGCGGTTCCGATTGAAGATCGCCGAGCTGGACAAAGCCGACCCGACCGCGAAGGAGCGGGTTCCCGAGCAGGTCGCCCGGCGCTATCACATCCTGCCGTTCCGCGCCACCGACTCCTACCTCGAGATCGCCACCGCGAACCCGTTCGATCTGGACGCGGAGAAGGCGCTCGCCTTCGCGACGGCCCGGGAGATCCGCATGCTGCTGCTCGCGCCGTCCAAGATCGCCGAGCGGCTGGACGACATGTACCGTCCCGAGAAGGCGGTCGACAAGCTGCTCGAGGGCATGGAGAGCTCGGCCGCGTTGGAGCACCTGCAGGACGCGGCGCCCGACGAGATCACGCTCGCCGCGTCCGAGGCCGAAGCCAGCCAGCGCCCCGTGGTGCGGCTGGTCGACCTGATCATCTCGGAGGGCATCCTCGCGCGCTCGAGCGACATCCACATCGAGCCCGAAGAGGGCGGCGTGGCGGTCCGCTATCGCATCGACGGAGTGCTGCGTCAGGTGATGAAGATTCCGCGCCAGGCGGGGTTGCCGCTGATCTCGCGCATCAAGATCATGTCGTCGCTCGACATCGCCGACCGGCTGCGGCCGCAGGACGGCCGCGCGCGCGTGGCGGTGAACGGCCAGCCGATCGACCTGCGGGTGTCGACGCTGCCGGCGACGCTGGGCGAGAAGGTCGTGATCCGCATCCTCGATTCCCGCGCCACGGTCAAGTCGCTCGACTCGCTGGGGCTCAATACCAACGAGACGGAGGGCATCAGGCGGCTGCTCGAGAACCACGAGGGCATCATCCTCGTCACGGGCCCGACCGGGTCGGGCAAGACCACGACGCTCTACTCCTGCATCAACCAGATCAAGAGCGAGGGCGTCAACATCGTCACGGTCGAGGATCCGGTGGAGTACCGGATGCAGGGTATCGTGCAGGTGCAGGTGCAGGAGAAGGCCGGGCTGACATTCGCCTCGGCGCTGCGCTCGATTCTGCGCCAGGACCCGAACGTCGTGCTGATCGGCGAGATCCGGGATCGGGAAACAGCCCAGATCGCCGTGCAGGCGTCGCTCACCGGTCACCTGGTGCTCTCCACGCTCCACACCAACGACGCGTCCAATGCGGTCACCCGGCTGGTGGACATCGGCGTGGAGGCCTACAAGATCGCCGCGGCGTTGCGGGGCGTGCTGGCTCAGCGGCTGATGCGCAAGATCTGCCCCACCTGCAAAGAGGTGTGGATGGAGACGCCGGCCGACCGTCTCGGCAAATGGGTTCCGAAGGGCACTCCGCTGTACCGCGCCGCCGGCTGTCCGGACTGTGCCATGACCGGATACCGCGGCCGCTTTTCGATCGTCGAGGTGCTCACGGTCACGGCCGAGGTGGAGCGGCGCATCGCGTCGGGCGAGACCGCGGAGCACATCGCGGGCGCCGCGCGCCGCGGAGGCATGAAGGGCCTGTGGGAGTCCGGGCTCGAGCACGTGCTGCGGGGCGAATCCACGCTGGACGAGCTCACGCGTGTCGTCGACATCCCGCAGGACGACGAGCGGCCGCCCGCAGCGGCGGCGGCACCGCGGCGCCCGGGCGGCGGCGTGCCGCAGCCGCAGCTCGCGCCGCACGCCGGTGCCGCGCTCGCCCCCGAGCCCACCGCCGACGCGCTGGTGGAGCACTTCGAGCTGCTGGAGGAGCCCGCCCCGCCGCCACGCTCCGGCCCGCACGGCCTCCCCGCTGTCAAAGTCCTGCTCGTGGACGACGAGGACAGCCTGCGCAAGGTCATGCGCGACCTGCTGGAGCGCGACGGCTACGATGTGGCCGAGGCGCGCGACGGCGTGCAGGCGCTGGACCAGATCGACCGGGTCGGACCCGACATCATCGTGCTGGACCTGAATCTCCCCGGGCTCGACGGGTACGGCGTGCTGTCGCATCTGCGCTCGCGCCCGGCGACCGCGGCGATCCCGGTCATCGTGCTCACCGCGAAGGGCGACGAAGACAACGAGGTGCGCGTGTTCGAGCTCGGCGCGGACGACTTCCTCACGAAGCCGTTCCGCGCGCGCGCGCTCTCGGCCCGGCTCGAGGCGGTGCTCGGCCGTCGTCGCTGACCTCTCCCCGCTCTCTTGTGTGACGTCCATTCAGGTCTCGTTCGTCGACGTCTACGTGGTGCGTCCGAACGGCCCGGCACTCGATGTGCTCGCGCTGCGACGCGCACCGGGTGGCCGCTCCCCGGGCTCATGGGAGACGGTGCACGGGCACATCGAGGCCGGTGAGACGCCGGTCGAGGCGGCGCTGCGCGAGCTGCGCGAAGAGACGGGACTCAAGCCCGCCCGGCTGTACAACCTGTCGCGCGTGGAGGCGTTTTACCGTCACTCGAGCGACGAGATCGCGCTGATTCCCGTGTTCGCAGGCGTCGTGGACACCGGCGCGGAGGCGCGGCCGTCGTCCGAGCACGATCGCGTGGAGTGGCTGGCGCCGGCGGCGGCCGCCGCGCGCTTCGCCTGGCCGCGGGAGCGCAGAGCACTGGACGACGTTTTGTCAATCCTCCGGTCCGGGGACGCGGGCTTGCTGGAAGACGTGCTGCGGGTATGCTAGGGGCGGATCGGGCGGACCGACTGGAGACCTGGACGAGCGCCGACAGCACGTGAATCCGTTCTATCACCGCATCTATCGAGTCGTGCGCCACATCCCCAAGGGCCGCGTCGCCACGTACGGCATCGTCGCGCGGCTCGCCGGTCGGCCCGGGGCCGCGCGCACCGTCGGCTGGGCACTCTCGGCGCTTCCCGAAGATGCCGATGTTCCCTGGTGGCGCGTGCTCAACGCGGCGGGCCGCATCTCGCTCTCCGGCGCGGATCACGGCGCCGTCGTGCAGCGCGCGCTGTTGCTGCGGGAGGGTGTGAAGTTCGCCCCGGGTGGGGCGGTGAACCTGGCCGTGTTCGGCTGGCCCGCCGAGGCCTACGACAGCGCGCCCGCCGCCCACACGCGCGCCGCCTCGTCCCGCAGATCGCGCAGGTTGAAAGGCTTGCGCTCGTAGGCCTCGGCATTCACACGCCAGCCGATGGGTGAGCGCAGGCGTAGGTCGGCCAGACGAGCTGCCGACCCCGAGGCGGTGCGGCGGGCGATCGAGCTCGGCGTGCTCCGAGACTCTGCATATCCCTCGGCACAGGAAATCTTCCACGCGCTGGATACCAACGGCTGGCATGCCGGCCGCGCATCGCGGGCGCTCAGGATCGGTCGCGCGACGCTTTGGCGGCGCCTCACGGCGTGGGGTATCTCGCTCCGAGCGAAGAAGAACAAGGTGTGGAAGGGCTTCTGGGTCAATGAACGCGTCGAGCGATACCTGAAACGGACGGGGCGCGGGTAAAGCAAAGTTCGCGAATTGTTTCATGATTGAAACAATTCGCGAACTCCGCAAGGTAAGTCGTTGTCGCCCAAGGGCCGGTAGGCCGGGTCGCGGTCGCGCCGCAGTTCACGCACTGTTTCACTCTCACCTGTCACCTCCTCATCGACATGGATCGCGTAGCTGTGCATCGGGCTGGGTTCGTTGAAACAACTCGCGAACGATTGAACTCGACTTGACAGTGTAAGTCGTTGTCCCAGCGCGCGCGGCCCCCAGCCGCGCGCGGCACGCCGCGTGCCTTAAGGAAGAGCGACCTCTCCTCATGGGAGCCTCCCGTGGTCGCTCAGCGCTCGTGGTCTGTCGCCTCCGGCCGGCTGTTTTACGCCCCGTTCGTCTGCTTGAGCTTGCTTGGAGCGCAGTCGCTCGGCGCGCAGATTCCGCCCCCGATTCACGCGGTCACGGTCACCCCGAAAGGTGATGCGACCGTCTCGTGGTCGCAGAATACCGGCGGACACACCTTCACGTTCACGGTGACGAACGGGGGCAATAACTTAGAGACCTATTTGATCTCGTGTCGGGGAACGGGAACGGTTACGTGCGCGTCGGTCGACCAGACCAGCGTGTCGCTCCAGCCGGACGCCTCCGCCCTCGTGACCGCGACGTACAGCGTCGCGGGCTTCGGCACCGGCGCGTTGAAGCTGACGGCCTCCCACCTTGCGTCGGATTATGGTTACATCACGGTGAACGCCGTGCCTCCCTCCGGTGCTCCCGTCGTTGACGTCACCCCTTACAACTATGACAAGCAAGACTACAGCCGGTGCGCCAACGCCTGCTTCGCGGGCATGACCAGCCGCGCCACTGTACCGTATTTCTCGCTCGATGCGCCCCGACAGGTGGTCCTGGTCTATAACGGAGACCGCCTCAACTCACATCCGTTCGTACTCGTGAACGTGAGCCCGGATACGACGTTCGGGAGTTGGCCGACGAAATATCAGCTGCAGGTCAAGGTAAACGGCGTCTTCGTGCACTTCGTCAACGGCGATTCCGTCCTGAACTTCTCCTACGATCACGCCACGATGGGCACTGCGCCGCTCCGGATCGGCGGGCAGTTCGACGCGACGGCGTACGCGACCAACGCGTATGCCATGGATATCCTGGTGTCCGCGGTATTCCCCACCCAGACCATCACGAACGACGTTTGGGCCAAGCTGGTCGTCGTGAACGAGAACACCTTGCCCGTGGCCCGGGGCTGGTCGCTCGGAGGTATCCAGCGTCTGTACCCGCAAACGGACGGAGCCGCGTTGATCGTGGAGGGCGACGGCAGCGCTGTCTATTTCCCGGTGGGCCTGAGCCCCTTCACGAGTCCGGCAGGGGAGTTTTCGCAGTTGATCCCGAGCACGCTCAGTGGGAGCAACGGCTGGGCGCGGTTGTACGCCGATTCGACGAAAGTGGTCTTCAATAGTGCCGGATTGATGACGCAGATCCGGGACCGCTTCAACAACATGGCGACCGTGGTCTACGACGCGAGCAACCGCGTGGTCAAGATCAAGGATCCACTGAACCTCGGCGACACGCTAACCTACGGCGCGATCGGCCTCGCCACCGTGAAAGACCCTGGTGGTCGCATCACGACCATCACGGTAGACACGGCCGGACGGCTGACCGCAGTCCGAGATCCAGATGGCGTGAGCACCCAATACGGCTACGATTCGCAGAAACGCCTCTCGACGATAACCGACCGAGCTGGCGCGACGACGATCATGGCGTACGATGCGCAAGCGGGGACCGTGACGAGCGTCACGGCGCCAAGCGTGGCCCTGTACGACGGAACGTCGGGGTCAGCGGTAACGAGCTTCAGCGCGTGGCAGAAGGTGGGTGTCCCCTATACATCGACGGCTTCGTTGTCCTTCACGCCGGCTGTTCTGAGTGCCGTCACGGCGAGCGTCACGGAGCCCGGTGGCGCCGTGACGGCTTTCACCGTGAATCGCCTGGGCGCGGCCGTTCAGGTCACGGACGCCCTGGGTGGTGTCACGACAACGACGTACGACGCCAATGGGCTTCCGATCAAGACCCTGCACGCGAGCGGTGCGATGGACTCTACGGCCTATAGCAGCAATGGGCTACCGACGTTCGTCCAGACCGCCGATGCTACAAACCGACGCACAATCCGGTATGGCGGCTGGGGGCAGCCCGACAGTGCGTCGGGCGGACCAGAACCTGCGAGCCGGTGGTTCCTCGGGGTCAACGGTCGCGTGGACTCGGTCCGGACCGCTGACTCCTCGATGACACGGTATGTCTATGACGCGAGCGGCAGGGTTGTGTCGACAACAGACCCCCAGGGCCACCTGCTGGCCAAGCGCTGGTTCGCAGGTCTCAACGGTAACCACAGTCAAGATTCGGTCCCTGGTGGCTACATCACGACGTACTACTACGATGCATTCGGGAGGGATACGGCGGTGAAGGGACCGGCCTCTCCCTTGCGTCGCACGCACTATGACGTCCTCAACCGCCTGATCCAATCATACGATGGCGTCTACCCTGCCCCCACATCGATCGCATACGATCTCGCAGGTCATGTGACGACCGCAACAGACCCAAAGGGGCAGACCTATGGATTCGCCTACAACGCCCTTGGTTGGCTGACGAGGCAGACCGATCCCGCAGGACAGAGCGACACGCTCAAGTATAACCGCGACGGCGACCTGATGCGCCGCGTCAATCGGCGCGGCCAGACGCTGAACTATACGTACGACGCCTTGCACCGCAAGACAGGCAAGACGGGTGTGAACACAGACGCAGCAAGCTGGACCTACGCGGCGAACGGTCGCGTGGTCACGGCGACTAGTCCGATTACGACAGAGACCATGTACTTCAATGTCAGGGGACAGCCGGACTCTACGAGTACCGCGCTGGCGACCCAGACCTTCTGGCGACGCTATCACTACAGTGCGATCGGGCTGCTCGATAGCCTGGCGGTGTCGGGCGGCGGCGTCGCGTTTCGAGCGCGCAAATATACCTACGACCCGAAGCGCCTCACGGTGAATGGGATTCGCTTGGGCCCGTCATCGGCCGGCAGCACGCAGCGCGTCTATGATAAGGATTTCTTCCTGACGGGGACGACGTACCGCGGCGGAGACGCGGTGTCGTGGGGGTACAGCGGCCGTAACCAGTTGGCGAGTATCAGTAGCACTGCGCCATATGGGCCCACCGTGACGAAGATGTTGAATTACGATGGTGAAGGGCGTCGCCTGCTGCAGATCGACAGCACGGGCGCGGGAGGTCAAGCGTTTACGTACGACAGTCTAGGCCGCCTCACGAGCGACTCGACCGTCGTGGCTCCCGACCCCCCTCCGCCTCCGGGGGACTGTCAGGGCAGCCCGCCCCCAATAATTGGTGACAACGGCTCGAACTGCATTGCAAGCGAGGCGTGGAGCGCCACCAGCGGTGCCGCCTTCACCTACGACACCGCGGGGAATCGAACGGATCAAGGTGGGACGTACGGCACGGGGAACCGCATCACGACCTTCGCGGGATGCACGTACACGAGTGACCTCGATGGTAACGTCACGAGTCGCGCGTGTCCCGGGCAGACGGTCACCTTCAAGTGGACAGCGGACGCGAATCTCGATACGGTCGTAGTAGGAGGCCAGACGATTGCATACTATTACGACGCTGGTGGGCGGCTGGTTCGCAAGGATGTGAATGGAGTGGCTCAAGGTCACTTCGTGTGGGACGGGTCAAACATGCTCGCCGAGCTCAACGGCAGCGCCACGGGGGAAGTGGCAGAGTACTCCTACTACGGCGGGATGGACGACCCGCATGCGATCGTAGTCGGAGGGACGGAGTACAACATGCACACGGACGCCATCGGCAATGTCGTGGCCCTCACGGATAGCATCCAGTCGCTTAGAAGAACCTATCAATATGATGCTTGGGGCAACCTCACGGGCGGGATCGACGGGTTGCCGTTCAACGGACTTGATCGGGTGCGGTGGAAGGGTGCTCTGTGGGTGGGGAGCGAAGCGAGCCTCTACTACATGCGACACCGGTGGTATGAACCGCAGACGGGTAGGTTCCTTAACGAGGATCCCCTCGGAATCAAGACTGGCATGAATCAGTACGCGTACGCTCACGACGATCCGGTTAACGGAGGTGACGCAACCGGTCTAGCCGATTGTCCGAAGGGCTACCACCTTGTCTCGACGAAGTACGACGACGAGGGCAACATGGTCCAGACATGCAAGGATGGCGCTGGGAACACAGTGACTGTGACTACGGACCCGCTTGGGAACGTGACGTACGGCGGAAGCCGGTCCGATGCTCAAACCTCCGGTCAGGATGTGGGACAGCGGGCTGTCGAGGCCTGTTCCGCCGCGGTGGGGGAGTTCTTCGGAACGCTTATTCTCGATGGGAGCTTCTTAGTCGGAGTGGGAGAAGTGTATTCGCTCGAGAGATCGGCCACCTTGGCCGTGCGCGAAGGTACAAGCCTTGCCGAAAGGCGGCTGTATCAGACCGGTGGAAGTTCAGCGTTCGCGGGAGCGCGGGGCGCCCGCGCGGCGCGGGACGGTGTGGCGCTCGGCCTGGTTGGTGAGGATCTAGCCGCACTCGGTCTACCGGCCGCCACCGGGAGCACGAGTCCGTTGGCTTATTTCCCATTCCTTGACTTGATTCCGGCCGCTCAGAAGGCGTCCGCCGCGTGCAACCCCCAGTGATCTGGAGTGATCCATGGCGTCGTTGAAGGATGGCCTTTCGACCGGCTTGCGATGGGGAGTGATGTATGGCGTCGTCTGCTCCATGGTCGGGATCGCCTCTGTCGTTGGAAGTGGCTCCGCTTCCCTTGAACCATATCACCTCACACCGTTTGGAATGGTCGCGCTGTATATGGGATTGGGAGTGTTGGGAGGTACGGTTTTCGGGTTGATGATGCCGCTGGGTCGGACGCTCGTGGGCGCCGTCTTATTGGGTGTCCTGGTAGCGCTCCCGGTGGCTTTCGCGATGACGGCAGTTGTATCGCCCGGCCTAGGTCCAACAAGCGGGGAATTCCTTTGGATCTGGGGCGGCGTCTCGTTACTCGGCCCTATTGGTGGTGCCGGGCTGTGGGTGATCAACAATCGTCGATGACGCTGTCGTGGGAATCGCCAATCACCAGCTTACCATCGGAAAGGGCCGTGAGCACCCTCAACTTTTTCAGGCTGGTAGAACGACCGCGAGTCTTGCAGCCGCGGCTTGAACGATGCCTACAGGTTGCCACGCTCCAAGCGGCTACGATACCGCCCCCACCCCCCACACGCGCGCCGCCTCGTCCCGCAGATCGCGCAGGTTGAAAGGCTTGCGGACGTAGCGCAGGCCGAGCCGCGCCAGCGCGTCGTCCGACCCGGGCCGCACGTCCCCCGTCGCTACCAGCATCCGGCCCTTGAGGGCCGGCAGGGTTTCCACCAGGCGCGTCACGAACAGATGATCGCGCGCCCGCGCCTGCGCGTCCGCGAGGATCAAGTCGTACGCGCGGGCGCCGGCGAGGTCGAGCGCGTGCTGAGCGTTGCGCGCCACGTCGACCGTGTGGCCTTCCCGCCCGAACAGCGCTTTCACCATACGGCGCACCGCCGGATCGTCGTCGACCAGCAGGATCGCCCGCTTCGCGGCCGCGGGCGCGGGCGCCGGCTCGGGCACGGGGGTGGGGTGCAGCGCCACGCCGGCCGGCGCCGGGGGCAGGTCCACCAGAAACACCGCCCCGCCTTCCGGCGGCCGCTCCACGGCGATCCGCCCGCCGTGGGCTTCCACGATCGAATACGTGATGGAGAGCCCCAGCCCCGTCCCCTGACCAGGCTCCTTGGTCGTGAAGAACGGCGTGAAGACATGCGGCAGGGCGTCGTCCGCGATGCCCCCTCCTGAGTCAGCCACCTTCATCCGCACGCGGTCGTCGAACCAGGTGGCGATCTGGATCACGCGCCGCCGATCCGGCGGATTCTCCACCACGGCCTGCGCCGCGTTGGTGAGCAGGTTCAGGAGCACCTGCTGCAGCGCGTGGCGGTCACCCAGCACCGGCGGGAGCGTGCCCAGGTCCTTCTCGACGGCGATGTCCTTGAGCGTCAGGTCATAGCTCATGAGCAGCAGCGTCCGCTGGATCACGTCGTTCAGGTCCACGGGCGCCTGCTCGCCGGGACCCTTGCGCGCGAACGTGAGGAGGTTGCGCACGATTCGCCCGGCGCGGTCCGCCTGCTCGTGAATCACCCGCAGGTGACCGCGATCCTTGGCACCCAGCTCCTTCTGCTCGAGCAGGAACTCGGACAGGCCGGCGATCGAGGTGAGCGGATTGTTGAGCTCGTGGGCGACGCCGGACACGAGCTGGCCGACGGCGGCGAGCTTCTCACTCTGGATCAGGTGGGACTCCATCGCCTGCTGGTCCGTCACGTCCTCCACCAGCACCACCACGCTCTGATCGTGCGCCCCCCCCGGCCCCCCCGCCCCCCCCGCGCCAGGCGCCGGAATGCGGGCGGCGGTCACGCGGATCGCGCGCCCCAGAGTGGTCGAGCGCAGCACGATCGGCTGTACCCGGTCGCCCGCGCGCGCCGTCGTAAGTAGCTCCGCCAGGGGCGGCGACGCACCCACCAGGGCTTCGACCAGATCGCATCCGATGACACTGGCGATCGGAGCCCGCAGCATCTCGGCGAAGGAGCGGTTCGCCCGACGCACCCGTCCCGAATCGTCCACCACCGCGATGCCCTCGCTCAGCGAGTCGAATGCCGTTTCCCATTGCTCCTTCGCGTGCCGCACCATCTCGAAGAAGCGCGCATTGGCGATCACGATGGCGGCGTGCGTGGCCACGGTGGAGAGCAGGCGGACGTCCTCCGGCGCAAACCCGCCGCCTCGCGGGTTCGCGATCACGAGGGTTCCCACCACCACGCCGTGGGCGCGCAGCGGGACCGCCGCCGCGGAGTCGGCCTGCACGTCCGCCACCAGCCGCGTCGGCTCCCCGCCCGAGCTGCGCACCAGCTCGAGCCGCTCCCGGCCCAGCGACCGCACGACCAGACCGGGATCATCCGCCCCGATGGCGCGACCCGCCAGCTCCGCCAGCGTACCGTCGGCGGCGGTGACCCGAAGCAGGGGGCGGTCCACGCGTCCTGCTCCGGCCCCCCCCGCCGCCTCGCCGTCCAGCGCCAGGGCGACAAGGGCTCCCTGGGCGTCGAGAAACCGCATCGCGTAGCGCACCACCTGCTCGACGATGCGGTCGAGCTGCAGCGATCCCGACAGGATGAACGACAGCTCCTGGAGGGAGAACAGCTCCGACAGGCGGCGGTTCAGCTCGTCCGCCGCCCGCCGGCGGTCGCGCTCGCTCTGACGCAAGCGGCGACTCAGCCGGTATGACCAGCCGAGCACGCTGATCACGGCTAGCCCGAGCAGTGCGAGCAGGAGGCGCATGAGGGACAACAATAACGGTTGCTCGGCGACCGGAATCCCGAGCGAACCAGTCGGCTATCCCGTTGTGGGGGCTTCGCTCGGAGGCCGTCCGACCAGGCCGGCGATCGCTTCCCGCAGCGCCTCGATCCCGGCCTGCTCTCGTGCGCTCGTCGCGATCACCTGATCGGCGTCGAGCTCGAGGGCGTGTTGCAGCTCGCGTTCCCGCCGCGCCCGCGCCGCGCGGGCCAGCACGTCGCTCTTCGTGAGCGCGGCGAGCACGCGGGTTTCGCGCGTGGCGAAGAGCTCCTGTATCGCGCGATCCTCATCGGATGGCTCGCGTCGGATGTCGAGCAGCCAGAGGACGCCGGCGAGCCGGGGCCGCTCAATCGCGTGCCGGATGAGGTGACGGAACGCGGCTCGTTCGGGTTGGGCCGCTCGCGCATAGCCGTACCCAGGGAGATCCAAGAGGTAGTAGGCGGGCATCTCGAACACGTTCATCAGGCGCGTCTTCCCTGGCGTCCCGGACACCTTGGCGATCTTTCGTCCGGCCAAGGCATTGAGCAGGCTCGATTTTCCGACGTTCGATCGGCCGATCAGGGCGACTTCGGGGAGAACGGGAGCGAGTGGGACGTCGGCGCTGGGGAACGAGCCGATGAAGCGGGGTTCGCCGATCAGGCTTCTTTCTTCTGGCGCACGCGTTCTGTGACGAGCAGGGGGGGCCGGCCTTCAGTGACGCACTCAGAGGTAATGGCCACCTCGCGCACGTCGTCGCGACTCGGCAGTTCGAACATGATGTCGGTCATCATCTCTTCGAGAATGGCGCGCAAGCCCCGGGCCCCGGTCCCCCGTTTGATCGCCTTCTGGGCGATGGCCTTGAGGGCGTCCTTTTCGATGGTGAGCCGCACATCCTCCAGCTCGAACAGCTTCTGGTACTGCTTGGAGAGCGCGTTCTTGGGCTCGATCAGGATGCGGATCAGCGCGTCTTCGTCGAGCGAGTCGAGCGGGACCGCTACGGGCAGCCGCCCCACCAGCTCCGGGATGAGGCCGTAGCGCAGCAGGTCGTCCGGCTCCACGTCGAAGAACGGGTTCTTCTTGATCTTTTCGGGTGCGCCTTTGGCGACCTCTTCCTTCGTGAAGCCGATTTGGCGCCGCCCGGTGCGCGACTCGATGATCTTTTCCAGGCCGTCGAACGCTCCGCCGCAGATGAACAGGATGTCTTTCGTATTGACCTGGATGTATTCCTGCTGCGGATGCTTGCGACCGCCCTGCGGCGGCACGCTCGCCACGGTGCCCTCGAGGATCTTCAACAGGGCCTGCTGCACGCCCTCGCCGGACACGTCGCGTGTGATGCTCGGGTTCTCGGACTTCCTGGCGATCTTGTCGATCTCGTCGATGTAGACGATGCCGCGCTCCGCCTCGGAGACGTTGAAGTCCGCGGACTGGAGCAGCCGGACCAGAATGTTCTCCACGTCCTCGCCGACGTAGCCCGCTTCCGTGAGCGTGGTCGCGTCGGCGATGGTGAAGGGGACGTCCAGAATCCGCGCCAGCGTCTGCGCCAGGAGGGTCTTGCCCACGCCAGTGGGACCGATCAGGAGGATGTTGCTCTTGTCGAGCTCGACCTCCGCTTCGCGCCCCTGATGCGAGTTGATGCGCTTGTAGTGGTTGTAGACCGCCACGGCCAGCGTCTTCTTCGCCTTCTCCTGGCCGATCACGTACTGGTCCAGCACGTCTTTGATCTCGGAGGGGATGGGGACCTGGGTGATCGCCTCGGAGACCTCGCGCTCTTCGTCCTCCGCCAGGATCTCGTTGCAGAGGGCGATGCACTCATTGCAAATGTAGACGGACGGCCCGGAGATGAACTTCCGGACCGAGTCCTTCGACTTGCCGCAGAAGGAGCAGCGGAGGTGTTTATCGTGGGACATCTTGTCCTAGTATGGGAAAGTCGGCCTGCCGGCGCAAGGTCACTTCTTCTTGCCGTCGTCGATCTGCTGGAAATTGGCGATTACGTGGTCAATTAGCCCGTACTCCTTGGCTTCTTCGGCGGACATGAAGCGATCCCGGTCCATGTCCTTCTCGATCTGGTCCAGCGCCTTGCCGGTGTGCTTGGAATACAGCTCGTTGAGCTTGCCCCGCAGGTACAGGATCTCCCGGGCCTGGATCTCGATGTCGGCCGCGGTGCCTTGGGTCCCGCCCGACGGTTGGTGCATCATGATGCGCGCGTGGGGCAGGGCGGAGCGTTTCCCTTTGCGCCCCGCGGCGAGCAGGAACGAGCCCATCGACGCCGCCATCCCCATGCAGATGGTGTTCACGGGGGCGCGCAGGAACTGCATCGTGTCGTAGATCGCCATGCCCGACGACACCAGCCCACCGGGCGAATTGACGTACAGGTAGATGTCCCGCTCCGGGTTGTCCGCGTCGAGAAACAGGAGCTGGGCGATGATGATGTTCGACACCTCGTCGTTGATCTGCGTACCCAGGAACACGATGCGGTCCAGGAGCAGCCGGCTGAAGATGTCGTAGGTGCGCTCGCCGCGGCTGGAGCGCTCGATGATGTAGGGCGGGTAAATCTGGTTCCTCGTCACGCTGACTCCACGGTGGATTGCGACACAAGAAACGTAAACACCTTCTCCTCGGTGAGGCCGCGCTCCAGGTCGCGCAGCCGCTTGACCTTCTCGAGCGACGCCCGCAGCTCCGCCGCCGTCTTGCCGCTGCGCGCGGCCACCTCCTGCAACCGCGCGTCCAGCTCCGCCGCGGTGGCGCGCAGGCCGTGGTGCTCCACCACCCAGTCGAGGATCAGGTCGCGCCGCACCTGCGCCTCGGCCACGGGCCGGAACTCCTGCGCGAACTCGGGCCAGCGGTCCTCCGGGATCTCGTACGCCTGGGCGTAGACGTACACCGCCCGCTCGACCAGCGGCCGCGGGGCCACCACCCGGTTCGCCTGCACGATCTGCTCGATCA
The DNA here is from genome assembly GCA_035601235.1 of Gemmatimonadales bacterium. Taxonomy (GTDB): domain Bacteria; phylum Gemmatimonadota; class Gemmatimonadetes; order Gemmatimonadales; family GWC2-71-9; genus AG41. Next base: position 39,089 of record DATNOR010000091.1, read on the forward strand.
GGTCGCGCCGTAGCTGGGCGTCGGCGTCGCGCTGGGCCTCCTTCTCGAGATCCTCCCGCACCGCCTGGCGCAGGGCGTCGAGCGACTCGAAGTCCCCAACCTCGCGCGCGAACGCGTCGTCCAGCTCCGGCAGATGCTGGCGTTTGACCTCCTGCAGCGTCAGGCGGATGGCGCGCGTCTGGCCGCGCTTCGCCTCCTCGGGAAAGTCGGGCGGGAAGCGGACCGTGGCGTCGAGCGTCTCGCCGGGGAGCATGCTCATGATCCGCTCCTCGACCTCGGGGATCGCCTTTCCCTCGCCCAGCACGATGTTATAGGGTTTCGGATCCTTGACTTCGTCTCCCTCGCGCGTCGCGATCGTCCCCTGCACCAGGTCCTTGAGCGCCGGTTTCTCACCCACCACCGGCACCCACGGCGCCTTCTGCTCGCGCAGCGCGGTGAGCTGCGCCAGCACCTGCTCCTCGGTGACCTTGGGCACGGTGCGCTTGAGGTGGAACTTCCCGATGCGCTCGAGTGTCAACTCAGGCTTCACCTCGACGTGGAACTCGAACGTCACCGGGCCGCCCGCGGCGGGGTCCCATTTGAGGTTGTGCACGTGCGGGTCGGCGACCGGCTTGAGGGCTTCCTGCGCCAGTGCCGCCTTCCAGCTCTCGCGAATCAGCTCCTCGAGCGCCTGCTGCCGGATGTCGTCGGCGAACTGTTTCTTGACGAGCGCGGCCGGCGCCTTGCCCTTACGAAACCCCGGGAGCCGGGCGCGGCGCTGGTAGGCGGACGTGGCGCGCGCTTCCGCCTCGTGTACCTGCTCCGGCGGTACGGTAACGGCCAGTGATGTGGCTCCCGGCTCTTCCGCCGTCTTGCGGACCTGAATGGCTGTCATGTGAGATTGAAATCTAATAGGCTCGGGGGGGTCAGAAACCGCAGCTTTTCCCAGCCTCTATTGGTTCTTACGTATCGCCCGGATTCTGCGATGCGGCCGCTCGCCCGGCGTCAGGTCGTCGTAGCGCACCACGCTGATCATGCCGTCGGGCTCGAGCACGGCGAGCATCACGTCGTCGAGCCTTGCCACGCCATGCTCGCGCAGGGCCTGGAGCAGCTCGTCGCGGGTGATACCGGCGCGCGCGCAGTGCTCCGCCAGGATCTTGCCGTTGTGAATCAGCATGACGCCCTCGCCCGCGAGCAGTCGCGAGAGCCGGCGGCTGCGGAACCTCCACCAGTCGATCACCCGATGCCAGGCGATCAGGACGCCGGCCGCGACCAATCCGCCGGCGAGGCTCGTGTCCGGTCCCACCATCGCGTTCTGCACCGCGTTCGCGATGATGAGGAGCAGCACCAGGTCGAACGTGGACATCTGACCGAGCTGCCGCGTGCCGGTGAGCCGCAGCCCCACCAGCAATGCCAGGTACACGATCGACGTGCGCAGCGCGACGTCGAGCAGCACCGACCAGGGAGCGGTCACGGAAAGGAAGCTAGGTGTTTCCTACCGCCATCGCGATAGCCGGGCCCCTATTGCTATCCGTCCCTCGGCGCACAATTTGTAGGCCGCCCTTGTCCGCAGGCGCTCGGTGATGCGACCCTGTCGTCCGGTGAAGCGAGTCGCGCTGCTCACGGTGGTGTGTGGAGCGGCGGCGCTGGCGTGCGGGTTCGCCGACGTGTTCCGCTCCTCCGGCGTGGAGCGTGTGACCATCACCTACACGGGCGACTCGGTGTTGCACCGCGACAGCACGGTGCCCTTCGGCGTGGTGGTGGCGGCGGGCGGCACGCAGCTGGACCAGCCGCATCTCGGCCTCACGTCCTCGGACACCGGTGTGTTCGTCGTCACGGCCGGGCAGGACTCGCTCTTCGCCAAGAAGGTCGGGACGGCGACGCTCACGATTCGACTCGAGAGCTCGCTCCTCACCGACAGCGCGCCGACCCTGGTGCAATTACTCAAGGTGCTGCCGTGAAGTGCTTCAAGTGCGGCGCCGAGGTCCCGCCGCCGGCCCGATTTTGCGGACACTGCGGCACGTTCGCGGGCGATCCCCACGAGGCCACGCTGCTGGTGCCTGAAGAGGGTGGCGACGACCTGCTCCAGCGCCTCCGCATGGTGCTCGCCGGAGAGTACGAGGTGGAGCAGGAGCTGGCACGGGGCGGGATGGGGGTGGTGTTCAAGGCCGTGGAGCTCGCGCTGCGCCGGGTCGTCGCGCTCAAGGTGTTGCCGCCGGAGCTCGGCCTCACGGCTCACGCCGTCGAGCGGTTCAAGCGCGAAGCCCGCATGGTGGCGGAAATCGATCATCCGAACATCATCCCCGTGCACCGGGTCGGGCAGATCGGCGGCATTCTCTTCATCGTGATGAAGTTCGTCGAGGGGAAGTCGCTGGACGCCATTATCCAGGCGCAGAGCGCGCTCCCCCTCGCGGTTGCCCTGCATGTGTTGCGGGCGGCGGCGCGTGCCCTCGCGTACGCCCACGCGGCCGGGATCGTGCACCGCGACGTGAAGGGCGCCAACATCCTCGTGGATTCGGACGGGCGCGTGATGGTGTCCGACTTCGGGGTCGCGCTGCGCTCCTCGGACGTGACCCTCACGGCGGACGGCACCGTGATCGGCACACCGGCGTTCATGAGCCCGGAGCAGTGCGCGGGCCGCCGCGCCGGCCCGCAGAGCGACCAGTACTCGCTCGGCATCGTGGCGTTCCAAATGCTCGTCGGGTCGGTGCCGTTCCACGCGGACACGCTCGCCGGGGTGATGCACCATCATTTCTTTTCCCCGGTCCCCGACGTGCGCGTGGTGCGCGACGACGTGCCGGAGCAGGTGCTCGACGTGGTCAACCGCGCCTTGAGCAAGGAGCCGGGGGGACGGTTCGCCACCACGCGCGACATGCTGGCGGCCATCGAGGCGATCCCGTTCGGGGAGGGTGACCGCCGCGACGCCGAGCGGGCCCTGCGCGAGTTGGTGCGAGGCGGTGCCGTCCCGAGAATCGCCGCCCGTGCGCTTCCCGCTCTCGTCGACGCGCCAACGGCGGCATTGAACGCGGCGGCGCACCCCCCTCGCCGCCTGGGGCCGAGGGCGCGGATGGCGGGTGGCGCAGCAGGCCTGGTAGTCATCGGTGTCGCATGGTGGCTCACCCGTCCGAGCGGTGGTGCGGCCAGCGGCCCGCGCTCCGATTCCGTCGGCGCTCGAGTCGAGCCGGGGCGGACGCCTCCTGCGGCTGCGCCGGCCGGCCGACGCACGACGGGCCCGGTTGGCCGGCTGCGGCTACTCACGACGCCTCCCGATGCCGAAATCGTCATCGACGGGCGCCGAGTGGGGGTCGGCTTCGTCTTCGATCAGGAGTTCGCCGCCGGGGCCCGGCGCCTGGAGGTGCGTGCCCAGGGCTACGACACGTTCGATACGACCGTCGTCGTCCAGCCGGGCAGGACGCTGTCGCTCGGACGGGTCACGCTGCGCAGCCGCGGCCGCGGATGAAGCGGCTTCTGGTCGCCGTCGCCCTCGCGGTCGGCCTCGTCCCCGCGCTCGCCGCGCAGCGCGGCACCGCGGAGTTGCTGCGCCAAGCGCACGAGTTTTACGAGCAGCTCGAAGTGGAGCGCGCCTTGCCGCTGCTCCGTGAGGTCGTGTCACCCGCCTGGCCGTTCCCGGTAGCGCCGGAGCAGCGGGTGGACGCCTACAAGTATCTCGGCGCCTGTCTCGCCCTCGCCGGCAAGCGGGATTCAGCCGTCCTGTATTTCCGCGCGGCGGTCGAGCGGGACCCGTTCACGGAACTCGATCCCGGAGTCTTCACGCCGGCGCAGCTCGCCACGTTCGCCGAGGCCCGCCGCCGCACGTTCGCGGTAGCCGCGCGCCCGGTCGCGGCGGCCCGCGTCGATCCCCGCACCGAGCACGTCCCGTTCACCATCGTCACCACCCATGCGGCCGCCGTGGAGCTGTCGCTCCGACAGGTCGGGGAGGGAGGCCAGGTCCGCGTGCTCCAGGCCACGATCGACGGCGTGCGGGAGGTCTCGTGGGACGGGCTCCTCGCCGACCGGCGGCTCGCCCCGCCCGGCCGCTACGAGCTGACGCTGGTCGGTCGCAGCCAATTGTCGGGCTCGAGAGACTCGACGCGGGTCTTCTTTGATCTCCGTCATCAGCTCGAGCCCCTCGCAGACACGGTGCCGGACCTCGATCCGCGGGCGCTGCTCCCGGAGCAGATCCGGCCGTCGGCCGCTCGGGTCGATCTTGCGAAGGGGCTCGGTGTGGCGGCTGCCACGCTGCTCCTCGCGGGCATGGCCAACGCCGATCTGCACGGCGACCTGAAGGCGGGTGCGGGCGTCGTCGCCGGAACCGCCGCGGTCACCGGGATCGTCACGACCATCGTCCACCGGCGGCACCGCGCGATTCCCGAGAACGTCGCCGCGAACGAGCGGCGGCGCGGTGAGCGGCGGGCGACCAATGAGGCGATTCGCCGGCGCAACGCGGAGCGGATCGCCGCGACCGTGCTCGTCGTTTCACCCGCCGCCGGGGCCGGGCCGCCGCCGTGAGGGCGGCCGCGGTCCTGCTCGGCTTGTTGCTCGCCGCCCCCGCGGCGCCCGCGCAGCGCGTCGTGACGGTGACGCCGACCGTCTCGCTCGTGGAGCACCGGGTCGACGCCGGGTTCGGGGTCGAGCGCTCGCTCGGCCCCGTGATCGGTGCAGTGGGCGCCGTCCAGCTCGGCCCGCGTCTCACGCTCGCGCTGCGCGCCCTGGGCGGCTCGCTCTACGGAGCGCGCAGCGTGCTGGACCGCGACGTAGGGGAGCTCGGGCTCGCAGCACGGGTCCGAACGGCGTCATGGCTGGACCTGGAGGCCGGCGCGGCGCGCCGCACCTACGCGACCAGCGTCGCCCGCCAGGGCTGGACCCTGATCCATGCCGGCGCTGCCGCCCGGGCCGCCTTCGCCGGCAACGCGATCGCGGGCGTCGCGAGCGCGGCGCTGCTCCCCGTCGTGTCGGTGCCCGGCCTGCCCAACCCCGACCACGCGTTCCGCGCCCGGACGGGCATCGAGTATCGCATCCGCTCCACCAGGCTCGCCGTCGACTACTCGCTCGAGCGGTACGACTTCCCCATACAGCAGGGCGTGCGACGGCTGGAGCAGCTGTCCGCCCTGACGCTGCGGCTCGACGTGCGCATGCGGTAAGTGACCCGCGGCGCGGGTCAACCGACGGCCACAACCGGAGTGCGCGGCGTCACCCCGCACATCGTGGCACCGGGTCCATAGTGGTGCGGAGCCGAGACAAGCCGGTTCGAGCAAGCCCCGTGGCGCCCGCGAGGTGGCCGACGGGGCTTGGTGTTTCTCGGGGTCCGGACACCTACTCGAAGGAGGACGCATGCGTTTCAGATTGCACCTGGCCGCCGCCGTGGCGGCCGCGCTGGCCGCGACGACCGCCGCGGCGCAGAAGGCGACGACGGGCAATGGGGCACCCAGCGGATCGCATTTCAATCTCAATATCATCGGCGTCTCTCATGACAAGAGTCCCAACATGAACAAGGGGGGCGGCGACGTCATCTTTGTGGACCTCGGGACGAGGACGGGCGATGCCGTGACGACGAAGATTCTGCTCAGTCAGTCGGCCGACAGCACCTTCGAGGTGCTCGACAAGAACGGCACGGACGGCGAAGCGTCCTTCGCGCTTCCCGTCCCGGGCACGTACACCGTCTGGGCGCGCGCGCTCGGCACGCCGGGCGGGCAGTCCAAGATGGCCACCTGTGCGACGTTCATCGATCCCACGACTGGCACGCCGACGCTGCTGTGCTCGACGGAAAACGAGGTCTTCGTGCGCGGGACGGGCAAGAGCAGCTTCCGCAACGTGACCACCGCGCTCACCACCATTACCCTGGTAGCGGGGAGCCCGGCCGAGCTGGCGTGCGCGACGCCGACGGTGAGCCTGTTCGCCGCGTGCTTACAGGATTTCCTCTGGCAGTACGACAACAACGGCCTGAAGCTGCTGCAGGTGCGGTTCTACCCGAACTAACACTCAACAGTCGGTCGGCGCCCCGCGGCGATGGGGGCGCCGACCGACCGGTCATCGCACGTCGTACGCCGTGACGGGTTTCCCCTGCAGGTACTTGTCGAACCAGCTCACGATGTGCTGCAGCCGCTCCACCCGGTGCACCGGCTTGCCGGAGCGCGACAGCTCGTGTGATTCGCCCGGAAAGCGCACCATCACAGTCGTCTTGCGCAGGTACTTGAGCGCGCGGAACATCGCCTCGCCGCCCTGATTCGGCGGCGCCCGCAGATCTTCGTCGCCCAGGATGAACATGATCGGCGTCGTGACGCTGTCCGCGTAGCGCACCGGCGAGCGGACCAGGAACTCCTGAGGATCGCGGAACGGTGTGGAGCGGAACCAGGACGGCTTGAAAAGGGTGAAGTCCGCCGTGTACCAGAACCCGAGCCAGTCAGCCACGTCGCGCTGCGACACGGCGGCGGCGAAGCGGTGGGTGTGCCCCACCGCCCAGTCGGTGAGCAGCCCGCCGCCCGATCCGCCCGTGACGCCCAGCCTGGTCGAATCCACGTAGCCGCGGCGGATCAGGGAATCCACCGCGACCATCAGGTCCCGATAGTCGTCGCCGGGGTACTTGTACTGGATGATGTTGCCGAACTCCTGTCCGTACGTGGTGCTGCCGCGCGGGTTGGGATAGAGCACGACGTACCCCCGCGCGGCCAGCCACTGCATCTCATGAAAAAA
>DATNOR010000092.1:0-6943 GCA_035601235.1 Gemmatimonadales bacterium
CGAGACTTCAGTCCCGCGTTGTCGCGGGTTTCGGAGTCGGGCGGACCACGTCAACTGCTGCGCCACGGCCACGCGCGTCGTCCCGCCCTCGGCGCGCGCCAAGATCGACAGCGAATCCGCCGCGGTCGCCACGAGGTGCCCGGGATACCACACCGAGTCGAGCGTCCACTGCGGCTCGGACCGCTCCAGGCGCGCGAGCGCGAGTCGCCCGGGCGGCGGCCATTCCCGCAGGGGGAATCGCACGGCGACGCGCCCTGCGTACTGTGGCACGAGCCGCAGGCGGATCACGGCGAGGTGCGCGTCGGCGCGCGACACGAACGTCGTGACCTCGACGGCGGTCCGCTTCGCGCCGTGTACCCACTCGTAGCTCGTGGAGAGGGTGCCGTCGTACAGATCGAGTGTCTGGCGGTATCCTTGCAGCGCGCTGGTGTCGGGCGGGGTGTCGTTCAACCAGCCGTCGCCGTCCGACACGTCGAGCTCGTTCCACGCGGGGAGGGCGGCAATCCGCGGCACGTCGCTGGCGGCGTGATCGTACACGCCGACGGCGAACGAGAGGGAGGGCGTGGTGCCGAGCGGCGCACCGACCAGGCTGAGCGCGCCGTTGCCGAGGAAGGCGGGGGTGCGGTAGGTCGGGTCGGTGGTGGTCAGGAGGAGCGTCGAGTCCTGGGCGGAGAGCGAGACGGCCAGGAAGAACGACAGCCAGCCGGACAGCGAAACGGTAGGGGCGCAGCATGCTGCGCCCCTACGCCGCCGGCTGGCTCGCCCCCGGGCCCTCATGTCTGTAAAGAACCGCGGCGCCGCGACACGAGATATACCGGCACCCCCAGCGCGAGCAGTCCCGTCCCAATCAGCGCGTTCCGCGGATTGGCGATGAGGGAGCTCGCGACGACGTAGGCCGCCGCCACGACGAACAACAGCGGCGTCCATGGATAGGCCGGCACCCGAAAGGCCCTACCATTCCCCCTCTCCACAACATGGGCCTCACCCCCTGGCCCCCTCTCCACGTTGTGGAGAGGGGGAACGGGGGTGAGGTCCCGCCGCCTATAGATGAATAGACTGGCCACCGTCAGCCCGAAGAAAATCCAGTCCCCGAATACGACATAGTCGAGCAGCTGGGCGTACGTGCCCGACAGCGCCAGCACGATCGACCACGCACCCATGAACGCGATCGCACCCGCCGGCGTCCGATACACGGAGTGTAACCGGGCCAGCCAAGGGAGAAACACACCGTCCGCCGCCATCGCCTGGAACACGCGCGGCGTCACGAGAATGACCAGGTTCAGGAACCCGAAGGTCGAGAGCGCGATGCCGGCGCTGATCAGGCGGCGCCCGGCGGGACCGAGCACCCCTCCCATCAGGTCGGCCGCTGGAGCCGTGCTGGCGGCAAGGCCCCCGGCCCCAAGCACCCGCAGGTACGCAACGTTGGCGAGCAGATAGACCGCCACCACCCCCGCCACGCCCAGCACCAACGCGCGCGGCAGGTTCCGCTCCGGGGCCATTATCTCCTCGGCGATGAAGTTGGTCTGCTGCCACCCCCCATACGCGAACAGGACCGGCACGAGCGCGGCGCCGAGGGCCACTCCTACCCCCCACATCCCTTCCGGGGCGGTGGAAGGCGGTGGAGGACGGTGGAGGGCGGTGGAGGGAGTCAATAGCAATCCCGCGATGATGAGCACGGCGACCGCGGCGAGCTTCAGGATCGTGAAGACGTTCTGCGTCACGGCCGCCGGCTTGACGCCGACGTAGTTGACGCCGCAGAGCAACACGATCGCTCCGATCGCGAGCGGGATCGTCGCTTGCAGCGGCAGGCCGAGCAGCGCCACGCTATAGCTCGCGAACGTGACGGCGACGGCCGCCGTAGCGCCCGTCGCGATCACGAGCAACAACGCCCATCCATAAAGAAACGCCGGCAGCGACCCGAAGGCCTCGCGCAGATAGACATAGCCGCCGCCCGCCCGCGGGCGCCGGGCGCCCAGCTCGCCGAAGCAGAACGCCCCCGCCAGCGCAATCACCCCGCCCACCACCCACGCGACGAGGGTGAGGCCGGCGCTGCCCACGCGCGCCGCGACGATCTGCGGTCCGAGAAACACACCCGACCCGATGATCCCGCCCATCACGGCCATGGTGGCGGAGAAGAGGCCGAGGCGCCGGGCATAGGTGATGCGGGGTTGCGACGGCTGAGTCATGATGCCCCGGAACATGGTGCGCTTCGCGACGTTCGGGAACCGTGCGCCCCCTTCCCTCCCGCCGTCCGCCTGTGCACGTTGTCACCATTCCCCGAATTCAGGATCCCAGTCATGCCCCCGATCAGCTTCACGGTCAACGGCAAGCGCGAAACCGTCAACGTCACACCCGACACGCCGCTCCTCTGGGTGCTGCGCGACACGCTCGGCCTCACGGGCACCAAGTTCGGCTGCGGCATCGCGCAGTGCGGCGCCTGCACCGTGCACCTGGACGGCGTAGCCACGCGCACCTGCGTGCTGCCCATCGCCGCGGTCGCCAACAAGCGCGTCACGACGATCGAAGGACTGTCCAAGAACCGCGCCCACGCGGTGCAACGGGCGTGGATCGCGGAAGACGTGCCGCAGTGCGGCTACTGCCAGTCGGGACAGATCATGGCCGCGGCGGCCCTGCTCGCCAAGAAGCCGCACCCCACCGATGCTGACATCGATGAGGCGATGACGAACATTTGCCGCTGCGGCACCTATCAGCGCATTCGGGCTGCCATCCATCGGGCCGCCGAGGGAGCCTAACATGAGCGCTCCCACCCGCATCTCCCGGCGCGAATTCCTCGAGACGACGGGCGCCGCCGGCGCCGGACTCGTCATCGGGTTTCACCTGCCCCCCGGCGGACGTTTCGCCGCCGCAGCGGCGGCCCCCTTCGCTCCCAACGCATGGCTGCGGATCAGTCTGGACAACAGTGTGCTCATCGTGGTGGATCGCTCCGAGATGGGCCAGGGCGTGACCACCGCCCTGCCGATGCTCGTCGCCGAGGAGCTCGACGCCGACTGGGCCAACGTCAAGATCGAGTTCGCGCCGGCCGACAAGGCGTACACCAACCCGATGTTCGGCATGCAGGGCACCGGCGGCAGCACCAGCGTGCGGGCGGCCTACACGCCGCTCCGCAAGGCCGGCGCCGCCGCGCGCGAGATGCTGGTCGCGGCCGCGTGCCAGACGTGGGCGGTGGACCGGGTCGATTGCCGCACCGAGGGCGGCGCCGTGATCCACACCGGGAGCAAGCGCCGGCTGACGTACGGCCAGCTCGCCGCCAAGGCCGCGTCGCTCCCCGTTCCCGAGAATCCCACGCTCAAGGAGCCCAAGAACTGGAAGATCCTGGGCACGCGAGTGAAGCGGCTCGACACCCCGGCCAAGGTGGACGGCTCCGCCCAGTTCGGCATCGACGTCAAGGCGCCCGGGATGCTCGTCGCCGTGGTGGCGCGCTGCCCGACTATCGGCGGCAAGGTCGCGAGCTTCGACGCCACCAAGGCCAAGGCCGTCGCGGGCGTGAAGGACGTGGTGCAGATCTCGTCCGGCGTGGCGGTCGTGGCCGACGGCTACTGGAACGCCAAGAAGGGACGCGATGCGCTCGACGTGAAGTGGGACGACGGGCCCAACGCGCAGGTGACGAGCGCGAGCATTTCCCAGCTCCTGAGCGACACGGCGGCGAAGCCCAGCCCCCAGGCACGCCACGACGGCGATCCCGACGGTGCGCTCGCGGGTGCGGCGAGCAAGGTCCAGGCCGCGTACGAGCTGCCGTTGCTCGCGCACGCGACCATGGAGCCGATGAACTGCACCGCACACGTGCGCGCGGACGGAGTGGACATTTGGGCTCCCACCCAGTTCCAGACCGGCGCCCAAGGGCTCGGCGCCAAGATCGGCGGCGTCCCTCCCGAGAAGGTGCAGGTCCACACGACCTATCTCGGGGGCGGCTTCGGCAGGCGGTTTGAGCTCGACTTCATTCAGGAAGCGCTTGAGACGTCCAAGGCGGCCGGCGCGCCGGTGAAGGTGGTGTGGTCGCGCGAGGACGACATGCAGCACGACCAGTACCGCCCGGCGAGCGTGCATCAGTTCCGCGCCGGGCTGGACGCGTCCGGTCAGCCCGTGGCGTGGACGCACGCGTTCGCGGCACCCTCGATCGTGGTCCGCGTGTTCGGCCCCGGAGCCATCAAGAACGGCATCGATGAAGAAACGGTGGAAGGCGCCGTCGGGATGCCATACAGCGTCCCGAACGTCCACGTGCAGTACGCGCTCACCGACCTGGGAATCCCGGTGGGGTTCTGGCGCTCGGTGAACAACACGTTCAATGCGTTCGTGGTCGAGAGCTTCATCGACGAGCTGGCGCACGCCGCCAAGAAGGACCCGTATGAATACCGGCGCGACCTGCTGGGCAAGGCGCCGCGTCACCTCGGCGTCCTGAACCTCGCCGCGAGCAAGGCGGGCTGGAGCACGCCGCTCCCGGCGGGCCGGTCGCGCGGGATCGCGGTGTGGAAATCGTTCGACAGCTACGTGGCCGAGGTCGCCGAGATTTCCCTGCAGGCGGATGGCACGCCGCGGGTGCACCGCGTCGTGTGCGCGGTGGACTGCGGGCCGGTGGTGAACCCCAGCATCGTCGAAGCCCAGATGGAGAGCGCCATCGTGTACGGGCTCACGGCGGCGCTGTGGGGCGAGATCACGATCGACAAGGGTCGGGTGCAGCAGAGCAATTTCCACAATTACCAGATGCTGCGGCTGGCCGAGATGCCGAAGGTCGAGGTGCACATCGTGCCGTCGACCGATTCGCAGGGCGGCGCGGGCGAGCCCGGGACGCCCCCGATCGCGCCAGCGGTCGCGAACGCGATCTTCGCCCTGAACGGAAAGCGGATCAGGAAGCTGCCGATCGGAAAACTGGCGTAGTCCTCACCCCCTGACCCCCTCTCCACCATGTGGAGAGGGGGAACGGAGGCTCCTTATGAGCTCGACTCTATCCCGCCGGGATTTCGTCGCCACGAGCGCCGGTCTCGTCATCTCGTTCTATCTCCCACCACGCGCAAGAGCCGCGAGCGCCGCGACCGACTTCTCCCCAAACGCCTGGTTGCGCGTCTCGGCGGACGGCCTCGTCACCCTCACCGTCGACAAGTCCGAGATGGGCCAGGGCTCGCAGACCGGCCTGGCGATGATGCTCGCCGAAGAGCTCGAGGCCGACTGGTCTCAGGTGCGGCTCGGGCCCGTACCGGAAAACCCGGCCGCGTGGTCGCGCCGCATGTCCACGGGCGGCAGCACCGCGATTCGTACCTCATGGGAGCCGCTGCGCAAAGCGGGCGCCGCGGCGCGCGAGATGCTGATCGACGCGGCGGCGTCGACGTGGAAGGTCGATCGCGCGGCGTGCCGGGCGGAGCGCGGCGCCGTGGTGCACGCCTCGAGCAAACGACGGCTCACGTACGGCAAGCTCGTCGCGAAAGCCGCGCAGCTGCCGGTCCCGAAAGATCCGCCGCTCAAGGACCCGAAAGACTTCCACCTGCTCGGCACCCGCGTGCCGCGGCTCGACACACCGGCCAAGGTCGATGGCAGCGCCGTGTTCGGCATCGACGTGAAGGTGCCGGACATGCTCGTCGCATCCATCGAACGCTGTCCGGTGTTCGGCGGCACGATCAAGACCTTCAACGGCGACAAGGCCATGGCCGTGCCGGGCGTGCGTGCCGTAGTCGCCTTGAGCCCGACCCCCTGGACCGGGACGAACGGCGCGTGGGCGGCGGGCTGCGCCGCCGGCGTGGCGGTGGTCGCCGACAGCTACTGGCAGGCAGTCACCGGGCGGCGCGCCCTCGAGATCCAATGGGACGAGGGCGACGCGGCCTCGCTCGACTCGGACGGCATCCGGGCACAGTTCGTCAAGTTGGCCGAACAGCCCGGCGTGGAAGCCCGCAAAGACGGCGACGCGGCGGGAACGCTCGGTGGCGCGGCGAAGAAGGTCGAGGCCGTGTACGAAGTGCCGTTCCTGCACCACGCCACCATGGAGCCGATGACCTGCACCGCCCACGTGCGCGCCGACGGGTGCGACGTCTGGGTGCCCACTCAGAATCAGACGCGGGCGCAGGAGGTGGCAGCGGAGATCACCGGATTGCCCAAGGAGCAGGTCCGCGTACATACCACGTTCCTGGGCGGCGGCTTCGGGCGCCGGCTCGAGCCGGATTTCGTGTCCGAGGCGGTGCGCGTGTCCAAGGCAGCGCGCGCGCCCGTGAAGGTCATCTGGTCGCGCGAAGACGACGTGCAGCACGGCTTCTATCGGCCCGCGACCTACAACCGGTTCGCCGCGGCGCTCGACGCCGGCGGTACCCCGGTGGCCTGGACGCACCGCATCGTGGCGCCGCCCATCCTTCTCAAGTTCGGGCCACTCGACAAGGGTATCGACCGTACGCTCATCGACGGCGCGGCGAACCTGCCGTACGCCATCCCCAACGTGCTCGTGGACCAGGTGGCGGTCGACTTGCTGCCCGTGCCCCGCGGCTTCTGGCGCTCGGTCGGGATTTCCCAGAACGCCTTCGTGACCGAGTGCTTCTTCGACGAAGTGGCGGTGGCGGCCGGAAAGGATCCCTACGAGCTGCGCCGTCAGCTGCTGCGCGACAAGCCGCGGCACCTGCGGACGCTCGAGCTCGCGGCCCAGAAGGCCGGGTGGGGAACGCCGCTCGCGGCCGGGCGCGGCCGCGGCATCGCGCTCGCCGAATGGGCCCCGACCACGTGCGCCCAGGTGGCGGAAGTCTCGGTGACCCCTGAGGGGAGTGTGCGCGTGCATCGCGTCGTGTGCGCCGTCGACTGCGGGCCCACGGTGAACGTGGGTCAGATCGAGGCCCAGCTGCAGGGCGGGATCGTCTACGGGCTCACGGCGGCGTTGTACGGCGAGATCACCATCGAACGGGGCCGCGTGAAGCAGAGCAATTTCACGGACTACCCGATGCTGCACATCGAGGAG
>DATNOR010000093.1:0-5354 GCA_035601235.1 Gemmatimonadales bacterium
GCCAAGCTGTACAACTCCGAGGCCGGCTGGCGCATCATCGACGACACGGTGCAGATCCGCGGCGGCCGCGGCTACGAGACGGCCGACTCGCTGCGCGCCCGGGGAGAACGGCCCGTGGCGGTCGAGCGCATCATGCGCGACTTCCGGATCAACCTGATCTTCGAAGGGTCGAGCGAGATCATGCACCTGTTCATCGCCCGTGAGGCGGTGGACAAACACCTCCAGGTCGCGGGCGACGTCGTGATGCCGGGGAAGAGCCCGGGGCAGCGCCTCCGGGGGCTCGTGCGCGCGGCCGGGTTCTACGTGTGGTGGTATCCGTCCCGCTGGCTGGGCTGGAGCTTCTGGCCCAAGTACGCGGAATTCGGGATCCTGGCCCGGCACGTGCGCGCCGTGGAGCGCGGGGCCCGGCGTCTGGCGCGGGGCGTGTTCCACGCGATGGTGCGGTTCGGGCCCAAGCTCGAGTATCGCCAGGCCGTGCTGTTCCGGTTGGTGGACGTCGGGGCCGAGCTGTTCGCCATGGCGTCGGCGTGCGCGCGGGCGCAGTGGCTCTTGCGGCACGATCCCGCCGCCGGCCGCCGCGCCGTGGAGCTCGCCGATCTCTTCTGCCGCCAGGCGCGCGCCCGGGTCCACGTCAAGTTCGCCGAGCTGCGCCGCAACGCGGACACACGGGCGTACCGGGTGGCCCAGGAGACGCTGGCGGGAGAACACCGGTGGCTCGAGAGGGGGATGGTAGACTTGGGGTGAAGCGTTGTCGGGTACAGCGTTGTCGGGTAGGGCGTTGCCGGTAACGCCTCTCTCGACAACGCCTCACTCGACAACGCTACACCCGACCACGCCTCACCCGACAACGTTTCATCCCATCATGCCGCCTGATGCGCGATCATGATGCTCCGCAAGCGCTCGGGCGTCTCGCCTGACACGTCGCCGTAGGGCGCGGGATGCCCGCCGGCATCCATCACCACCGTGGGACACGCGAACTCGTAGCCCCGGGCGGCGATGCGCGCCGCGGCGGCCTGACTCGCGACCGGCGTGGCGATCACCACCTGCTTGGCACCCAGCTGCTCGGCCGCCTTGGCTGCCGCCAGGACTCTCCACGGGTACGCCACCTGCCCGTCCACGATGACCGCGATACGGCCGGCCAGCTTCTTCACCGGCCGCTGCGTGCGGTACAGGATCAAGTCCTGACTGATGCGCGCGCGCGACTCGTCGATCGCGCTGGCCAGCTTGTCCATCAGGGCACCCCCGGGCTGAAAGTCCGGATCCATCTCCGACGGTGCGGACTCGGCGATCGCCCCGATGGGCGCGAGGTTCGACCCCAGCTTGATGAACGCCGCCACCAGGACGTCGAACTGCGCCCCCATCGCCTTGGCCGCGTTGGCGGCGATCTCCACCCCCTCGGGCGTGATGCCGAGCAGGATGCACCCGAGGTAGCCGCGGCCCGCGAGCTGCTGGCCCAGCAGGGCCCCCGCCCCCGAGCGCGTCGGGTAGAGCGGCGGGCGTTTGGGCGCGGCGGGCTGGGTCATGAGGTGGCAAGATACGTAGGACGGTAGAGGGCGGTAGAGGCCCCAGTTATCTTTCGCGAGCCATTTCCAGGACGCGCACCGCGTGCCCAAGAACACCCTCTCGGTGATCGACAACCGCACCGGCAAGCAGTACGAGCTCCCGATCGAGAGCGGGACGATCCGGGCCATCGATCTCCGCCAGATCAAGCTGGGCGCGGACGACCAGGGACTCGAGACGTACGACCCGGGCTTCCTCAATACGGCGGCGTGCCGCAGCGCCATCAGCTTCATCGACGGTGACAAGGGCATCCTGCGCTACCGCGGGTACCCGATCGAGCAGCTGGCCGAGCGGAGCACCTTCCTGGAGACGGCCTACCTGCTGCTCCACGGCGAGCTGCCGTCCGCGGCCGAGCTCGATTCGTGGGTCTACAACGTCACCCACCACACGATCGTGCACGAGAGCATCAAGAAATTCATCGACGGGTTCCATCACGACGCCCACCCCATGGGGATGTTCGTCAGCACGGTCGCGGCGCTGTCGACGTTCTACCCCGAGGCGAAGCACATCCAGGACGAGACGTCGCGCCGCAACCAGATCTTCAGGCTGATCGCGAAGACGCCGACCCTGGCCGCCTTCGCCCACCGGCATTCGGTGGGACTGCCGTACGCCTACCCCGATAACGATCTGTCGTACACGGGCAACTTCCTCAACATGATGTTCAAGACCACCGAGGTGAAGTACGTGCCGAACAAGACCCTCGAGCGCGCCCTGGACGTCCTGTTGATCCTGCACGCCGATCACGAGCAGAATTGCTCCACCAGCGCGATGCGGGGCGTGGGCTCCTCGCACGCCGATCCCTACTCGGCGATGGCGGCGGCCGCGGCGGCCCTGTACGGACCGCTGCACGGCGGCGCCAACGAGGAGGTCCTGAAGACGCTGCGCGAGATCGGCTCCAAAGACCGCATTCCCGCCTACATCGACCGCGTGAAGCGCGGCGAGTTCCGGCTGTTCGGCTTCGGGCACCGCATCTACAAGAACTACGATCCGCGCGCCGAGATCATCAAGCGGATCGCGGACGAAGTGTTCGACGTCACCGGGAAGAACCCGCTCATCGACATCGCGGTCGAGCTCGAGCGCATCGCGCTGCAGGACGACTACTTCGTGTCCCGCAAGCTCTACCCCAACGTCGATTTCTACTCCGGCATCATCTACGAGGCGATGAAGTTCCCGATCGACATGTTCCCGGTGCTGTTCGCGATCGGGCGGACGCCGGGATGGCTGGCGCAGTGGCAGGAGATGCTGCTCGACAAAGACCAGAAAATCGCCCGGCCGCGGCAGATTTACACGGGGCCCGAGAAGCGGGACTATGTGCCGATAGAAAATAGAGGCTGAACGGAAGCGGATCGCCACGTGTAGGGGCGCAGCATGCTGCGCCCCTACGTCGTTTTACCTTCTGCGGCGGCCCCCGGCGCGGGCGCGGACCGACCGCCCCGGCTTCGGCAGCTCCGCGTCGAGCGGCTTGGGTTGTAGCGGCTTCACCGAGGGCTCGAACCCGGGAATGACCTCCCGCGGGAACGTCTGGCCCACGAGCTTCTCGATGTCGCCCATCAGCAGCCACTCGTCGGGCGACAGCAGCGTCAGGGCGAGTCCCCGCGCGCCGGCCCGCGCCGTGCGGCCGACGCGGTGCACGTACACTTCGGCGTCGTGCGGCACGTCGAAGTTGACGACCATGCGGATGCCGTCCACGTCGATCCCCCGGGCCGCGATGTCGGTCGCGACCAGCACGTCGGCCGCGCCCGACCGGAACGCGTCGAGAGTGCGGGTGCGGTGGCTCTGCGCCTTGTCGCCGTGGATGGCGTGCGCCGGGATGCTCTCCCGCCGCAGAAACGTCACCAGCTTGTCGGCGCCATACTTGGTGCGCGTGAACACGAGGGTCTGACCGGCGGGCTTGGCCTGCAGGATGCGGGCGAGCACCCCCCGCTTCTGCAGCTTGTCGACCGCCACGACGACGTGCTCGATTCCTTCGGCCGGCTTGGCGCGCCGGCCGATCTCGACCGATGCGTGACCGTCGAGCGCCTTGCGGGCGAGGGCGTCCACCTCGGGAGAGATGGTGGCGGAAAAGAGCATCGTCTGTCGCTTGTGCGGCAGGGCGCGCAAGATGCGGTTGACGTCCGGCGCGAATCCCATGTCGAGCATGCGGTCGGCCTCGTCCAGCACCAGCACCTCGAGCCGTGAGAAGTCGACGTGGCCCCGCTCCATGTGGTCGAGCAGCCGGCCGGGGGTCGCGACCACGATATCGACCCCGTGCTTCAAGGCACGGGTCTGCGGCTCCATGCCCACGCCGCCGTAAACGGCTACCGCGCTGACCTCCAGGTGACGGCCGTAAGCGCGGGCGCTCTGGAGCACCTGCTCGGCCAGCTCGCGCGTGGGCACGAGCACCAGCGCCCGGAGCACGTGCTTCGTGCCGTTCGCGGAGAGCCGCTGCAGGATCGGCAGCATGAACGCCGCCGTCTTGCCGGTGCCGGTCTGGGCGGATCCGATGAGATCGCGTCCGGCGAGGGCCAAGGGGATGGCTTCCAGCTGAATGGGGGTGGGCTGCTCGTAGCCTTCGTCGGCCACGGCGCGCACCAGTTCGGGGACGAGCCCCAGTGATGCAAAAGGCATGTACACTACTCCACACACGCACGTCGCCCGACGGCCCAATGCCGCGGGGTCAACGTCACTCGTCAGTTTGAACCTGGGGAATGAGACCGGGCGTGTGTTCAGCGCCGGAACCCGCTCCTGAGCGGGGCCGTCCTGCGGTAGGATGCCAGCTCGCGGTTCTTTCTATCGACTTCGCATGGAAGTTAGTTAACCCGCCCAGTTACGTCAATGGCGTCGTCTGTTACTTAACGCCTTTTGGTTCTTCCCCCCACCACCACATCGGAGCGAGCGGTTTCGTCCGCGGCCACACCTCGTTCAGTGTCTCGCCTTCGTACAGCCGCCCGTTCTTCATCACGTACCGGATCTTCTCCGTGTTGTGGATGTCGTCGAGCGGATTGGCGTCGAGCACGATCAGGTCGGCGAGCTTGCCGGGCTCGAGCGAGCCCAGGTCCTTGTCCATCCCGATGCCGTAGGCGCCGTCCCTGGTGCCGACGCGCAGCGCTTCGCGCGGCGTCATCCCGCCCCCCGCCATGGCCCACAGCTCCCAGTGACACCCCAGCCCGTCGAGCTGGCCGTGGCACCCCATGCCGACGTTGCCGCCGGCGCGGAGCACCGCGGCCGCGGACGCCGCGATGCGCGGGAACACGTACTGATTCTCGCGGAACCACGGCCGCCGCTCGGCCCGCTGGTCGATCTCCTCGTGGGGAATGAAGCGCCGGATCTTCGGATTGTCGTGGATGTCGTAGCGCTCGTAAAAGTAGTTCTCGCTGAACGGGCCGCCGTACGACACCAGCAGCGTGGGCGTGTAGGTGATCCCCGACTGCGCCGCGAGCTGGACGGCGTCGGTGTACAGGGGCATGATCGGGAACGCGTGCTCCGAGCCGGGATAGCCGTCGAGCTGCACCGTCTGATTCATTTTGAAGTCGAGCCCGCCCTCGATCGTGGGCATGAGCCCCAGCTCATTGGCCGCCATGATCACCCACTGCCGCTGCTTGCGGTTCCCCGCCATGTACTGCTTGATCGTGTGGGTGTGGTAGAACTCGCTGTAGCGCTTCAGGGTGTTGCGGACGTCGTCCAGGCTGGTCCAGTTCTCCTCGAGGAACGCGCCGAACACGCCCGGCCCGGTGTGATAGATCCGGGGGCCAAGCAGGTCGCCGGTCTCGACCTGGTCGGCGTACGTGAGCACGTCCGTGGTAGACGTCTGCGGA
>DATNOR010000094.1:0-1868 GCA_035601235.1 Gemmatimonadales bacterium
ACCACGGCCGCGAGTTTGGCGGGCACTTCGGGCCGCAGTGCCTGGACCAGGGGAGCGGTCTCGTAGACCTGTTTCGTGAGGATGGCGGGCAGGTTCGCCCCCTCGAACGGTGCCCGGCCGGTGAGGGCGTAGAAGAAGGTCGCGCCCAGGGAGTACAGGTCGCTGCGCGCGTCCACGGGCTCGCCGCACGCCTGCTCGGGGCTCATGTAGCGCGCGGTCCCGACGATCGGGCCGCCGGCGCTTTCGGCCTCGCGTCTCCCGAGCGCGATCCCGAAGTCGGTGACGAGCGCGCGGTCCGTAGCGCGCTCGATCATGATGTTGTCGGGCTTCACGTCGCGGTGAATCACGCCGCGCTGATGGGCGTAGCCCAGTGCCCACGCCACTTCCTGCAGCAGCTTCAGCGCGAGGCGCGGCGGGAGCGGGCCGGCCCGCTCCACCCGATCGCGCAGGGTTTCGCCGTCCACAAAGCCCATCACGAACAGCACCAGCTCGCCGCGTGCCTCGACGAGGTGAATCGGCACGATATTGGGATGCGCCAGCCCGGCGGCGGTGCGTGCCTCCTCGAGGAAGCGCTCGCGCTCGTCGGGGCGGGTGGCGAGGTGCGGCGGGAGCAGCTTGATGGCGACCGGGCGGTCGAGCGCGACATCCCGGGCCAGCAGCACGATCCCCATACCGCCTCGGCCGAGCTCGCGCTCGATCGAATAGCGGCCGGCGAGCAGCTCCTGGAGGGCCAGGAATTCGGGGCTGATCGAGGCGGTCATGTCTGTCGCGTCTTACGAGCGGAGCGGCGCGGCGTTTCGAGCCCCGGATTCCCGGATCGAAGCCGGACTTATTTCCCTGCCCTAACGCTCCCGCTCTCGACGCGGGGCCGCCACCAGCGTCCCGAACAGGCCATGTTGTTCGCCATCGGGCCCCGCCGTGAAAAAGAGGGTGTTGGTCGGCCCGTTGTTGGCAGCGCCCTTGCCGAAGCCGAGCGCCCAGAGGCCGTCGATGGCGATGGGCCGGCGTTCCGCGGACTGTAGGGCGCCGCGATGCTGGAATTCACCGTTGCGTTCCAAGCGTCCTGGGTCGAAGGCGTGAACACGCCCGTTGCCGAAGTTGCCGACGAGCAGGTCGTTGCCGAACTTCCCGAAATCGGCGGGTGCCAGCGCCAGTCCCCACGGCGAGTTGAGCTCGCCCCTGGACGCCACGCGGCGGATCAGAGTGCCGCGGGTGTCGAAAGCGTCCACGAAGCCATGGCCCTCGCCCGCAACATCGTCGTGCTTGTCGGCGTCCTGCAGCGCATAGGTCACGTAAATGGTCCCGCCGATGTTCTGGATCCCGAAGGGCGCGTAGCCCGCGGGGAGAGCGTGATCGATGAACGCGCCAGCGACGTGGACCGGAGTGAAGTGGTCATCGAATACGTCGACGGTGCCGGCATGGAAGTTGGTCGCGTACAGCAAGGTACCGGCGGCCGCATTGTCAATGGCGATCCCCTTGTACACTGCCCCGCTCGCCGAGCTATCCACGGCGATCACCACGGGGACACCGCGAAATCCCGAGATCGTGCCGTCCTCGCTCGCGAAGATGAAGCGGGCTGGGCCCGTGCCTGCACCATTGGTCACGACGAAGCCGGTGCCGCCGTTGAACACGACACCCGTCGGCGCGCTTTGCTGGCCCATCGCTCCCGGAACGGTGACGATCAGCGGAATGGTCCCGCCGCCGACGCTGTAGACCGTCGAGCGGCCCTTCCCATTGTCGGAGATCCACCACGGTGACATCGGGCTCGAAACCAGCCCCCAGGCATTGACCAGGTTGGTGTCGACGAGATCCGCCGGCACCGACCCGTCGGACACCAGGTTGTGCTGTCGATAGAAGCGGGACGCGGT
>DATNOR010000095.1:0-1676 GCA_035601235.1 Gemmatimonadales bacterium
GGAGATCGCCGGACAGGAACGGAAGAGATAGAGCGATTTCGCAGACCTCTGCCTTACCACTTGGCTACGGCGCCGTGGGGTTAGAAAATGCCTAGAACACTAAGCTTTCTCAACCCACCGGGCTGCCGTCTCGCAGATTCCCGGCTAAGTTGAACCCCGCCCATCTGCCCCCGCCGTGTCCCCTGGAAAGGAAGGAGTCCGATGCGTCCCGTTGCCCGGAGACTCCCAAGCGGCATCGCACTCCTGGCGCTCGCCGCCGCACTCCCGCTGGCGCTGGGCGCACAATCCACCGACACGTTGCTCTCCGCACTCAAGCTCCCCTCGCGTGCCGGCTTCGCGCCACTCGTGCCTCCGCCTCCGGGCCGGCCGGTGCTGCTCCGCCCCGACCGCGTCTTCGACGCGACGAACGAAGAGACGCACACCGGCTGGGCGGTGCTGGTGGAAGGCGACAGCATCGCCGCCGTCGGCCCGGTGTCTGCCGTGCGCGCGCCGAGCGACGCTGAGACGATCGCGCTGCCGGGGCTCACGCTCCTGCCCGGCCTCATTGACGCGCACTCGCACCTCTTCCTGCATCCCTACAACGAGACCCTCTGGAACGACCAGGTCCTGAAGGAGCCCGAGGGCTATCGCATGGTCGCGGCCGTGGTGCACGCGCGGAACACGCTGATGCAGGGGTTCACGACGCTGCGGGACCTGGGCACGGAAGCGGCGGGCTTCGCCGACGTCGCCATCAAGCGGGCTATCGACGAAGGCCTGATCCCCGGTCCGCGCCTCGCGGTCGCGACGCGCGCGATCGTGGCCACCTCGAGCTACGGACCCGGGCCGCGGGGATTCCGGCCGGACCTCGAGCTACCGCAGGGCGGCCAGGCGGTGAGCGGTATCCCGCAGGTCCTCGCAGCCGTGCGCGAGCAGGCGGGTCGCGGCGCGGACTGGATCAAGGTATACGCCGATTACGGCCGTGGGCCGGGCGGCGAGGCCGTCCCCACCTTCAGTCAGGACGAGCTCGACGCCCTGGTGTCCGAAGCTCACTCCGCCGGCCGGCCCGTCTCCGCCCATGCCACGACGCCCGAGGGAATGCGCCGCGCGATCCTCGCCGGCGTGAACACCATCGAGCACGGTTTCGGCGGCACCGACTCGCTGTTCCACACGATGGCCGTGCACGGCATCGCCTATCTCCCGACCCTGACGGCGGTGGAGGCGTATGCAGAGTACTTCGACCATTACGTGCCCGGCAAAAGCGAGCCGACGGCCAGCATGCGGCAGGCGGCGCACGCCCTCGAGCTCGCCATGAAGAACGGGGTCACGATCGGCTGTGGCAGTGACGCGGGAGTGTTCACCCACGGCACCAACGCCCGTGAGCTCGAATGGCTGGTGCGCGACGGGATGCGTCCCGCACAGGCGCTTCTCGCCGCGACCGCGGTGGACGCTCGGATCATGAGGATGGACAAGGAAATCGGGCGGATCATGCGAGGGTTGAAGGCCGACCTCGTGGGGGTGGGCGGCGACCCGACGAAGGACATCTCGGTCGTCGCTCACGTGCGATTCGTCATGAAGAATGGCGTGATCTATCGGGCGCTGTGACCGCCTTTACGTCTCCACGGGCAGCGAGAGCCGAGCCTCGCACCCCCGCCCGTCCGCGCGGTTGGCGAGTGTGAGCGTACCCCCGTGCGCCTCCG
>DATNOR010000096.1:0-15530 GCA_035601235.1 Gemmatimonadales bacterium
TTCCAGGCGCGCCGGGGCTACGCCGCCCCCGAGTGGGAGCTGCTCAGGTTCGCAAGACGAGCCAAAGCCGAATTGCGCCCGCGGGGCCCGTGAGCGTTCTTCGCCCAGGTGCAAGTTCCCCTGGCGGTAGGGCACGCAGAAGACAGGTACCCACAAAAATCCCCACACCGACTCTTGGCGAAGGGCGTATTCTTCGAGTGCGCTGAAAAGGCCCGCGAGCTCGACCGTTCATGACTCCGCGGTACTGTAAGCCTGCGGCACGACAGAGGCTTAAGGAGGTCGGAAGAACTTCCCGGGGTGGGTTGAGAAACTCTAAGTAGCTTGCGAGTTTACGTGTCGCGGCGCCGTAGCCAAGTGGTAAGGCAGAGGTCTGCAAAACCTCTATTCGTCGGTTCGATTCCGACCGGCGCCTCTATCGAGAAGCCAGCGAGTGCTGGCTTTTCTCGTTTCTGCCCGCGACGCCACCACGGCCGTGGTCCGGCGGTGCGGCCGTCCAAACCTCAGAGGTAGGGACGCATGAGGGATTTGACGAAGCAGGAGCGAGCCGCCATCGAAGCCGTCGCCAGACGGTTTTCGGGAACCTGGGAACAGGGGAGTGATCCACCCGACGCCTATATCAGGGTCGCTGGGAATCGGGTTGCTGTAGACATCAAGACCCTCAAACGGCGCGGTAACCGCGCCAAGCCTCGTTTGCGGTTCGATAAGGTTGCGACCAGGCTCATTGAACGTCTGCACGCCACGCTTGGCGAAATCGTGCCGGACGGCATGACGGTGTTGCTGACCATCACCGCTCCCATCCGTTTGCCATCCAAAACCGCTGCCTCGCTGGAAGACAGAATACTAACGCTGCTCGAGCGGGGATCACCGCAGCGAGATAAGAAACACACGATCCACGGGAACCGTGTCCGGATTCGACTGTTGAGAGACGAATCTGAGCGAGCGCCCAAGATGATTGGGTTCGTGCACAATTCCGGTTCAGACCCGCTGCTGCTCTTGAACATGGCAGGTGAACTGCTCGAGCTAATCAGCGCCGAGGCCGACAGGCGGGCACCGCGGCTTGCGGGTGATCGCTGGCTCGTTGTGATAAGCACCGCAGGAATTTCGTGCTTAGAGGCGTATCGCTACATCTACTCGCAGCTGCGCCCGGCGACCGACTTCAAGAAGACTCTCATGGTGTTCGGCGATTGGCATGTCGGGATGTTGACGGGTTGAAACACGTGGAGCCCGATGCGCTCGCCTCCGTCAACCGCAACGACTTCCACGCTCTTCATCGGGAATTCACGGCCCCTTTAGGGACCCGACGTTATCGTGGCCCTTCGAGAGAGGGAGCGATCTCATGATCCTCGTGCCCGTGGCGTTGCTCTGCGTGACGATTGCGCTGGGAGCAGCTGCGGTGTTGTCTCTCCGGGAGACGCCGTCGCCGCGCCTAGGGTACGAACCGCCGGAAGGCATCCCGGTCCCGGCGCTGTGCCCCGTGCGAGGCGGATCGACGGTGGTGCGCGTGGCGACCAGCGTCGCCAATCCGGCGTTCGTCGTACTGTCGTGCGAGCTGTTCCCCGACGGAGCGGCGCAATGCGATCGCGCGTGTTTCCCGCTCGATCTGATGCGCCGGCGGCCCTTCCTATCCGTCGCTCATGCCTAGGTCGCGGTCGAGCGCATAGTCCCGCCACACGGGTCACACCCTCAATTCGTCGCGCCTATTCCGATTAGTCATCCGGCGTCTGACCACTCGCCTTCCGCGGCCGGGTGCCCAGGACGCTCGGCCCCAACGTGAGGCGCCCCTGCAGGGCGATCTGGAACGGGACGATGATCCCGCCGCCGGCGCTCGCGAGCGACCCGAACCGGCCATTCACCGCGTAGCGGAACGCTTGCGTCGCGGGGTCGAAGCCGCGCACGTACAGCAACACGGGGTCAGGCGTCGTGGCGTACCCCCAGCCGAGGCGGTGAGCGGCGCCGTGCCACCATTCGTCCAGGCCGCCGAGCAGGTTGACCGTCAGGAGCGAGACCGTCAGCGGGCGGTCATCGCCGAACCAGGCAGGATGCCAGTTGATCTGGAGATCGAGCGACGGTTGCCATGGGCCCGTGCAGGAGTTGCGCCCGGCCACCCGGCCCAGCTGGCGCTCGAGGCAGCCCCGCACGCCCGACGGCGCGCTCGCGAGCAGCGCCCGCATGCCGTTCGCGACGCTCGAGTCGCTCGCCGTCGCAGGGTCGAACAGAAACGCGCGGTCGTTGCGCGCGCCGTCGCCGTTCACATCGGATCCGACGAGTGGCGTGAACGGTGTCCCCGAGAGGAGCCGTCCGATCACGCCGATCTCGAGCGCCTCGCTCACCGGATAGTTCAGGGTCGCCAGCACGGCGTGGCGGCGTTCCAGATCGCTCGTCGCCCACTCGGCGACGTTGGGATCGGCGGCTGTCGTGGGGGCCGCGAACCCCTGCGAGGCGGAGCAGCACGCGTACGACGACTGATCGAGGGAGCGCGTGAGCATGTAAGACAGGCGTACCGTCGCGCCCCGCTTCGTGCTGCCGGCGAGCGCCACGGAGAGCTGCTTCGTGTCGGACTCCAAATCGGATCGAATCAAGAGCACCCGCCCGAATTCGGGATGCGCGCGTGACGCCGTGAGACTCACCGCTCCGGTGGACGGGACGATCGAGTCGGCGGGCACGTACACCGGGCGACCACCTTCATCTGAGAGCGCGAAGCGCGGCGCCCCTACCAGGTTCAGGTCACGAAATCCGTATTGGCTCTTGCCGCGCGCATAGCTCGCGTCCACCGTCAACGAGAAGTCGCCGAGCCGCCGCATCACGCCGAGCGACGCCCGCCAGGCGTGGGGCGCCGTGAACCGGGGATCGAACGTGGTGACATCGGGCCGCGGTGTGGCGACCGCCCCGCTCGTCGAGTCGGCGCAGCGTGACGGAATGGCCACCGGGTTCGCCTCGTACGCGGACCAATCGGGGATGGGGACGCCCGCACCCACGCACACGAGTTGCGTCTCCGCGGTGATCGTTCCGGGCGCCTTGAGCACCGTGCTGTAGAGGCCCTCGGGCGCGGGGCTGCGGAAGTCGCCGACGCCGCCGCGCACGTACGTCGTGTGCCGGGTCTCCCCCTCCCCGCTCCCCAATCCCCACGTGAAGCCGATACGCGGGGAGAAGTGCCGCTCGCGTGGCAGCCGATCGACCCGCACCCCGAACAACGAGTCCACGGCCTGGTTCACCGGGGGCGCGCCGTCGAATCCGGCGGTCTCGACGCGGACGCCGTACATGAGGTGCAGTCCTGGCGCCGCATGCCACGCGTCGCCGGCGTACAACGCGGCGTTCCAGGCCGTGCCGTCCACGTCCTGGGGGGCGAAAGTACGGGTGAACGTGGCTGGGCTGTCGGCGGCGAGCGCCGCGAGCGAGGGGAAGGTGAATGTGCCGAGCTGGTTCGGGGTCTGGTCGTCGTGGCCCCGGATACGGTTCAGGTAGCTGCCGAGCTTGACGCGGTGCTTCGTGTCGCCCGACAGCCAGGAGAGCTCGTCGGTGAGCTCGATGGTCCGGTCGTTGGTGCGCTGCGGCGCGGCGCTGTTACCGCCGAAGGTGAGTGTCGCGACGTCCTGGCCACCGTCCGCCAACGGAGAAGCGACGTCGACCTTCGCCGCGGGCAGCGCGAGCAGCGGGCTCACGTCCTTGCGAAGGGCCGACACGTATCCGCGGGCCTCGTTGACGAAGTTCCCGCCGAGGTACGACGTGAGCGACGCCATGACGCCGCCGGTCCGTTCCGTGCGCCGGGCGCCGGTGGCGGGCAGGGCGAGCGTGCTCACGTGGGTGGGCTGCTGCGAGATCCAGTGCCCGTCGAGGCGCAGCGTGACGGTGTGCAGGGGCGACAGCTGCCAGTCGAGCCGCAGCAGGCCGAGCGTATTGTAGCCGGCGCGGTCGTCGGAGCCGGGCAGGACCGCGGGCATACCGGTGGCCCCGGCGAGCGCGCGGAAGCGTGACGCCGAATCGGGACTCACGCCCAGGCGATCGAGGGACGCGGCGTCGGCGCTGGTGAGCGAGGGCAGTCCCTGCGTGCGCCGGCGTCCCTGCAGGGCGGCGAACACGAACAACCGGTTCGGGACGATGGGCCCGCCCACGCCGCCGCCCAACTGGGTCTGTGTCATGCCTTGACCGAACGGCGTGGACGTCGCCTCGCCCCAGGCGGCAGTGCGATCCCGCAGCGACGCGGTGAACGACCCCTGCGGAGTGTTGGTGCCGCTGCGCGTGGTGGACGCGACGAGGCCGCCGGAAAACTCGCCGCGGGCGACGTCGTAGTTGTTCGTCACCACACGGATCGCGCGCACGGCGTCCTGGGGGACGTCGCCCGAGCCGCGCGACATGCCGTCGAGCGTGACGTTGTTGGCCGTGGCCCGCTGGCCCGCGACGGAGAAACTGGCGGTGCCGGTATCGCCGCCCGCGATCGCGAGCACGCCCGGGGCGAGCGTGGCCACGGTGTTCAGGTCCGACGCGTCAGTCGGGAGCCTGGCGGCCTCGTCCCCGCTCAAGGCCTGGCCGGTGGCGCCCCTCCCCACGCTCTCGGGGCGCCCGCCGCGCCGCGCCGTGACGCTGACGGCCTCCATCGTTATGGCGGAAAGGCCCATCTGCACGTTCGCGACGATGCGGTCTTCGTCCCCCTGGCGGCCAACGCTCACGCGCGCGGGCGCCATGCCGATGTAGCGCACCAACACGTCGTAGCGCCCGCCGCCGTCCGGAAACAGCAGCGTGAAGCGCCCGCGCGCGTCGGTCGTGAGCTGGCGCGCGCTTTGCGTCTCGCGCGACGTCACCTCGACCGTCGCGCCGGCGAGCGGCTGACTGTCGGGCCCTGTGACCGTGCCCACGATGATGTCGGTCGTCGCACCGACTTGGGCGGACGCGGTGCGCGGCGTCGTAACGCCCAGGAAGGCGACTGCGGCCAGAGGCCCGATGCGCGAGAGACGCGGTGTCACGCTATGGTCCCGCCGCCGAGCAGCTGATCGCAAAGCTCGCTTGGGTCGTGGCCCCCGCCGTGATGGCGACGACCTGGGGGTTGGGGCTCGCGAGGGTGCAATTGCCGGGCAGGCCGGAGAGCGTCAGCCTGTGGCCGCCGGCGGCGATCCCGGTCGCGGTGACACTGTCATTCGCGCCGATGGTACCTGATTGCCCGGTGTCCAGAGTCAGCGTGTACCCGGCGGGCAGGTTCGATCCGGTCGTCGTCGTCCTGACGGTCAGGTTGCCCGTGGCCGGCGGCGCACAGCTGATCGCGAAGCTCGCCTGCGCGGTCTCCCCGCCGGACACGCTCACCGTGTCCGGGTTCGCCCCGCCGATGGTGCAGCTCGGCGTGACGCCGGCGAGCGTCACCACGTGGCTGCCCGCGTAAACGCCGACGAACGTCACGACCGCATTGATTCCGATCGGCTGGGAGATGCTGTCGTCCAGCGTGAGGGTGTAGCCGCCCGGGACAGCGGTGCCCGCAGTCGTCGTCGTGACGGCGATGTTCCCCGTCAACGCCGCGAGGATCGCGAACGCCCGGCTTCGCTCCGGGGCGAGCGCCGTGCCGGGCGCGGACGCGAGCAGCGTATAGCCCGTTCCCGCCTTGTCGATCCGGAGGTGTCGGAACGTCGCGATGCCGTGCACTGCGGCCACGGTCGTGCTGTCGCCGAGTGAGGCGCCGCCGGGGTTGGTGTCGAGCGTGAGCGACACGAGGCCGCCGAAGCCGGCGACGACGTTGCCCTGATCGTCGCGCACGGCGACCCTCACCGGCGGGAGCGTTGTTCGGGCGTGCGTGGTCTGCGGCTGTTGCGCGAACCGGAGGTCGGCGGGCGGGCCGGCGACGGGCGGGGCTCCACCGCCCGCCCCGCGGAAAAACGTGTCCAGGCGGCAGCTCGCGATCAGGGCCATCAGCGGCAAAACGGCGAAGCGCTTCATCGGCGCGCCGTGACGACTGCAATCGCCGCACCGGCCTCGAAACCTGAAAAGGCCTTCGGCGTGTGCGGCAGTATGGCAACACCTGTGTCACCGCTGTCGCACTACCCGGGCTTGCCATAAGATTCGCGTGAGGCGTGGATACGACATGGCCAAAGTCCTGATCATCGACGACGATGTCACCCTGCGCCAGGCGCTCACCAAGCATCTGGAGCACGCCGGCCACGAGGTGCGCCAGGCCGCCGACGGCAACGCCGGCGTCCGGGCCTACGAGCGGCGCGCCGCCGACCTCGTGATCGTCGACATCTTCATGCCGGGGCAGGGCGGGTTACAAACCATCGGCCGGCTGCGGCGCGAATGGCCGGGCGTGAAAATTCTCGCCATGTCCGGCACCAAGAGCGCCGGAGCGCTCGACGTCGCCGGACACGCCACCTCGCTCGGCGCCGACCGGTTCATCACGAAGCCGTTCGAAGCCGCCGAGCTGCTGGAGCTGATCACGACGCTGCTCGAGGACCGGACCACCCCGTCCTCCTGATTACCCGCTCGTCGCGCCATGACGGTGAACGGGCGCTGGGTGCGCGGTCCGATGCCGGACGACGCGCCGATCCTCGGGTCCGCGCTGCGGTCGTCCATCTGGTGGTACCCGTCCGGCCGACCACGGCAGCTACGTGGCGGCCACGCTCACGGAAACGGGCTCGGTCGATCTGGCGCGCTACCTCGGGCCAGATGTGTTCGTGGTACGGGGGCGCTACCTCGGCACCGGCGAGGCGGGAGTGATCGTGTCGGTGACGTGTTTACGACCCTGGCATTCTCGCTGCTCGGGAGCAGTAATCCGATCGTGGCGGGAGGCGGCCACTCAGGCAAGCAGTAATCGGCAGCGCGGTTACCCAGAGGCGCTCACGCGGCCCGGCTGGGCCGAGCGGCCCTTCGCCGCCACGAAGCGGGCGATCTGGTGCACGGTGCGAAAGTCGTCGATCTCGAGCTCGTCGAACGCGAGCCGGAAGCCGAACTGCTCCTCCAGGATCGCGAGCAGCTTGACGAACAGCAGCGAGTCGACCACGCCGGTCTGAAACAGGTCCAAGTCCGGCGACGGCACCTCGACCTCGAGCCGCTCGGCGAATAGCCGCGCGATCCTGGCTTCGAGCTCTCGCGCGTCAGTCATCGGGGACGTGCTCCGTCGCCAGCAGGTCGTACAGCAGTCGGTCGTACGGCTTGCCGTCGATCCAGTGGCAGTGCCGCTGGCGGCCGATGTAGCGAAAGTGCAGCAGCTCGAGCGCACGACGCGACGCCACGTTGATATCCACGGTCCATGCGCCGACCACTTCGAGCCCCAGCTCCCGGAACCCGTACGTCAGGATGCGGGACGCGGCGCGCCGGGCGAAGCCGCCATGGCGCTTGCGTCCCAGCACGGCCCACAGCGACCCGGCCGTTTTGAAACGGCGATCCACGTTCGACAGGCCCACCACGCCGATCGGCAGGTCGCTGTCGTCCGGCGTGAACACGCGCAGCACATGCAGATCCCGCTGCGTCATGACCTTGAGCGACACCGCCGTGGGGGCGAGGATGCCGTTCCCGAAGTCCAACCACTTGTAATTCTCCTCCTGCCCGAGCCAGGTCGCGACGAGCTCGATCAACTCGGGCTTGTCGAGCGGCAACAGCTTCATGCCACGCCCACCTCGCAGGGTTCGGGCCATGCTGCCCGTTTGCCCCGCGCGTCGTAAGTGCGCCACGTGCCTGCGCGACGCGGCTGATTGTGGCGGAGCGGCAACAGGCGGGACGCACCAACCTGTGTCGGGTGCGTGAACCGCAATGCACCGAGGCGAGGCAGAAACGGGCCCGGCTCAGCTCTGCCCGGCGGCCCGGCGGTCGGCGATGAAGGCGGCGATGGCCGCGAGCGAACGGAAGTGCTCGACTTCCACGTCGTCCAGCTCGACCCGGAGCCCGAAGCGCTTCTCGAGCTGTACCAGCAGCTCCACGAACCCCACCGAGTCGAGCCGTCCGGTCGCCAGCAGGTCGGTGTCCGGCGACGGGACTTCGACACCGAGCCGCTTGGTGAACAGCGTCGTCAGCTCGGCCTGCAGCGAATCGGTCACCACGGTCATGGCGTGCTCACCGCCTCCGGGGCGAACAGCTCCTTGAGCCGGCGGCGATCGATCTTCCCGTTGCTGGTCTTGGGCAGCTCGTCGAATGCGAGCCAGCGGGACGGCAGCATGTACGACGGCAGCGCCTGCGCCACCGCTTCGCGCAGCGAGGCCGGCGTGACCGCCGCGCCGGCGAGCGCCACGAACGCGCAGCAGATGGCGACACCATCGAAGTCCTGAGTAGCGACGCCCACGACGGCGCACTCGCGCAGCGTTCCGAGCGCGTGCAGGGCCGTCTCGATCTCTCCCAGCTCCACCCGGTAGCCGCGCGTCTTGATCTGCGAATCGGCCCGCCCGAGGAAGCGAACCAGGCCATCCGCCCCGACACTCGCGAGGTCGCCGGTGCGGTAGATGCGGTCGCCCGGCGTCACGCTTCCCGGGTACGGCAGGAACGCCGCGCGCGTCTTCTCGGGGTCGCGCCAGTACCCGGGAGAAAGCCCTGCGCCCCGGATGTAGAGGTCTCCCACCTCGCCCGGCGGCACCGGCCGGAGTGCTTCGTCCAGCACCAGCAGCTCCTCGCCGCCGCACGCGCGCCCGATGGGGATCGTCTCGTCCTCGCTCGCGGGGCAGGCTGGTACTGTGTAATAGCTGCTGGCGATCGTGGCTTCGGTGGGGCCGTACAGGTTGGTGAACGACGCGTGCGGCACGCGCTGCATCCAGTAGATCAGCGCCGGCGTGGGGAACACCTCGCCGCACCACAGCACGCGCTTGAGCGACGGGAAGTCGCCCTGCTTCACCACGGCGAACTTCGCCATGTAGTTCAACGCCGACGGGACCGAGAACCATTGCGTCAGCTGCGCCCGGCGAATCAGCTCCGCGAGCTTGTGGGGCAGCAAGTTCAGCTCGGGCGGCACGAGGTGCAGCTCGGCGCCCGCCGCGAACGTCCCGAACATGTCGAATGTGGACAGATCGAAATGGAGCGGCGGATGCGCCGAGACGCGGTCGGTGGCCGTCGTGCCGAAGTAGGGCACCGCCCACTCGATGAAGCAGCGCACGTTGGCGTGCGTGATCATCACGCCCTTGGGCGTCCCGGTCGATCCCGACGTAAAGAGGATGTGTGCGCCGTCCCGCTCGGTGTTCCGGTAGGCCAGGGGCTCGGCCGAGTAGCCCGCCAGATCGCCCGCGGAAAACTGCGGGTCCATGCCGCGCGGGGGCGGCGTGGCGTCGAGCCACCCGACCGCGTGCGTCCGCGCGAACTCGGGGGAGGCGAACAGCCGCTCGAGCGTGGGGCCGACGGCGCCGCCCGCCAGGATCCAGCGATTGTCGCACGCCGCGATCATCTTCTCGGCGCGCGCGACGGGACTCCCGGGGTCGAGGGGCACGTACATCGCGTCGGCCTTGAGCGCCGCGAGGATGGCGACGATCGTCTCC
This sequence comes from Gemmatimonadales bacterium, assembly GCA_035601235.1. GTDB lineage: Bacteria > Gemmatimonadota > Gemmatimonadetes > Gemmatimonadales > GWC2-71-9 > AG41. The sequence goes on from DATNOR010000096.1 coordinate 9,426, forward strand.
GGCGACTTGGGGCTCAGCAGGCATACCCGGTCGCCGCGCGCACAGCCGGCGTCCTTCAGGAGGCGTGCCAGCCGGTTGCTGTGGGCCTCGAGCTCGCCGTACGTGAGGCGCCGCTCCTGGAAGGCGAGCGCCACGGCGTCGGGGCGCCGGCTCGCCTGCTCGGTCACCCAGGCCTGCAGCAGGCGACTCACGGCGTCACGCGAGCCGCGGCACGCTCGCACACCACGCCGATGTGCTCCAACTCCTCCGGGCTGGCCGGCACGTCGAGGATGATCGTGCGGTAGCCCACACCGACATAACGCGCCACCTCGTCGGCCACCCGCTCGTAGCTCCCGACCAGGTACGGGCAGAACGTCTTGTAGTTCTCGAACGGCAGCATCCAGTAGGGTTGCTCGGGGTCCCCACCTGTCGTGGTCTCGCCGATCTTCGACAGCTGCTTGTGCCATTCCGAATCGGACACTTTCATCGCCAGCTGGTGGGTGAGCTGGCCCTTGCGGTCCTCCGGGAAGCGGGCGCGCGCCACCGCCCACGCCTCGCCCGCGTCCTCGCGCGCGATGATCCCGATGCGGATACCCAGCGCGGCGGCGTCGATCGGCGGCCCCGCCTCATACTGCGAGACCGGCTTGGGGTAGCGCACCGCGAGGGCGCCGAGCTGCCGGGCCGCCGCCAACCCCGCCTCCGACGATCCCGAGACGAAGACACCCGGCTGCAGGGCGGGATCGAGCGGCGGTGTCATCTTCACGTTGGTGACCCGGTAGTAGTGCCCGTCCAGCGTCACAGGCTTCGGGCTGCCGAGCAGCTGCATGATGAGCCCGGTGTACTCGACCAGCCGGGTGTAGCGCTCGTCGTGCGGCGTCCGATCGTCGAGGGCTTCGAGATCGTTCTTGAAGCCGCCCGCCACCATGTTGAGATAGATGCGGCGCCCGTGCAGGAATCCGAGTGTGGCGACCATCTTGGCCACGCTATAGGGATGCATGTACACCGGCTGGACCGCCACCAGGGGGCAGAGCCGGTGCGTGTGGGTGATGATGTCCTGGGCGATGAGCCACGGGTCGACCAGCCCGTTGTCCGTGTACACGAGGATCCCCTCGCACCCGGCGGCGTCGCTCCAGCGGGCGATGTCCAGCACCTCCCGCCGGTAGACCAGCGGGGAGGCCGTGTACGACGGCGGGCAGGTCGCGAACACCTTCAATCCGGACTCGATGAGTCGAGCGGTCATGCTACCTCATCAGTCTGACGTGGGAAGCGTGCGGCGGTCGCCCGCACCCTGTGCAAGAAGCGGGCTGTTTTGCCACCCCGGCGGCCCGGCGGCGACGTGTGGCGTGCGCGCAACGTCGTACGGGGACAGACCCCTGCCGCGGCATCGCGTACGCTTCTTGCGGCTGCCCTTCCCGTTTCTTCACTCCAACGCTCACCGAAGGACCCTCGCTTGAAAATCCTCGGCATCAGCGGATTCGAAGGCTCCATTCCTTTCAAGCGGGCGCGCTGGCACAACCTGGACGAGCGTGAATACCGCATCTCCCAGGGGCACGACTCGGCGGCGGCGCTGGTCGTGGACGGGACCGTGGTCGCGGCCGTGGCCGAAGAGCGGATCAGCCGGCGCAAGCACACGGGGGACTTCCCCAAGGGCGCGATCGCCTATTGCCTGGAGGAGGCCGGCCTCGCCATCGACGACGTCGACGAGCTGGTGCATGGGTTCGACTACGCCCCCTACCGCGGCCTGTACGCGCTGGACCCGGTGTCGCACGATCTATATCGCGACGTGTACTCGCGCGACGCGTTGCTGGCGCTTGTGGCTCGTGATTTTCCGAGATTTCCCGCGGAGCGGGTGCGTCACGTCGCGCACCACGCGGCGCACGCGGCCAGCGCGTACTACACCTCGGGATGGGACGAGTGTCTCGTCATCGTGATCGACGGCATGGGCGAGGCCCAGAGCGCGAGCGTGTATCACGCGCGCGACGGCAACCTCGACCGGATCTTTCAGATCGGCGCGCCCGACTCGATCGGCATCCTGTACTCCGTCGTGACGCTACACTTGGGATTCGACTTCAACGCCGACGAGTACAAGATCATGGGGCTCGCCCCCTACGGGGACCCGGAGCGGTTCTGCCGGTTCTTCGAAGAGGCGGTGGAGCTCGAGCCCGACGGGGGGATCCGGATCCCCCTGCTCCGGGTCAACCGGACGCGGGAGGAGCGCGAGCACTATCTCGCGACGCGCGCCCGTCTCACCGAGTGTCTGGTCCCGCCGCGTCATCCCGACGCCGAGATCGGCGACGTGCACCGGGACGTGGCCGCCGGGCTGCAGGCGTGTCTGGACCGGGCCATGCTGCACCTGTGCGGGCGGTTCGCCGAGACGACGGGTCTGCGCCGGCTCGCGCTGGCTGGCGGCGTGGCGCTCAATTGCACCGCGAACGGCAAGCTGCTCTGCTCGGGGACGTTCGACGACATCTACGTGCAGCCCGCAGCGGGTGACGACGGCAGCGCGCTGGGCGCCGCGCTGTGGCGGGCCGCCGAGCTGGGCGAGGCCAAAAACGAGCGCCTTCCGGTACCGTTCTTCGGGCCGGGATACTCGGACCGAGACATCGACGGCGCGCTGGCGGCCTACGACGATCGGGTCGCGGTACGGCGCTTCGACAACCTGGGAGACGCGTGCACCGAGGCTGCCCGCCTGATCGCGGGCGGGCGGGTGGTGGCGTGGTACCGCGGCCGCATGGAGTTCGGGCCGCGCGCCCTCGGGCACCGCAGCATCCTCGCCGATCCGGGCCACCCCGAGATGCGAGATCGCATCAACGCCATGGTCAAGATGCGGGAGGCGTTCCGGCCGTTCGCTCCCGCCGTCTCGATCGAGGAAGTCGATCGCTGGTTCGAGGTGGCGCCCGGGACCGAGCTACCGTTCATGATCATGACCGTGGACGTACGCCCGGAGCATCGCGCCGCCTTGCCGGCCATCACGCACGTGAACGGCTCCGCTCGCGTGCAAACGGTGGCGGCGCGCGACAACCCGGAGTTTCACGAGCTGCTGCGCGCCGTCGGCAAGACCACCGGGCGGGAGATGGTCCTGAACACGAGCTTCAACGTCAAAGGACAGCCGATCGTCAACACGCCCCGCGAGGCGCTCGACACGTTCCTCGGGACAGGGATCGAGTTCCTGTTCCTCGAGAATACGCTGGTAAGCCGCAGATCCGGCTGACGGCCACGCCTCCCCCTAACCCCGGGCTTGCGCCCGGGGTCAGTAGAGACTTCAGGCGGCTTCGACCTTCGCCGGTATCCCCGAGACGATCACCCCGGCGCCGAGCGACAGGCCCGGGGCGGGCGTGGCGCCCTGATCGCCGAAGTACGCTTCCTCGCCGTGCTCGCTCAAATCGAGCCCGCTGAGCTGCTCCTTCACGCCCGCCTTGGCACCGAGGGTGGCGTTCACGAACATCATGATCAGGGCCGTGCCCGCCGCGGCGATCGCCACGGCCGCGAGCACCGCCACGAGCTGCACGCCCATCTGGGCGAAGTTACCGGCGAGCCAGCCGTCGCCGCCCGCGGGGTTCGCCACTTTCGTGGCGAACACGCCCGTCAGGAGCGCCCCGGCCATGCCTGCCAGGCCGTGGCACGAGAAGACGTCCAGGGAATCGTCGAGCCGGGTGGTGGCGCGGATCTGGATTGCGGTGTAGCTGACGATCACGGCCAGTACGCCCACCGCGATGGAGGCCGGCACCGTGATGTAGCCTGCGGCGGGCGTGATCCCGACGAGGCCCACCACCAGTCCCGTCGCCGCGCCGACGGCCGTGGCCTTGCCGGTGCGCGCCAGGTCGAGACAGACCCAGGTGACGAGCGCCGCGGCCGCGGCCGTGTTGGTGTTCGTGAACGCCAGCGCCGCCAGGCCGTTGGCGGCGAGCGCCGAGCCGGCATTGAAGCCGAACCAGCCGAACCACAGGAGTCCCGCGCCCAAGAGCACCAGCGGCACGTTGTGCGGCACGATCGGGATGCGTTTGAAGTCTTTGCGCGGCCCGAGCATGCGCGCCGCCACCAGGGCGGAGACGCCGGCACTGATATGCACCACCGTGCCGCCGGCGAAGTCGAGCGCACCGAGCTTCTGCAGCCATCCGCCTGCACCCCACACCCAATGCGCCAGCGGGTCATAGACGAAGGTGGCCCAGAGCAGGATGAACACGACATAGGCTCGGAAATGCATGCGCTCCACGATCGCGCCCGAGATGAGGGCGGGCGTGATGATCGCGAACATCGCCTGGAACATCGCGTGCGCCTGGAGCGGGATGGTCGCCGCGTAGGCCGGATCCGGGTCGAGTCCCACGCCCTTGAATCCCGCCCACGCGAGCCCGCCCCACCACGGCGTCCCGTGCCCGAAGGCGATCGAGTAGCCCACCAGCACCCATTGCACGCTGATCAATCCCAGCGCGACCATGCTCATCATCATCGTGTTGAGCGCGTTCTTGGGCCGCACCAGCCCGCCGTAAAAGAACGCGAGCCCAACGGTCATTACCATCACCAGCGCGCTGGAGGCCAGCACCCAGGCGGTGTCGCCTGCCGAGACGGCGGCGGCGTCGGCGAGCAGCGGGGTGGTGATCACTCGTCCTCCTCGCCCGCGACGGCGCCGGCGTGCTGCGCGCTCTCGAGCGCGGCGCGTTGCACCTGATCCGCGTTCACCGCCGTGAGCGCCGCGTTGTCGGCCTCCCCCGTGCGGATGCGGATCACCCGCTCGATGGGCTGCACGAAGATCTTGCCGTCGCCGACTTCGCCGGTCCGGGCGGAAGAGAGGATGGCCTTGATACACGGCTCCACGAACGGCTCGGAGCAGACCATCTCGATCTTCACCTTTTCGTGGAATTCCATGACGACGGTGGTGCCGCGATACTGCCCGATGACTTCCTGCTCGCCCCCGTGACCCGACACGCGGCTCAGCGTGATCCCGGTGACGCCGGCCCGGAACAGCGCTGCCTTGACCTCCGGCAGACGCTCGGGCCGTACGATCGTAGTGATGAGTTTCATAACGGACAAACTATCCCCCGGCGATCATGGTGTCAATTAATTCGTGCACGGACTGCACAAATTTCGCGTCAGCCAGCAGAGTGGTACTCATAGCAGGTTGTGTGCCGTCACAGTTTCCTGGCATGTCATACCGTCTCCTGCGGCCGCTGCGCGACGGACCATCCCCTGCCGCAGTTGCCCGCAGCGATGGTCGCTTGACCCCGTCCGGGGACAAACTTGCCTGCGCAGTCATGCTCAGGTCGGTCGGCACGGAAGTCGCCTAACCCCGGGCATCACCGAACGGGGAAGGTTCCATGTCCACAGCAACGCGAGTCGCGGTCCTGCTGGCGGGGTTATCCGCCGCGGCTTCCACGGCACGCGCGCAGTACCCGCAGCGGCGCGACGGGTTCTGGATCGGGTTCGGGCTGGGCTACGGGTCGTCCCAGGTCACGTGCGACACCTGCAGGCGCGTGTCGCGCCAGGGTGGCGTCACCGGGTTCCTGAAGCTGGGCGGGGCGCCCAGCCGCAACCTGCTCATCGGGGCCGCGCTCAACGGCTGGGCGCATTCCGACGGCAGTGCCACCGAGACGATGGCGAATGTCACCGCATCACTCTACCTCTACCCCCGGAGCCGCAGCGGCTTCTTCGTCACCGGCGGGGTCGGGCTCTCCACCTACTACATCAATTCCACGCCCTCGTGGGACGGCACGGGATGGGGGTGGACGGCTGGCGCCGGATATGATCTCCGCTTCGGGCGCGACGTCTCGCTCACTCCGGTCGTCAACTACACGTGGGGCGACGTAGGCGACGTGACCCTCGGTAGCTCCGGCACTGTGTTCACCGGCTGGCGGCAGAACGTCCTCGACGTCGGGCTGAGTGTGACGTTCCACTAGACACAGACAGAGCAGCCGCTCCCTTGCCGAGGGCGCGGAGCAAGCGCACGGCCTGGACCTGCTGGCGCGCCGGCAGTGCGGCCACGGCGCGCCGCATCGCGTCCGCGTGCAATGGAAAGATCCGCTCGATGACGCGCCGGCCCGCCGCGGTCAGGGCGACCAGGACCACCCGGCGGTCGTGGGAGGAGTGCCGGCGGCGCACCAGGCCCCGGGTCACGAGCTTGTCCACGACGTA
>DATNOR010000097.1:0-11327 GCA_035601235.1 Gemmatimonadales bacterium
TCGAGATCGAGCATCGATTCCAGCGCCCCTTCGTCGCTGCGGTACAGCGCCGCCTTGGCCCGGCGCACCGCGCTCGCGGGTTGGGCCGCCCAGGCGTCGGCGAGCGCACGGGCCTCGGACGCGAGCCGGGTGTGGGGCACCACCCGGTCGAACAGGCCCAACTCGAGCGCTTCGGCGGCGGGGACCATGCGCGCGCTCCACACCAGCTCCAGCGCCTTGGACGTGCCCACGAGGCGGGGCAGGAAGAAGGTCCCACCCCAATCGGGCACCAGCCCGAGCTTGTGGAACACCTGCCCGATGGACGCCTGGTCCGAGGCGATGCGGTAGTCGCAGGCGAGCGCCAGGTTGGCGCCGCCGCCCGCCGCGGCGCCGTTCACGACAGCCAGCACGGGCTGCGGTGCGGCGCGCAGCGCGAGCGCTACGTCCTTGCCAGCGGCGACGAGGGCGGGTCCCTCGCTCCCCAGCACTCCCAGGTCGGCCCCGGCGCAGAACGCCCGGCCCGCGCCCGTGATGGTGATGACGCGCACGCCCTCGCTGCCGCTCAAGAGCCGCAGCGCCTCGAGCAGCTCGTCGCACATGGCGCGATCGAACGCGTTCAACTTCTCCGGGCGGTTGAGCGTCACGCTCCCGATCCCGCTCGCGATCTCCACCAGCACGCGCTCGTAGGCGGCCATCACGCCCGCTCCACGATCATCGCGATGCCCTGACCGACGCCGATGCACATGGTCGCGAGACCGTAGCGCCCGTGCGTGCGACCGAGCGCGTGGACCAGTGTCGTCAACAGGCGCGCGCCTGTCGCGCCCAGCGGGTGCCCCAGCGCGATGGCACCACCGTAGATGTTTACCTTCGCCGGGTCGAGCTCGAGCTCGCGGATGCAGGCGATCGCCTGGGCGGCGAACGCCTCGTTGAGCTCGATCAGGTCGATCTGGTCGATGGTCATCTTGGCGCGCTTCAAGACCTTCTGTGTTGCGGGAATGGGACCGAGACCCATGCAGCTGGGATCGACGCCCGCCACGGCCGTCGCGACGATGCGCGCGAGTGGCTTGGTTTGCTCAGATGTCACGAGCAGCGCTGCGGCGCCGTCGTTGATGCCACTCGAGCTTGCCGCCGTCACGGTCCCGTCCTTCTTGAACGCGGGCTTCAGCTTCGCCACACTCTCGAGCGTCGTACCCGACCGCGGATACTCGTCCTTTGCGAACGTCGTGCCGTCGGCCAGGGGGACCGGCACCAGCTCGTCCGTGAACACGCACGCCTTGAGCGCTGCTTCGGCGCGACGCTGGCTCTCGACGGCGAATGCGTCCTGCTCGGCGCGCGTGATGTTGTAGCGCTGGGCCACCACCTCGGCGGTCGCGCCGAGCGCGATGGTCCATTCCTGTTTGAAGCGGGGGTTGGTGAAGCGCCATCCCACGGTCGTGTCCGCCGTCTCCGGCGCCTTGCGGCTCCACGCCTCGCCCGATTTCAGCATCACGTAGGGAGCACGGGTCATGTTCTCGACACCGCCGGCGATGAACACGTCGCCTTCACCCGCCTTGATCGCCTGCGCCGCGCTCGCCGCCGCCTGCAGTCCCGACCCGCACAGCCGGTTCACGGTCTGTCCCGGCACTTCCACGGGCAGTCCGGCCAACAGCAGGGCCATGCGCGCCACGTTGCGGTTGTCCTCGCCCGCCTGATTCGTGCAGCCGAGAATCACGTCGTCGATGGCGAGGGGATCGATCCCGCTGCGCTCCACGACCGCCTTGATCGGGATCGCCGCCAGGTCGTCGGCCCGCACACTCGCCAGACTTCCCCCGTGCTTGCCGACGGGCGTACGGAGTGCGGAGCAGATGTACGCGTCCCTCACGGGCACTCCAACGCGGAACGCGGAACGCGGAACGCGGAACAGACGGGCCGGCTTCTCGACGGTCGGGTGCTCTGTTCCGCATTCCGCGTTCCGACTTCCGCGTTCACAACGCCACCCATACCGTTTTGAGCTCCGTATAGTTGTCCAGCGCCTCTTTGCCGAGGTCTCGGCCGAACCCCGAGAACTTATAGCCGCCGAACGGTGCGGCGGGATCGTAGAAGTTGTACGTGTTCACCCACACGGTGCCCGCCTTGATCGCGCGCGCCACGCGGTGCGCCTTCTGCACGTCCTTGGTCCAGATGCCCGCCGCGAGACCGTAGCGCGAGCGGTTGGCGAGCTCGATGCCCTGCGCCTCGTTCTCGAACGTGAGCACCGCCAATACCGGGCCGAAGATTTCTTCGTCCACGATCTTCATGCCGGGCGCGGCGCCGTCGAACACGGTCGCCTCGACGTAAAAGCCCTTGCCGTTGACCTTGGCCGCCTTGCCGCCGGCCACGAGCCGGGCGCCATCCTTCGTGCCCGCGGCGATGTAGGAGAGCACCGATTCCTGCTGCCGCTTGGAGACGATCGCGCCGAGCCGTGTGTTCTTGTCGAACGGGTCGCCGGGCGTGAGCTTCTTCGCCCGCTCGGCGAGCTGCTCCACGACCTGGTCGTGCACGGCGCGCTCGACCAGGAGACGGGATCCGGCGGCGCAGACCTCACCTTTGCCGTAGAAAATCCCGCTCTGCGCACCGCGGATCGCGGCGGGCAGGTCCGCATCCGCGAAAATGATGTTCGGACTCTTGCCGCCGAGCTCGAGGGTGACCCGTTTCACGGTGCCGGCGGCTTCCCGCTGGATCCACTGGCCGACCTCGGTGGACCCGGTGAAGGCGATCTTGTCCACCAGCGGATGGTGGACGAGCGCGGCCCCGGCGGTCGCGCCCGGGCCGGGCACGACGTTCAGGGCCCCGGGCGGCAGGCCGGCTGCGATCGCGATCTCCCCGAGCAGCAGGGCGGTGAGGGGCGTCTCGTGAGCGGGCTTGAGCACCACCGTGCACCCCGCGGCGAGCGCCGGCGCCACCTTCCAGGTCGCCAGGTTGAGCGGGAAGTTCCACGGCACGATCGCACCCACCACGCCCACCGGCTCGCGCAGCGTGTACGTGAAGAAATTGCCGTTCACGGGCAGCGTGTCGCCGGTGAGCTTGTCGGCCCAGCCGGCGTAGTAGCGGAAGGTCTCGATCGCCATGGCGATGTCGATCTTCGACTCGAACAGCGGCTTGCCGTTGTTCCTGGTCTCGACCTCGGCGATCTCCTGCGAGCGCTGTTCCAGCAGCTCGGCCACGCGATACAGCAGCTGGCCGCGCCTCCGGGCCGGCAGCTCGCTCCACTCTTTCGACTCGAGGCAGGCGCGGGCCGCCCGGACCGCCGCGTCGACTTCCGCCTCGCCTGCCTCGGCGACTTCAGCGAGCGGCTCCTCGGTGGCGGGGTTCGTGAGGCAGTAGCGCTTGGCGGCGCTCCGCCACTCGTTGCCGATCAGGAGCTCGGTTTTCACCGGCCCTTGAACTCCGCCATGCGCTTCTCCACGTTGGCCGCGATTCCTTCTTTGGCGTCCTCGCTCTGGAACAATTGCTGCTGCAACTCCCGCTCGAGGGCGAGCGCCGACTCGAAGGGAATCTCGGCGCCGGTCTGCACCGCCCGCTTGATCAGGCCGACCGCCTTCGACGCCTTGTGGGGAGGGCAGAACTGCTTCGCGTAGAGCATCACCTGTTCCCAGAATTCCTTGGCGGGCAGGATCTCGTGGACGATGTCGAGCTCCTTGGCGCGGTCGAACGAGAACAGCTCCCCCTTCGCCATCAGCTCGATCGCGCGGGCCTTGCCGACGAGCCGCGCCAGCCGCTGCGTTCCCCCAGTGCCCGGGAGTACTCCGAGATTCACCTCGGGGAGTCCAATCTTGCCCGCGTTCTCCTTGGCGAGCCGGATGTCGCACGCCATCGCGATCTCCAGGCCGCCGCCGACGGTATGGCCATTCAGAGCGGCGATCGTCAGCTTGGGCGTTTGCTCGAGGCGGTTGAGAGTCTCGTTGGCGTGCAGACAGAAGAAGAACTTGAAGCGGGGCGTGACCGTATTGAGCATCCCGATGTTCGCGCCCGCGGAGAAGAACTTGTCACCGTGGCCGCGCAGCACGATCACGTGCGCGCTGTCGTCGAAGCGGGCCCTGAGGATCGCCTCGTCGAGCTGGCGCATCATTTCGTAGGTGTAGGTGTTGGCCGGCGGGTCGTCCAGCTCGAGGATGGCCACGCCGCTTTCCACCATATAGTGCACGAGCGTCTGCTTTGCGACTTTGGGTTCGGTCATCGTCGCCATGGGACGTCAGCCTCCGTGTACCGGGGAGGGGGAGCGCGCGTCGGCGAAGCCGCCGATGAAGACGCGCGCGATGAGCCCGGCCAGGCGCTCGGGATCGATCTCGCCCGCCGGGTCGTACCAGTTGTAGATCCAGTTCATCATGCCGAACAGCGCGTACGCGGCGGCGCTGCGCTCCACGGCCGGCTCGTCGGGCGCCACATCGCGCAGCAGCCCTTCGAGCAGATCGACGTAGCGACGCTTGATCGCGTTGACCTTGCGCTGGCGCTCGCCGGTCAGCGAATTCGCCTCGTGCGACAGCACTTTCATTTCGGCGAGATTGGCCGCGAAAAACGTCACGTGGTGCCGGATGAAGGCGTGCAGCCGCTCGACCGGGTCGGCGTGCCCGCGCCCCAGGGTCGCGAGCGCGCGCTCGGCGCCCGCCAGCACGCGCGTGAAGCAGCGCTCCTGGATGCGGTGCAGCAGCTCTTCCTTGCCGCGGACGTAGTAATACATCCCGGCGAGCGACATCCCCGTGGCCGCGGCGAGATCGCGCATCGTGGTGGAGTGGTACCCCTGGTCGGCGAACACCTTCGCCGCCCGGGACAGGAAGTGGTCCAGCCGCTCGTCGTAGGGGCGCATAGTTCGAACGATCGTTCGAATTTGGAAGCTAGGCGAGCGGCGGGACGCGGTCAAGGTTGGGGAGGTTGCAACCTCCCCAACGCCTTAATTTGTGCTGATCTCCCACGTCTACCGTCCCGATACGCATGACTCCCGCGGAGCCCGTCGCCGCCGTCCCGAGCCCGACCGACGCGGCGCTGATCGCCGCCTGGCAGGGCGGTGACGAGCAGGCGGCGGCCGAACTGGTCCGGCGTCATGCGCGCGCGTTGGCCCGCTTCCTCGCGGGCGCCGGGGCACCGGAGGCGGATCTCGATGACGTGGTGCAGGAGACGTTCATCCGGGCGTTCCGAGCGGTGGGCACGTTCCGCGGCCAATGCCGCCTTCGCACGTGGCTGCTCACGATCGGCGGGAACGTGCTGAAAGACGCGCATCGGCGGGCCAAGCGAGCCCGCGTCGTGCCGCTCGAGGACGACCTGCGCTCGACCGAGGGCGACCCGCACGAGCATGCGGTGGCTGGCGAGGCCGAAGGGCGCCTGCGTGATGGGCTGCGCGCGCTGCCGCGGTTGCAGCGGGAGGTGTTCCTGCTCCGGGCGCAGCAGGGGCTCGAGTACGCAGAGATCGCCGCAGCGTTAGGAACGACGCCCGGCGCCGCGCGCGTGCATTATCACCACGCGGTCAAGCGATTGAAGGAGCATATGAAATGAAAGAAGACGGCACGTTGCACGACGCCATGTTACAGGACGCGGCGCGCCGGCTTGGCGCCGGGGCGGCCGAGCGATTGGACGTCGAGCGCACCGCCCAGGCCGTGGTGGCGCGGCTGCGCGAGGAGCGGCAGGCACCGCGCCAGCGCTGGGCGCGCCTCCCCGCGAGCTGGCTGCGGATCGCGGCGGCGCTGGTCCTGCTCGCCGGAGCGGGGCTCGTGGCGCGCGCGCTGCGCGGGCCCGGCGGCGCCCCGCAAGTCGAGGCGATCGACCTGGGAGACTTGTCCCCGGATCAGCTGCGCGAGCTGCTCGACGCGGTCGACGAGCCCGGGGCCCAGGAGCCGGTCTCCGCGCAGGACGTCGGTCTTGAGGATCTCACTCCCCAGCAGCTCCGGACGCTGCTCGCGTCCTTGGAGGCCTGATGCAACGGCTCGCCTGGATCCTCGTGCTCGCCGTGGCGCCGGCCGTGGGGGCGCAGGTGCCCGACGACTCCGGCGCCACGCCGCCGGCGGATCAGGCCGAAGCACGGCAGCTGCGCAAAGAGATCCGCCAGCGCTGGACCGAACACGTGCGTACGACGCTGGGATTGAGCGACGCTCAGGCGGCCAAACTGGACGAGACCGAGCAGCGGTTCGAGGAGCAGCGCCAGCCGATCCGCGCGCGCCAGCGCCAGATCAACCAGGCGCTCAACACCGAGCTGGCCGCGCAAACCCCGAACGAGGATCGGGTGAAGCAACTCATGAGCGAGCGGGAGCAGAATCAGGGCAAGCTGCAGCAGGTCAATCGGGACGAAGATCGGGAAATGCAGGGGTACCTGACCCCGGTGCAGCGGGCCCGTTATCAGGAGGAGCGGCGCCGGTTCCAGGCGCGTCTCCTCGACGCGCTGCGACAACAACGCGAGCGGCGGCAGCGCATGCCGGCTCCGCGGGCGCGGCCGCGGCGGCGTCCGCCGCGGTAATCAGCCCCCTAAGCCCGCAGTCCGAACGCCGCGGCGAGCGCCTTCAATGCACGGGCGCGCGCCCGCGCGAGCGTGCGCGCTGCCGGCCGGCCGGTGCGTACCTCGAACGCGCGCCAATCCGCGTCCGACCACCCGACGGCGGCCAGGGCGCCGCAGCGCGGGCAGCGCATCGCCGGCGCGGGGGCGTCCAGGCGCGCCCGGGCGCAGCAGCTGGGGCACACGCCGTACTTGCGGCCTGCGCTGGCGCCCGCGTCCGGTCCCGGCACCACGGTCCACGCCGGGGGCCGCAGCGGCAGCACCTGCACAAAGGCGCGGGGGATATGGAGCAGGCGGTGGTTGACGTCGACGATGGCTTCGACGGGCGTGAGTTCCACGACGCGGTACCAAGCGCCGCGGCGCAGCGGGCAGTCCTGATCGGCCCGCACCCGGGCCCAGTATTGTACGTGCGGCATCCGCGCTCCGAGCGACAATCGAGTGGTGAACTCCATAACATGGCGGAGAGCGACCGGTTCGGACTGTGACATCCGACACAGCGGCGCCGGGAAGGCGGAGCCGGTCGCCTTCCGACCCGGCTCCGCCTCCTGCGGCTCCCCGCTCAGCTCAGCGCGTTGTTCAGCTGCACGCAGCGACCCAGCAGCGTCGGGGCGCCCAGCGCCTTCCCGTCGGCACCGGTGAACGCGGCGAAGATCCAGGGATTGCCGCCGACCCCACCCAGCACCGGCTGTTTCGGGAACGTGAGGCTCAAGCCGGCCGGGATGACCGCGACATCACGCGTCACGTCGGCTTCGTGTGGCCCGCCCACCGGGTTGTCGTTGTTGCGGAAGATGATGCGTGCGGACAGACCGGCCATGGTCACGCCGCTCGTGAAGCTGATGAAGGGCCCGGGGCTGTTCTCGCAAGATTCCACGGTGAAGGTCGCGACCGCCGAGGCGGTGGTCACGGCCGACTGCGTCACGTGCCAGCCCGCCCCCTGGACGCAGCGCCCGACGAAGATCTCACTGCTCAACGCGGCGCCGTTCGCGCCGATGAACTGCACCCAGATGAAGGGGTTCCCGCCCACGCCACCCAGCACGGGCTGCTTGGGAATCACGATCTGTTCGTCGGCGGGCATGACCGTCAGGTCGACGGTGTTGCCATCGGTGAAGGTGTGGGTGCCCTTCATGTTGTTGGTGAAGGTCATCTCGACGCCATAGCCGCCGAGCACGGAGCCCCCCGAGAACGTGATCTGCGGGCCCGGATTGTTGCTGCAATCGTACGCCGAGAAGTCGGCGGCGATGGCGACCGGGATGGGAAGGGCGGTGTTATTGATGTGAGGCAACGACGAGGCGGACGCGGCGAACGACGGGGCGGTCGCGAGATTCGACGACCGCTCGGTACACGCGCCGGCCAGGACGACTGCACCCAGCAGGACCAGCGACTTCGCGAGTGCTGCTCTGGCACGCATGCTTGCCTCCTTCTCCAAGAAAGGATTGCAACCAAGACCATCGGTGAGTCCTCTGCGAGGTGCACGGAAGGCGGGCCGCTGGTTCGAAGGCCGTGCGCCGGGCGAGCTCGGTGGAGGGCAAGGCGTGTACCTGTAACGGCCGGGTCAAAATGCACGTTGTGCACGCACGCAAATGCGAAGGCGGACTTCCTGATTGATGCGCGCATGCAACAGCGCGGTGTTGCGCGTCGGCGACGGCAGATAAGTTGGTCACAGACTGTGCGTTACCACACGTCGGGCGGGAGCGTCTTTTAAGGTTTGCCCATGAGCGAGCGCAATTCGACGACGCGAGGGTCCGGCTATATTGCTGCGCGGCCCGAGTGGCGGAATGGCAGACGCAGGGGACTCAAAAGACGGGGGCCGCTATGCGGGGCCCCCGTTTTGTAGCTACGTCGGGCTGTGTGGTGCGTGGTCCTGCGTGCCCTGCGCGTCGCGAGCGGCATAGAAACGGCAAAGAGAGGCCCCGCTGCCTGTCGCGCTCTGACCGTCGGTCCCGCCAAAACCGGCCTAGCGCTCCACCAAGACGACTGCTTTCTCTAAGGGCATGATCCAGCGCCCCACAGTGCTAATCCTCGGAGCAGGGGCGAGCCACCCCTACGGTTACCCTCTCGGGTGGGACCTGGTGAAGATGGCTGTCGGGGGCCTCAGCAACACAGGCTCACCGCTCCGGGTGGAACTGGCGAGGTGTGAGGCCCGGGAGGGTGACGTCAACGAGTTCCGCACGCGACTCCAAGGCTCGGGCTTGACGTCGCTCGACGCTTTCCTCGAAGGCAACGAGGACGAATTAGTCAGAATCGGTAAGCTCATCATCGCAGCCGAACTGCTGAGCTCTGTGGATCAGGCGAAACTGACCAATCTGGATGTCGCTGGGCATTGGTATCGCTACCTGTGGAATCATCTGCGACAAGGCGCAACGCGAGAGACCTTCACGGGGAACCGCCTCTCCGTCATCACCTTCAACTATGATGTGTCTCTCGAGCGCTTCTTCACTAATGCGATTTTTCACACGTTCGGACTACGCTGGAAAGACGCAGCGGAGCTGTTCGGGAGAACGGTGAAGGTCGTACATGTTCACGGCGACATCGGAGGCGCGGACGCTTACGAGAACCGCCCCCGCCCCCAGCCTGGGGTGCTCGTCCGCCAAGCAGCTGAACGAATCAAAGTGGTTCACGACGAGGTAGGCTCAAGCGCAGAATTCGATGCCGCACGCGAACTCATCTCAACCGCAGAAATAGCCTGCTTCCTCGGGTTTGGTTACCACCCCGCGAACATTAAACGTCTACAGATAAACCAACGTCTGCGAGACGGCGCCGCGTTGTACGGAAGCACGTTCAAGATGGGGGCCGCTGAGGTGGCTCGGGCCCAACAACACCTCGGCCGCACGCAGTTCCATCCCTACGACGCGGAGCAGTTCTTGAGGGAGGTAGCAATCTTCTAGCGGGGAGTCTGGCGCGTGGGAGAAAGCGTGCACCCGGGCGGGGCTCGTGGGGCGCATCCCGCACGACCTGCGACGTAGCGCGGCGCGTGACCTGCGCCGGGCGAGCGTGTCAGAGGGCGAGATCATGAAGCTGTGCGGCTGGCGCACGCGCTCGATGTTCGACCGCTACAACATCATCGACGAGGCGGACCTCGCCGCGGCCGTGGCGAAGCGATTCTGCGGCATAGATACGGCAAAGAAACCGCCTGTCGAGCAGCCCACCGCGTAGCTAAGTTCAAGCGCCGTAACATCAGCCCGAGTGGCGGAATGGCAGACGCAGGGGACTCAAAATCCCCCGGGGGCAACCCCGTGAGAGTTCGACTCTCTCCTCGGGCACTAAGCGAGGCAACGACTTGCGCGATTAGAGCCGGCGGGCCGTCCAACCGACCGTCAGTCTCGCAGGCTATTACTGGTTAGATCAGCGCGTTCAATGGCCCGTCGAACTCCGTACCCAGACCTCAACGCGGTACTAGAAGATCTGATCACCAGCGTGAAGGACGCACTGGGCGAAGCGTTTGTCGGTGCGTACCTACAAGGCTCATTCGCGGTTGGGGATTTTGATCGCCACAGTGACGTCGACTTCGTCATCGTCGTCGCAGATGAGCTAAGCGACAGTCAAGTCGACGCCCTGCAAGTAATCCACCGGAGGATCTACGGTCTGCCGTCCGACTGGGCGCAGCACTTGGAGGGATCCTACTTCCCGGCGGCGATCCTGCGGAACCGCGACCAATGCTCGACGCCACTTTGGTATCTCGACCACGGAAGTCAGACCCTGGTGCGATCTACTCACTGCAACACGCTCGTCGTTCGCTGGGTCGTGCGCCATCACGGCGTCAGGCTTGCCGGGCCGAGTCCGGCAACGCTGCTCGATCCGGTACCTGTTGGCGCCTTACGTCAGGAGATCCGCGCGACGATGCGCGACTGGGGCCAGCAGATCCTCGACGATCCGGACCGGTACCGCAATCGGTTCTATCAAGGGTTCATCGTCTTGAACTACTGCCGGATGATGCATGACTGCGTCGAAGGGTGTCCTGGCTCAAAGCGCGCGGGAGCCGCGTGGGCGAAGGCAACCCTCGATCCAGCTTGGTCGGCCCTGATCGACCGCGCCTGGGATGGACGTCCGAACCCGGCTGTAGCGGTCCGGGAGCCCGCAGACCCCACGGACTTCGAGAGCACCCTGCAGTTTGTGAGGGCCGTGATGCGAGAAAGTGCGCGCTATGCTAACGAGACCCAGGCATCGTAGCGCGACGCGCTGGCTAACCCCAGCTATCCTCGAATAGCATGTACGTCGTCGCGACCGGAAGCGGCCACGAGACTCACCTGTATCAGCGGGATACGGTCGTCCGGGCGGTGGAGCGCGTCGTGGTGGCGGTACGGGATCGGGTGCCGCTGGCCCAGGCACGTCCTGAGCGGGGAAGGGAAGCGGAGTGTTGTGCGCTGACGCGCACGAACTAACGTTCAACGACGGATGCGCCGGCGGGCGAGGCGCCCGCCGCTTAAGCGCGATCCGATAGGCTGGACACGACCACCGATGCAACGCCTACCCGAGCTCAAGCCAACTCCCGTCAGACCGCGGCATCCCCTCGTCTATGGCGCGGGCTTTTTCCTCTTCATTGCTATGATAGCGTTCGTCGGCAGGATCGGAATGATCTGGGTCTTGTTGGCCACTACCTTGGCTGTTGTGATGGCTATCGGTGCGATCGCAATTGCCGTGCGAGCCCGCTGAGTGAAGAGTGCAGACGGCAGGTAGGTGGCAACGGCTCTCTAACCTCATATGCGTGAGGTCGCTTGGACGTGATCGCCATGAAAGGGGGCCTGCCTCACGAGTGACCGATGCGACGGAAGATCCCCCGCCCGCGACCATCCGACGTGACCCACTCGAAGTGATCGGCATCCACCAGTCGCAGTTCCGAGGTGACGTAGACCCC
>DATNOR010000098.1:0-44674 GCA_035601235.1 Gemmatimonadales bacterium
GTGGAGGACCGGGTGCGCGGCAATCGCGCCCCGGTGCGCCGCCCGCGGCTGAAGAAAGGGTTGGGGCAGGCGCCCGAGGTGCGCCGCATCGAGGATGCGCTGCGTCGCCGGCTCGGCACCGACGTGCGAGTCACGCTCCGCGCGAAAGGGAAGGGTCACATCCACGTCGGCTTCTATTCGAACGACGATCTCGCGCGCCTGCTCGAGCTGATCCTCGGTGCCCCGTTCGACGGATGAGGCACAAGGATCGCCGCGTCACCATCGTCGTTCACACCGACGGGGAGCTTGCCTCCCGCCAGTACCGGCTGCCGCTGTGGGCCTTCGAGGCCGGCAAGTGGAGCGCGCTGGTGATCGGACTGCTGGTCGTATTGTTCTTCGCCTTCGCGGGGCCGATCGGTCGCGCGGCGGCACGCGTGCCGGGGTTGGAGCGGCAAGTGGCGCGCCTGGAAGAGGAGAACAGCCGCGTGCAGCAGCTCGCCGCGGCGCTGAACCGCGCCGAGGCGAACTACCAGGAGCTCCGCTCCATGCTCGGCGTGAAAGCGCCGCCCGACAAGGGCACCGTTAGCGTCACCGCGGACCTGATGCGCAGCACGCCAGTGCGGGCCCGACCCCCTTCGGCGCCGCTGCGCTACGAGAGCGGGACGTCGGAGCCGACGCATTGGCCGCTCGATATCGCGGGCTTCGTCACGCGGGGCCAGGTGCGGCCGGGCGATCCGGCCGAGTCGCACCCCGGCATCGACATCGCCGTGCCGCCGGGCACGCCGGTGCGCGCCGCGGGCGGTGGCGTCGTCGAAGCGGCGGGCGCCGACCCCGCCTATGGCCAGTTCGTCCTCTTGCGTCATCCGGGGGGGTATAAAACGATGTATGGGCACGCCTCGCGCATCCTGGTGCGCGAGGGCGACTCGGCGCAGGCGGGACAGGTGATCGCGCTGTCGGGCAACTCGGGGCGATCCACGGCGCCGCACCTCCACTTCGAGATCCGCCGCGAGGGGAAGTCACTCGATCCGCTCACGGTCGTCAAACAGGAGAATTGATATGGCGATGTTCACCGAGAAAGGGCCGGGCGCACCCGAGGCCGAAGCCGGACTCTCCATTATCGGCACGGGCATGCGGGTCGTCGGGGACATCACCGCCGACGGCGTCGTGAAGATCGAGGGCACCGTCGTGGGAACGGTGCGCGCCGGCCGGCAGGTGCTGGTGGGGAAGGGGGGAGAGGTCGAGGGGGACGTGATCTCGCGCGAAGCGATTATCGGCGGCGAAGTGCGCGGCAGCATCCGCGCCGACGAGCGTATCGAGATTCAGTCCACCAGCGTCGTGCATGGCGACGTGGCGGCCAAGCGACTGCTGGTGCAGGAAGGCGGCGAGATCAATGGCGTCGTGCGCATGGGCGACGCGGCGCTCGAAGAAGAGCCCGAAAAGGTCAGCGCGGCCCGGTCGTACTGAACGCGTCCCGCGGATATCCACACATCCCAAGGTGCCGATGTGGATTTCATATGTTATTGTAACTAAATAGCTTAGCTGCTGTCGTGATGTGGGAATCTCACGTCACTGTCGATAATCTGGTGAGATAATGTCTCCATACTGGCCCGCCTGATGCGCGCCATCGATCTGGCCGTGCTGGCGTCGTATCTCGACCGCTACCTCCGGATCAGCGAGGTGCCGGACGCTCCCAACGCCCTCAACGGGCTCCAGGTCGCGAACGGGGGAACGATCAATCGGGCAGCGGCCGCCGTGGATCTGTGCGAGGCCACGGTGCAGCTGGCGGCGCAGCAGGGGGCCGACTTGCTGCTGGTGCATCATGGGCTCTTCTGGGGCGGGCTCGCACCCCTCACCGGGCGCGCGTATCGGCGGGTGGCGGGACTCGTCAAGCACAACATCGCGCTGTACAGCGCTCACCTACCCCTGGACGTGCATCCCGAGGTCGGCAACAACGCGGTGCTGGCACGCCAACTGGGCGTCGCCCGGCGGGGCGAGTTCGGGGAGGAGTACGGTATCCGGATCGGCGTGTGGGGAGAGGTCGACGTCCCGCGCGCGGCCCTGGCACAGCGTCTGGAAGAAGTGGTTGGCGGGCGCGCTCGCCTCATGGCGTTCGGGCCAGAGCGCGTGCGGCGGGTGGGTATCGTCACGGGAGCAGCCGGCTCAATGATCGCGCAGGCCGCCGCCCTGGGCCTCGACACCTACATCACAGGTGAAGGGTCGCACCACACGTTCTTCGATGCTGAGGAGCTGGGATTGAACGTGTTCTACGCAGGGCACTACGCGACAGAAACGTTCGGCGTGAGGGCGCTGGCCGAACGACTCTGTACCGAGTTCGACCTGCCGTGGGTGTTTCTCGACCACCCGACGGACCTGTAAGCGGTTCACGGCACCGCCAGGATCCCGACGTCGTCGCCGAAGTCGTCGGCCGCGCGGGACAGACCGGCGGGAACGATCCACTGACCTCCGTCGATCCGCACGTTGAGCCGGTGCAGGCCGCTCGGGATCAGCAACACCGTTTCCCACGCTCCGTCCCCGGTGCGGCGTAGCGGCCAGGGTTGCCAGTCCGTGAAGTCGCCCGCGAGCTCGACGGCGGCCGCGGCTCGGGCGAGGGAGAGCACGAGCCGCACTGCGCCGTCGGGACGCGGCAGCACGGCGAGGCGCGCGCCCGCGACGGGGTCTCCGTCGGCGGGCGTCCCATGCTCCGATGCGCCCGGCGGCGAGGTGCGCGACGCGAGCCGGGCCGGACGCGCCAGGCGCAGCCGCACGCCGCCGCTCAGGTAGCGACCGGCGACGCTGCCACTGACCGGGTCCGTGGGGTAGCGGCCCCCGGCGAGGAACAGCAGTGTTCGCTCACCGAGCGCCAGCGTCGCGCTCGCCTCGCCGAACACGCCATGTCCGCCCCCCCGGCTCGCGACCCGGGCTCCGAGGGATGCGTCGAGTGTGACCGCCCCGCGATGTGTCAGCGCGGTCGCCAGGAAATCGCTGTACGCCGAGTCGCCCACGAACGAGCGGGTCGCCGAAGCCGATAACATCACCTGGGAACGCTGCGCCCACGCGCCGACACCGGCACTCGTGACGGGGCGCGCCCCCGCGCCGTACGCGGTGCGTCCCGCCGTGGCTCCGATCCAGGCGCCGCGGTCCGCTCCCAGCAGGTGCAGCCGCGCGTCGGCGGTAGCGTGCCAGAAGCTCGCGAAGTCGAGATAGCGGCTGGCGCCCACGGAGCCGCCCAGCTCACCGCCCCAGC
Source organism: Gemmatimonadales bacterium (assembly GCA_035601235.1). GTDB lineage: Bacteria > Gemmatimonadota > Gemmatimonadetes > Gemmatimonadales > GWC2-71-9 > AG41. The sequence goes on from DATNOR010000098.1 coordinate 3,224, forward strand.
GATGCCCGGCGGGTCGTATCAGGAACGAGCCGGCGACGAGGCCCTGCAGGCTGCGGTGGCCGCTCTCGAACCGCAGGTAGGTGCCCCGCGCCGTGAGGGTGCCGCTCGGCCGCTCCCAGCGCAGGGCAGGCGAGACGGACGCGGCGGCCGATGGGAGGAAGCCGTCGTAGCGCACTGACGACACGCCGACATCGACGGTCCCGGCCGCCTGGGCTGCGGAGGGGGGAGCATCCAAGAGCCACCACGCCGCGGCGAGCGCCGCGGCCCACGCATGCCTCGCGGCCCTGGGCGGCCGCACGCTATCAGGGAGGGCCGGGGCGCTGCTGTTTGGCCCCCGCGTTCACCTGCACGGTTACGGCGGCGAACGCAGCGGCGGCGGCGGTCGCGGACGCGGGTGGCGCACCGAGGGCGATGTCGCGCTCCACGGCGCGGCGGAACTCGACCAGGTCCGCGTCTCTCGCTCTCGCGGCGAGGGCGAGCACCGCGCCCGCGGCGCTGTCCACCGGCACGCCGCTCGCGACCAGGTCCGTGAGCACGGCGAGCGGCACGGTGAGCGACTCCCGCCGCACGCGCCGCAGCTCGGTCAACGTCGCCGGGGGCGCCCCGGCGCGCAGCGCCGCGGCCGCGGCCGACAGCTCGGGGGGCGAGGTCATGGGGCCGAGCGCGTCGCGCGCGTGGCTCAGGTCGAGCGCCAGTCGGCGGACGGCGGCGACGATGCGGTCCGCCGTAGCCCGCTTGGTCGCGCCCTCGAGCGCGCGCTGCACCAGCGGCTCGGTGGGGAGCGCGACCGCGCGCGCCGAATCGACCAGCGCCGTCACGATCGGCCGGCTGATCGAGTCGAGGCGCTGGAGTCGCGGGTCGAGCCCTTGGGCGGGGGCCTGGAGTGCGACGAGGGTCGCCGCGACCAACAGCGTCAAGAGCCCCCCACGGTCACGACGGAGCTCGGCGCGCCGTACTCGTCGTCGCGCGCGGCGGGAGCCGCGGGATCGGCCAGCCAGCTGACGCCGTCCACCAGGAAGGCGTAACGATACCGTCCCGGGGTCAGGGGAATGACGGCGGCCCACACGGACTCGTCCTGGCGGACGCGCCGCATGGGCGTGCGGGCGGCATCCCAGTCGTTGAAGTCCCCCACGAGCGACACGGTCGTAGCACGCGGCGCGACGACTACGAAAGCGAACTCGCGCCCGCTCGCGGCTGCGGAGCGGGAGGAGCGATCGGGACGCCCCAGCACGACGGCGACGAACACCGCGGCGATCGCGAGCGCGCCCAACGGCGAGAGCCGGATGGTGCGTGGCCGGGTGAGCCAGCCCCAGGCGGCCTGGGCCGCCCCTGCCGCCCGGCGCGGCGGGAGGCGCCTGACCTGCTCCATCACGCGCGCGTCCAGGCCCGCATCGACCGTCACCGGCCGGCGCAGCTGGCGCAGCACGCGCCCGATCAGCTCCTCATCCGGCTCAAACACGTTCCGCCTCTCTGAGAATGGCCTGCAGCTGCTCGCGCGCGCGCTTCACGCGCATCTTGAGCGCCGACACCCCCGCACCGGTCAGCCGCGCCATTTCTTCGTATTCGAGATCCTCGACGTGCTTGAGGAGGAACGCTTCCCGGTATTCCGGCGTCAGCCGCTCCAGCGCCCAATGCACCACGTCCTCGCCCTCGGTCTGCTCGGCGGCGCTCGCGTGGGCCACGCCGTTGAGCGCGGCTTCGTCGCGCACGAAGACACGCCCGCGCTTCGCCGCCCGGGCGCCCGTCGTGCGGCACCGATTCACCAGAATGCCGTACAGCCATGCGCCGAATCGCGCCGCGTCGTCACAACGCTCGAGCGAGCGATACGCCCGGACGAACGCGTCCTGGAGCGCCTCCTCGGCGTCTTCGCGATTGCCGAGCATGTGCACGGCGTAGCGGGCCAGGCGGTCACGGTAGCGCGCGACGAGCGTGGCATATGCCTCGGTGTCGCCGCCGAGCACCCGGCGCACCGCTTCCACGTCGCTCGTCCCCACGCTATGTATACCCACGCGCGCTCCCCGGGCGTCACACCCGCGTCCCCCCAGGCGGCCGCGCTTGTGACGCGGCACTTTGCAGCAGAGGTATCTCTCACGAAGGCCACCTGCAAGTCTGCTGCCACGGAGCTGGTTCAATGTCGACTCGTGCTACACTCGCCGGATGCCTGGTGCTCGCGCTCTCCCTGGCCGGGTGCTATGAGGACGACACCACCGCCACCTCCCTGGCGCCGCTGAGGCCGCGCATCACGGTGCGGCTCACGGACGCGCCGTTCCCGTATGACTCGCTCCACAGCGTCAACATCTATGTGGTGCGGATCGAGGCCGAGGCGGACACCGCTGACACGGGCAGCGGCGGCCAGTGGACGGTCATCACGGAGCCCCGGAAGACGTTCGACTTGCTCGCCCTGCAGCAGGGGGCTACCGCGATCCTGGGACAGGGGGAGATGCCTGCCGGGCAATACCGCGCGGTCCGGATGACGATCGACACGAGTTTGTCCTCGATCACATGGGACGACGCTGCGCAGCATCCCGCGCCGGTGAATTGGCATGGGTGGTCGACGTTCTTGGCGTTCGTCGAGTATCCGGTCGACGTGCCGACGCAGGGCGCCGACATCGTGCTCGACTTCGACGTCGGCCGCAGCTTCGAGTTCAACTTTTACAGCAGCAACAACGAGTTCGACTTCACGCCCCACCTGCGCGCGATCAACTCGGCGGCGGCGGGCGCGATCGCCGGGGCCGTGACACAGGGCGCCAACGGCACCACGCAGCCGGTCTCGAACGCGCAGGTCTCGGTGTACGGCACTTATCCCGGCAGAGCGGACAGCGCCTACTTAGAGGCCACGGGTCGGAGCGACGGCGACGGCCACTATAAGGTGGCCTTTCTGCCACCGGGCAGCTATGTCGTGCGGATCGAAGAGCCGTTCCTCCCAAACCTCGATCCGGTGATCACGTCGGGCGTGCAGGTGACGGCTGGCAACACGACGCCCTTGTCGGTCCTGCTTCCCAACGCGGGTTCAAGCGGGGGGGCGTACGTGCGCATCTCGGGTCCGGCCTCCGTCGGTGTGGGCGGGACGATCACGCTGTTCGCCGCCGTGGGAGACGCGAGCGGCAATCCGGTGCAGAACCCATCGGTGACATGGACGAGCAGCCCAGCCGACACGGCCACCGTGACGGGTTTCGGCGATTCGGCGCGCGTCACAGGTCGGCTGCAGGGCTTCGCCACGATCACGGCGACGAGCGGTGGCTTCAGCGACGTGCATCGAGTGCAGGTAACCGCCTCGTCGGCGCCTGTGGCGACCGTCACGGTTGTCCCGGCGGGCACTAACCTAGCCGTGGGAGACAGCCTGGCCTTCCGTGCAGACCTCAAGGACTCCGGTGGGAATCTCCTGTCGAATCGATCGGTGTCCTGGTACACCGCCGACAGCACGATCATTCAAGTGTATTCTTACGGAACCACGGGCATTGTCTTCGCTCGGGCAGCTGGAACGGCCGTGCTCCACGCGACGAGTGAGGGGAAGACCGGGCAGGCGACGATTACGGTGGCCGTGCCGGCCCCGGTCGCCACGGTTACGGTCGTGCCCGGGAGCGCCAGCCTCACTGTGGGAGACAACACCACTTTCTCAGCGGACCTCAGGGACGCAGCCGGGAACGTGCTCAGCAACCGGGCCGTGTCATGGTCGAGCACGGACCCGTCGGTGTTGTCGATTACGAGCACGGCCGGCGCCTCCGCGACCGTTCGCGCACTTAGCGCCGGAACCGCGGTGCTGCGCGCGACGAGCGAGGGGAAGACCGGGCAGGCGACCGTCACGGTTGCGGCGCCGGCCCCCGTGGCCACCGTCACCGTCGTGCCCGAGAGTGCGAGCGTCGCCTTGAGCGACACGCTCTTCACCTTCTGGGCGGAACTGCGGGACTCGGCCGGAAACATGCTCAGCGGCCGGCCCGTCTCCTGGTTCAGCACCGACACTGCGGTCTTCGTGGTCGTACAACCCGGGTACGGTAACATCCAGCCGCGTGCGGCCGGCACCGCGTTTGTGCAGGCCACGAGCGAAGGCAAGACAGGTCAGGCGAAGGTCGTCGTGCACTGACCCGGGGGGGCTCGCCGCGCGTCTCTCCGGCCGGTAGTTTGCGGGTTCCCCCGTTCCCTTGTCGGGAGGACTCGTGCGCCGTACTCCGCTGCTGGCTCTGGTCGTCGCGACCGCGTGCGCCCGACCGCCCCAGGCCATCGCCCCGGCCCAACCCGGCCTGTTCGGCCCCTCCAGTCAGCCCGTGCTCCTGCCGCCGCGATTCGGCGAGCCCGGCCTGCCGCGCACGGACGCCGATTGGCGCGCCGTCGGCCGGGAAGCGACGGCGCTCCTGGCGCAGTACGTCGCGATCAACACCACCAACCCTCCGGGCAACGAGCTCAAGACGGCCGAGTGGCTCAAGGCCGTGCTCGCGCGCGAGGGGATCACCGCGCAGATCTTCGAGCCCGGGCCGGGGAAGGCGAACCTGTACGCGCGCGTCGCCGGAGACGGCAGCGCCCGGCCGCTCATCCTGCTCAACCACATGGACGTGGTGCTGGCGACGCCGGAATACTGGAAGGTCGACCCCTTCGCCGGCACCGTGCAGGACGGCTATCTCTGGGGGCGTGGCGCACTCGACATGAAGGGCGAGGCGATCACGCAGCTCATGACACTGCTTACGCTCAAACGCGCCGGCGTGGCGCTCAAGCGGGACGTCATTTTCCTCGCCACCGCGGACGAGGAGGTAGGCGCCGGCGTCGGGGCGGCGTGGATGGTGGAGCATCACCCGGAGCTGGTGCAGGACGCCGAGTTCCTGCTCACCGAGGGTGGCACGATCCGCGCGGGTCCCACCGGGCGGATCGAGTACTACGGCGTCGGGACCACCGAGAAATCGCCCTTCTGGCTCGAGGTCACGGCCCGCGGCACGGCGGGACACGGCTCCCGTCCCACACCCGACAACCCCGTTCACCGGCTGGTGCGGGCGCTGAACCGCATCGCGAGCTATCAGACGCCGCTGGTGGTGACGCCGGCGGTGGAACGCTACCTGCGCGATCTCTCGACCATCGAGCCCGACCCGGTGCGGCGCGCCTGGCTCGCCGACGTCCGCGCGGCGCTCCGCGATTCGGCGGCCGTTCGCGCCCTCACGGGGGATCTCACCTATAACGCGCTGCTCCGGAACACGATTTCGATCACCGGCCTCACGGGCAGCGACAAGACCAACGTGATCCCGCCGGTGGCCAGAGCCGCGCTGGACGTGCGGCTCCTGCCGGGACAGGACCCGCAGGCGTTCCTGGCCGAGCTCGTCCGCGTGGTCGCGGACACCGCGGTCGCCATCACGCCGCTCGGCCCCAGCTGGCCGGCGACCGAGAGCCCGACGGACACGGAGCTGTTCCGCTCGATCGTGGCCGCGGCCCGCGAGCGCGCGCCCAATGCCCTGGTCACCACGCCGCCGCTCACCGGCTTCACCGACAGCCATTACTTCCGGCAGCTCGGCATCGTGAGCTACGGGCTGTCGCCGTTTCCGCTCACCCAGACCGAGTCCCGCGGCGTGCACGGGAACGACGAGCGGGTGAGCCTCGACGACGTCACCTTCGGCGTGCACTTCGTGTACGACGTCGTCTCCCGCGTCGTCGCGAAGTGATCGGGCTGTTCCTCCATCCGCGGCGCCACCCGCCGGCGCGGGAGCGGCGTCCGCCGGTGTTCGAGCGGCTCACCAAGGCGCGCGTGGGCTGGGTGGTGGAGCGCCTGGCCGCGCCGTTCGCGCGCTGGGAGAACGCGCGGCTCGAGACTCCTGAGATCGCGCTCCCGGTGCGCGACCTGGACCCCCGGCTCGTCGGCTACCGCATCGCGCTCGTGACCGATCTACATCACGGGCCCGCCGTCCCGGAGCGCTGGTTCGCGCGCGTGGCGGATCGCGTGGCCGAGCTCGCGCCCGATCTCGTCGCCCTGGGGGGCGACTTCGTGAGTCACGCCCGCAGCGATCTGGATGGCCTGGACGGCATCCTGGCGCGGTTTCGCGCCCGCGACGGCAGTGTGGCCGTGCTCGGCAATCACGACCACTGGGTCGATCCCGACATGGTGAGCCGGACGGTCGAGCGCGCCGGCGCCCGCCTGCTCACGAACCGGCACGAATTAATCCGCCGTGGGACGGCGGCGCTCGCCGTCGCCGGCGTCGACGACTTCAGCCATGGTGCAGTACGGCCGGACGACGCCCTCGCCGGCGTGCCGCCCGACGTGCCGCGGGTGCTGCTGTCGCACAATCCCGACCTCATCGAGTATCTCCCCGCCGGGCTGCGGGTGGACGTGATGCTGTCGGGTCACACCCACAATGGTCAGGCACACCTGCCGCTGGTCGGACCGATCATCGCGCCGTCGCAGTTCGGCCGGAAATACCTCCACGGCCTGAAGCGCGCGGGGGACACGTGGCTGTACGTCTCGGCGGGCGTGGGGAGCGCGGCGATTCCCCGGTGGCGCAATCCGCCGGAGCTGCCCGTGCTCCGGCTGACGGCCGCGTAACCCGCTACGTCTTGAGGGAGACGACGAACCGGACGATCACGGTCTCCGCCGTCTGCGGCGCTACCGTGCAGAAACACTCCACGCCGATCAGGCGCTTCACACCCAGTACCTCCGCTTCCGCGATCCCCGGCACATCGCGGTACGCAATCTCGAGCATCGTTCCGTCGATGATGCGGTAGGCCACGGGGCGGCCGCACAGGCGATGGTGCGGATCGATCTTCGCGAGCCCTTCGCTGAGCCGGTGGCGGATCACGCTCGCCTGCTCGGACTGGGCGACGCGGACTTCGGTCACGGAACCGCTCCCTGGCGGTTGGCCGACACGGCGGCGGCATTGCGCCGCAGGCCGGAGGCGCCGGGGCGCTCGAACGCCGTGTCGCCGAAGCGGCGCTCGAACTCTTCCGGCTCAGCGGCGAGCAGCGCCGCCAGGTCGGGCGCGGCGACCTCGCCGCGCACGGCGAGCTCCGGGTCGGACGTCGGCTCGGCAAACGTGACGTTCCACGGGCACACGTCCTGACACACGTCGCACCCGAACAGCCAGTCGCCCACCATTCGGCGCTCGTCGTCGCTGAACGGCGCGGCATGCTCGATCGTGAGGTAGGAGATGCAGCGTCGCGCGTCGAGCACCCGGGACTCGACGAAGGCGTCGGTGGGACAGGCGTCGAGACAGCGGCGGCACGTGCCGCAACGATCGGCCTGGAACGGGAGATCGGGGACGAGCTCGGCATCGGTAAAGATCACGCCGATGAACGTGAACGACCCGATCGTGGGATTGATCAGCATGGTGTTCTTTCCGATCCAGCCCAACCCGGCGCGCTGCGCCAGCTCGCGCTCCGGGGCCGGACCCGCGTCTACGTAACAGCGCGTCCTCGCCCCGGGCGCGATCTCCCGGACGGCGGTAGCGAGCTGCTCGAGCCGGCGGCCGATGACCGTGTGGTAATCGGTGGACCAGGCGTACTGAGCGACGTTCCCGGAGACCCTACTGACCCCGGGCGCAAGCCCGGGGTGAGCAGAGCCATGGAAGTAGTTGGTCAGCGTGACCACCGCCACCCGGGCGTCCGGCATGATGCGGGCGGGATGCTTGCGCCTGTCGGCTTGGCGGTGCAGGTAGGCCATGCTGCCCGCGTAGCCGGCCGCGAGCCACTGATCGAGCTCGTCCGCATGCGCGCTCGGCTCGAGGCTCGCGACACCCAGCGCATCGAACCCGAGTTCGAGGGCTCGACGCTTCACCGCGACGGTTATCCGTGACGCCTCTCCGCGACGCTTCTCCGCGACGTCTCTTTTCATAGGTGCATCGTCTCTCGCCGCCATCTCGCGAACCGCACCACGTCGTCGAGCGGTGGCGTGGCGTCCTCGTCGCCGTACGCAGTGAACATGCGCCAGCGCAGGTACTCGCGCGGCGGCACCGGCAGGAACGGCGCCCGGCGGTACCAATCGCGCGCCCGGGCGCTCCAGGCGAGACGAACGAGGTCGAGTGCCAGGCGCGGGCTCACGAGCGCCCGCAGGGCGAGGCGCACGGTGAGCGCCGGCCAACCGCCGCGCGACTGCATGAGAGGCAATCTACTCGCGAGGTGTGCCCGGCGCGCTTTTCCTTCTGTATATTGACCGCCTATGACGCTCGCCGGCCGTCACACCGACACAGCCGCCGGGGCCCACCCGCTCGCCCGCTACCGGAGCGAGTTCCCGATCTTTCAGGGCGGCATCTACTTGAACACGTGCTCCCTCGGTGCCTTGGGCGAGCGCACGCGCCGGCGCGTGACCGAATTCCTCGATGTCTGGCAGCGACGCGGGGCGTCCGCCTGGTACGATGTCTGGTGGGGCGCGCTCGCGGAGCTGCGCGGCCGCTATGCGCGCGTCGTGAACGCTGGCCCCGCGGAAATCGCGCTCGCGCCGAGCATCTCGGTCGCGCTCTCGGCCGTGGCGGAGGCGCTCGACTACGCCCGCCGTCCCCGCGTGGTCGTCACGTCGCTCGATTTCCCGACCGTCGCCTATCAATGGCTGGCCAAGCGGCCGCGCGGCGTGGAGCTGGTGGTGGTCGAGAGCCCCGACCGGGTTTCGGTGCCGGTCGAGGCGATCGCTCGGGCCGTGGACGAGCGGACGGCCCTCGTGGCCACTTCGCACGTGTACTTCACGAGCGGCGCGATCCAGGACATCGCCGCGGTCGCCGAGGCCGCGCACCGGCGCGGCGCGCTGGTACTCGTCGACGCCTACCAGTCGGTGGGGCAGCTTCCGGTGGACGTAAAGGCGACGGGTGTGGACTTCCTGACCGCCGGAGGGCTCAAGTGGCTGCTGGGCGGGCCGGGCATCGTGTTTCTGTATGCGCGCGAGGAGCAGGCGCGGCGCCTGGCACCGCAGATCGCCGGCTGGTTCGGCCACAAGAACCAGTTCGCGTTCGACCCGCACTCCCTCGAGCTGCACGACGACGCCCGCCGCTTCGAGCTCGGCACCCCGTCGCTGGCGGCGGTGTACGCCCAGCTCGGTGGTCTCGACTACATCGAGGAGATCGGGGTCCCCGCGATCCGCCGCGTGACCGCCGGGCTCACCGAAGACCTGATCGAGCGGGCGCGGGAGCGCGGCTTCCGGCCCAAGGTCGCGCCGCGCGCCGCGGATCGCTCGGCCATCGTCATGCTGCCGGCGGCCGATCCGGCGGCGGGCGTGCGACACCTGGCCGCCGCCGGCATCGTCGCCGACGCGCGCCCGGGGCACGTGCGCCTCTCCCCTTTCTTCTATAACGTGCAGGACGACCATGTCGCAGCGCTCGAGCAGCTCGCCACGGAAGGCGGTCACTGAGGACGAACGACTCCTCTCCCAGGTTCCGCGCGAGCGCCGCGCCTTCACGAAGTCGGACTCGTGGCGCGTGCTCCGGATCATGGGTGAGTTCGTCGAGGGATTCGACACCCTGTCGGACGTCTACAACGCCGTCACGGTGTTCGGGTCGGCGCGTACCCCGGCCGACGATCCCTACTACGAGCAGGCCGTGGAAACCGCGCGCCTGCTCGCCCAGGAGGGCTTCCCGATCATCACGGGGGGCGGGCCCGGGATCATGGAGGCGGCCAACCGCGGCTGCCAGGAGGGGAACGGCCTCTCGATCGGCTGCAATATCGAGCTGCCGTTCGAGCAGGGACTCAACCCGTACGTCGAGCGCGCCATCAACTTCCGCTACTTCTTCGTCCGCAAGACGATGTTCGTGAAGTATTCGACGGGGTTCATCGTCTTTCCGGGCGGATACGGCACCATGGACGAGCTGTTCGAAGCGCTGACGCTCATCCAGACCGGTAAGGTGAAGCATTTCCCGGTCGTCCTGTTCGGCCGGGCGTACTGGCAAGGGCTCGCGGAGTGGCTGCGTGACCGCGTCGCCGGCGAGGGAAAGATCGCGACCACCGATCTGCAGCTCTTCACCATCACGGACAGCCCGCGGGAGGCGGTGACGATCGTGCGGCAGGCGCGTGAGCGCCGCACGCAGGCGCTCCCTGCTGCGGCGGCCGACGGCGACGTTTAGCGATTGGGGACGCCACCATGACTCGCAAGGACTTTCTGCGCGGCCAGCGCATCGATCCCAAGCCGATCACCGGCCGGGAGACGATCCCCGAGCTGGTCGACCAAGCGTTCCTCGCCTATAACGCCGGCCGTCTGGCGGAGGGGTGCCGGCTGTTCGCCGAGCGGATGCTCGAGGACGACGTCACCGTCGGGATGAGCCTGACGGGGGCGATGACCCCCGCGGGACTCGGGATGTCCACGATCATCCCGCTCGTCGAGGCCGGGTTTCTCGACTGGATCGTCTCCACCGGGGCGAACCTCTACCACGACGCGCATTTCGGGCTGGGGCTCACGATGCATCGCGGCACGCCCTTCGCCGACGACGTGGAGCTGCGTGAAGAAGGCGTCGTGCGCATCTACGACATCTTCTTCGACTACGAGGTGCTGCTCTCCACCGACGCCTTCATCCGCGACGTGTCGGCGGCGCCCGAGTTCCAGCGGCCGATGAGCACGGCCGAATATCACTACCTCTTGGGTGGATACATCCTCGAGCGGGAGAAGGCGCTGGGCTTGTCGCGCAAATCGTTGCTCGGGGTCGCCCATCAGTGTGGCGTGCCGATCTACACGTCGTCGCCCGGGGACTCGTCGATCGGCATGAACGTCGCCGAGCAGGCGCTCACCGGCTCCCGGCTGCGCTTCGATCCGAGCGCCGACGTGAACGAGACGTCGGCAATCGTGTTCGACGCGAAGACGCATGGCGGCAAGAGTGGCGTCCTGATCATCGGGGGTGGCTCCCCCAAGAACTTCGTGCTGCAGACGGAGCCGCAGATCCAGGAGGTCCTGGGCATCAGCGAGAAGGGGCACGACTACTACCTGCAGATCACCGACGCCCGCCCCGACACGGGCGGCCTGTCGGGAGCGACGCCCGCCGAGGCGGTAAGCTGGGGCAAGGTCGACCCCGACCAGCTCCCGGGCACCGTGGTTTGTTACCTCGACAACACGGTCGGCTTTCCCATCGTCGCGGCGTACGCGCTCGCCAAGCGGAAGAAACGGCGGCTCAGACGCCTGTACGATCGGCGCGACCAGCTGTTGCGCCAGCTCACCGAAGCGTACCGCGAGGCGAAGGCGGACCGCGACGCCCGCGCGGAGGCGACGACTGTCGACCGCAGACCCTGAGTTCGCGGCTCCCGCCGCGACGTCCCGGGCGTACGCGGCGTACGCCCTGGGTTTGCTCACGCTCATCAACCTCCTCAACTACACGGACCGTAACGTCGTCTTCGCCCTGTTCGAGCCGATCAAGCGGGAGCTCGTCCTCTCCGACCAGCAGCTGGGGTGGCTGGGCTCCGCCTACGTCGTCGTGCTCTCCCTGTTCGCGCTGCCGCTCGGCGTGCTGGGCGACCTGAAGTCGCGGCGCGCGGTGATCGCGTTCGGTGTGGGACTGTGGAGCGCCTGTACCGCGCTGGGCGCGGCCGTGACTCGCTTCTGGCAGCTGTTGTCGTGCCGGGCCCTGGTGGGCGTGGGGGAAGCGGGCTACGGCCCCGCCGCGCAGGCCTTGATCGCCGAGTTCTTCCGCGGCCGGCGCCGCGCGTTCGCCATCGGGATCTACTCGGTCGGCATGGCGTTCGGCGGCGTGCTCGGCATCTGGCTGGGCGGGGTGCTCGCCGAACGCCACGGCTGGCGAGCGGCCTTCGTCGTGCTCGGCGTGCCCGGATTCGTGCTGGCGCTGCTGGCGTCGCGGCTGCGGGAGCCGCGGCGTCGCCCTCCCCCCACCATCCGCGCCACCGTCGAAGGGTGGTATGCGCGCGGGCGCGCCCGGGTGCGACAGGCCCTGCACCTCGGCATGCCGCTGATCTGGCTTACCCTCGCCGGGGCGGTGCTCTCCGGCGCGCTCGACGTGTTCGAGGGACTGCCCCCGGGGCTGGACACCGCGGCGTTCGCCGCGTGCGTGAGCGTCGGGGTCGTCTGGACGGTGGTACGACTCGTCCCCGTCGCGGTACGTGGGACCAGCGAGGCGACCGAAGTCGCGGCCACGGCGTTCGGCGACTTCCTCCAGGCCTCGGGTACCGTTCTGCGGACGCCGACGCTCATCTGGATGTTCCTGGGCGGAGCGCTGGTCACCTTTGCCGTGAACGGCCTGATCGCGTGGGCGCCGAGCTTCCTCGAGCGCACGCACGGGCTGTCGGTCGCGACCATCGGGCGGCAGTTCGGCGTGTGGGGGCTCGCGGGCGGGGCGCTGGGTGCGCTGTTCGGCGGCCGGACGGGGGACTGGCTCCTGGCACGCTGGAGCGGCGGCCGGGTGGTCGTGTCGGGTGCGGGGTTCGTGCTGGGGGGTCCGGTGTGCGCCGCCCTGCTCCTGATCGACGAGCTGCGGCTGTTCGTGCCGCTCCTGTTCGGGACGTTCTTCCTGTACTCGTGGTACAACGGGCCGCTCTCGGCCGTCATTCTCGACGTGGTGCCGGCCACCGTCCGCGCATCGGTGCTCGGCGCCTTCGTGCTGTTCTCGCATCTCGCGGGCGACGCCATCGCGCCGCCGCTGATCGGCTACCTCTCCGACCGCTTCGGCCTGCGGGCGGCGATGCTGCTGCTGCCCACGGCGGGCGCGGTGGGGGGACTGGTGATTCTGATCGCGTTGACCACCGTGGGGCGGGACATGGCGCGGGTGAAGGCATGAACGCGGAATGCGGAACGCGGAACGCGGAACATCACGGGGAGCGTCGTGCCGCGAACGACCTTGCCCTTCTGTTCCGCGTTCCGCGTTCCCACTTCCCCGTTTGGGGCGGGGGGGAGGCGGGGCAGTGAAGGTCGCCGTCGTGTTCGACACCCTCCACCCCGACTGGGAGGACGCCGACTACAAGAAGGAGGTCGAGGCCAAAGTTGAGGAGGCGGAGTACGACGTGGCCCGGGCGCTGATGGCGCTGGCGCACGACGTGCTCATGGTCGGCGTGGCCGAGCAGCTGGCGCCGGTGCTCGAGCGGCTGGCTGCCTTCCAGCCGAAGCTCGTCTTCAACGGCTGCGAGTCGTTTCGGGGCCGGGCGCGCCACGAGTACGCGTTCGCCACGGTGCTCGAGATGCACGGGTATCGCTACACCGGCTCGTCGCCCACCGGGTTGCTCGTCGCCCGTAACAAGTCGCTCACCAAGAAGATCCTGACGCACCACGGCATCCGCGTGCCGGCATTCGCCGAATTCCGGCCCGGGGAGAAGCCGGTGCGCCCGTCGGAGCTGCGCTTCCCGCTGATCGTGAAGCCGCTGCTCGAGGACGCCTCCGTGGGGATCTCGCAGGCATCGGTCGTGGAGGACGACGCGGATCTGGCGGCGCGGGTGAAGTTCATCCACGAGAAGTTTCACCAGGCCGCGATCGTCGAGGAGCTGATCGAGGGGCGGGAGCTGTACATCGGCCTGGTGGGCAACCAGACGCTCCAGGTGCTGCCCATCGTCGAGCTCACGTTCGGTGAGTCCGACGGCGAGCACCGCATCGCGACCTACAAGGCGAAGTGGGACGAGGAATACCGCAAACGCAAGAAGATCAGGAATGTCTTCGCCAAGGGCCTGTCGGACGAGGTCGGTGCGAAGATCGGGGACATCTGCACCACGGCGTTTCACGCGCTCTGGCTGCAGGACTACGGCCGCGTGGACCTGCGGCTCACCCACGACGACGAAGTCTACGTGCTCGAGGTGAATCCCAATCCGTTTCTCGCCGCCGAGAACGAGATGGCGGACGCTGCGGAAAAGGCGGGCATGGGCTACACGGACTTCATCCAGCGGATCGTGGACGAGGCGATGGCGCGTGACTCGGCATAGGCGTGAGGTGCCCACGCCGGAGCTGCGCTGCCCCACCTGCGCGGCCGAGATCGCGCGCTTCTGGGCGCACTGCTCGAACTGCGGGCGCCGGCTCGAGTGGCGCGATACCACCAAGCAGACGGGTGCGGAGTGCTACTACTGCGGCTGGGTCGTGTCCGACAGCTTCTCGTACTGCCCCTGGTGCGGGCGCGACATCGCCGACAAAAACTCGAGCGCCGACCCGCTCAAAGCGCCGAAGGGGTTCCTGTATCACCGTCGCTGCCGCTGGGGATGCGGCGGCGGCGTCATGTACCCGATGCGCTTCTGCCCGTGGTGCGGCCGCCCACAGCGCTGGTTCTATCGGGAATTCCAGAACATCTGCCCCCATTGCAGCAAGGGCGTCAACGACTGGATGGAGGTCTGCCCCTGGTGCGGCGAGGACGCCACCGGTCGCGACCTGATCCGCCAGGCGTTGCGCCGGGTACGCCAGCTGCTGGTGGTCGGGCGCCTCAAGCACTGGAATTACAGGGTACTGCTCCGGCCCGGCGTCTCGGGCGTGACGCACCGCACCCCTAAGATCATCGAGATCGAGCGCCGCTACGTCACGGGCAAGCGGCGCCGCGACGAGATCTCCTGGAACATGCTCACCGGACTCATTCTCCACGAGCTCGGGCACTCGTTCCTGTATCACAACTGGTCGTTCACGCGCACGGGACGGTTCCGGCGCGCCTTTGGCGAGGTGCGCAAGGCGTACCGGGTGGCCGACTCCAAGTGGGTGGACTTCGAGCGCCGCGGCGTGACGACCACGCTCCCAAACTACGTCACCGCCTACGCGGCGACGCACCCCCAGGAGGACTTCGCCGAGACGTTCCGGTTCTACGTCGCGCGGCGCGGGCGGCTGCGCGAGCTGTTTGCCGAATTTGGACGGAAACGCAAAGGCGTGCCCGTGTTCGAGAAGTTTCTAGTGCTGCACGACCTGATCCGCAGTCTCAGGGGATGGCGCTGAATTAGATTACATTGCTCGAACGGACATCACGTATAAGGAGTTCCATGGCCCTGATCCGCACCTCCAACCCTGCCTTGAACGCGCGCACCTTCGCCGACCTGCGGCGCGATCCCACGGCGCCGCCCATGACGCTCGAAGGAACGGTCAACAAGGCGGCGTTTCTCCTGTTTCTGGTGGTCGTGCCCGCGGCGTGGGTCTGGAGCCAGGTGCGTGCCGCCCTCGACCCATCCGTGGCGGCGCCCTGGATCATGCTCGGGGCGATCGGCGGGCTCGTCGTGGCCTTCGCAACGGTTTTGAAAAAGGAATGGTCACCGTTCACGGCGCCGGTATACGCAGCGCTCGAGGGGCTCGCGCTCGGCGGGCTGTCGGCGCTGCTCGAGGTCAAGTACCCCGGCATCGTGATGCAATCGGTGGGTCTGACGTTCGCGACTCTGGCGGCGATGCTCGTGGCATATCGCACCGGGCTGATCAAGGCGACCGAGAAGTTCAAGCTCGGCGTCGTCGCCGCCACGGGGGCGATCGTCCTGTACTACTTGGTGGGCTGGGTTCTCTCCTGGTTCCACGTCGCCATGCCGTTCCTGCAGGGCAACGGCACCGCCAGTCTTGTGGTGAGCGGGATCATCGTCGTCGTCGCGGCGCTGAACCTGATCCTTGACTTCGACTTCATCGAGACCGGCGTGGCCGGCGGCGCCCCCAAGTACATGGAGTGGTACGGGGCGTTCGGCCTGATGGTCACGCTGATCTGGCTGTACCTGGAGATCCTGCGGCTGCTGGCCAAGTCTCGCAGCCGGCGTTAACCGTCCGAAGCAGGCCGTGACGTAGGGGCGCAGCGCGCTGCGCCCCTACGTCACGTCGATCGGTCACCCCGCAAAGCAGTAGGCGCAGCCCTTTTCCTGCGAGCGGTTGACGGCGATGACCCCGGAGGGCACGACCGTCACGCCCGGCAGCAGGTTGGCAATCCATTCCTTCTTGATGGTCTCCGCCTGCATGCCCATCTGCTTGGCGAACATGCCGCTGTAGATCGTGAGCGCGACGTTGCAGATGCCGAACAGCACGCCTTTGGCGGCGAGCTCGTCCACCGCCATCCCCGGGATCGGGAGCTCACCTGCCTTCACTTGCGCGAACGTGTTGCGCAACGCGGCTTCTTTCGTGACACCATCGTTGAGCTTGAAGAACTCACCGAGCTTGTACTTGGCCCACATCGGGCTCTGGATGCCGAACGGAATGCCGTTGTGGCGCAGCACGATCACGACCGTGTTGTCCGCGTCAGTGGTTCCGTAGTTCTCGTTCGTCGTGTTGAGAAACACGCGGGCCCAGGCAAACCCAAAACCACTATTCGGTTCGGGAATGTCGAAGACCATCTTGTGCTTCCCCGTGATCTTGTTCAGCCACGCTTCGAACTCGGGGTTGGCTGACCCGTCGCGCGCGGGCGGACGCGGGGCCGCCTCGAGCGGGACGGCCAGGCTGCCCAGACCGAGCGCAGCGGCGCCCGCGGCGATCCGCCCCAGGAATCCGCGGCGGTGCGTGGTGAGGTTGGCGATCTCCGACATACACATCCTCCTATCGGGTGGTGGAACGGTGACGTCGAGCGGCTTCCGTTGGATAGGCCACATCCGGCGGCGGGTCGCCGTTCGGCCAGTCGTGCACCTTGTCGGGAAAATCCGGGCGGGCGTGCGCGTTCACGTACGCGGCCACGTCGAGGGCCTGCTGATCGGTCAGGGAGCCGGCCAGGTCGAACGGCATGTTGTCGCGAATGAACGCCGCGGCGGTGCGCACCCGCGCCATCCCTGCGCCGATGTTGTACGAGTACGGCCCCCACACCGGCGGGGCCGCGGCCGTCCCCTCGCCTTCCGCGCCGTGGCACTTGACGCAGCTGGTCGCGTACACCCGGGCGCCTGCCGTGGTGTCGGCGGTGAGCGCCGCCCAGGTGGCGAGCCGGTTGGACACGGACGCCGGGGCGACCGGCACGTCGCGTGACAGGAACCACAGGTACGCCACGATGTCGCGCATGTCGACGCCATCGGTCGTGAGCGGCTGACCGTTCATGCTGCGCCGGAAGCAGTCGTTGATCCGATACTGCAGCGTTTCCACCGTGGCGCTGCGGGCCCGATATTGGGGGTAGTGCGCGAACACGCCGACCCAGGAGCCGCTCGAGCGGCGGCCGGCATCCAGGTGACAACTCACGCACCGCAGCTTGTTGCCGACGTGCCCGGGCAGGCTCTCGGCCGTCGCGGCGAGCAGCGCGCGACCGCGCCGAATCGCGAGGCCGAGCGGACCGTCGGGAATGAGGGAGTCGGAGGGGCCGTGCACCGTGGCGTGGGCCGCGGCGGCGCTCGGGCGACCCACACGACAGGCACCCGCGAGGACAACCGCGGCAACCAGGCCCAGGGACGCGAGGGGGTGCATCGCGAGGCGGATTCTACCACGCTTTGTCGAGTGTCGCCACTTCCGTCTCCCTCCTGCAACCTTTTGGCACGGTCACACATCCCACTCCGTGGCGCCACTTCCATCGAGGTTCATCCATGCCCCGCTGGCCACTTTGTTTCCTCTTCGCCGCGACTGCGCTCGCCGCGCAGCAGTCGCCCGACACTCCTCCGGACCCGGCGCGCGTGGCGCGCGTGCTCGCCCTCCTCAAGACGTCCGATTCCACGGTGTGCGAGCTGGCGGCACAGGCGATCGGCAACGCCTGGGGGTGGTCCTGGCAGGCTCCGTTGTTCCCCACGCCCATGCCGATGCCGATGCCCGCGCCGATGCCGATGCCGATGATGCGCCAGGGATTCCACGGCCCCCACGTGCGGGTGCACGTCAACCACCGCCCGGGCTGGCGCGCGGCGGACTCCGCCGCCTTCGGCGCGTTCCGCGCCGTGCTGCGCGACGACAACCGCTGCGTGCGCAACCTCGCCGCGCGGGTGCTCGGCCGGGCCGGGGCGTCCGGGAGCTATGACGCGTTCGTCGCGTTGCTGCGCGAGGCGGCTCCCGGCCTGCGAGAAACGGGAGCGCTCGGGCTCGGTGAGCTGGAGGACCGTCGTGCGCTCCGCCCGCTGCAGGATGCGCTGCGTGATCGGGACGCCGGCGTTCGCGCGATGGCGGCACGTGCGGTGGGAGCGATCGAGGATTCGAGCTCCGTCGCAATGCTCACCAAGGCTTTGGGGGATGACGCCGCGCCGGTGCGGCAGACCGCGGCGTGGGCGCTGGGCAAGCTCGAGAGCCCGGGTGCCCTGTCCGCGCTCGGCGGCGCGCTCAAGGACACATCAGCTGGCGTGCGCCGGGCGGCTGCCTGGGCGTTGGGAGCGATCGAGGATCGCGCCGCCGTCGATCTGCTGCTGCCGCTGCTGCGCGACCGCGACGCCGGGGTGCGACTCGCCGCGACGCACGCGCTGGGGCAGATCGAAAGCCCGCGCGCCGTCCGCGATCTCGGGACGCTCGTCCGAGATACGTCGCCCGACGTGAGGCGCGCCGCCATGTGGGCGCTCGGCCAGATCGAGGATCCGAGCGCGGTCGCCCCGCTCAGCATCGCCCTCAAAGACTCCGACCCGCGGGCGAGACAGCTCGCCGCGTGGGCGCTCGGTCAACTCGAGGACCCGGACGCGATCGACGCCCTGGCGGGTGCGCTCAAGGATCGTGAGCCGGAAGTGCGCGTCGCCGCGGCGTGGGCGCTCGGGCAGATCGAGAGCTCCCGCGCGGTCGAACCCCTCAAGGGGGCGCTGCACGACGAGTCCCCAGACGTTCAGGATGCGGCGGGCTGGGCACTCGACCAGATCGACTCCGAGCGGCCCGTGCGCGTCCGCGTACGGCCGCGCGTCAGGAAGCCGATTTAGCCAATCGTGAGCCTCGCCACTTCCTCGGCGAACGCACGCGATCGCGCGACCTGCTTCTCGTAATCGCTCAGCTCGGCGTCGCGGCGCGCCGCGTCCCAGCCAAGCGCCGCCGCCATGCGGTCCGCCACGACGCCCGCGGCGGAGAGCGCCTGGTCCCGCGTGGCGTAGAACAGATGCAGCCGCCGGATGAGCACGTCGGAGAGCCGCAGTGCCATCTCTCGCTCCACCGCGTGCGTCACCTCGGCCCAGGCCTCCGGTCGTCCGACCACGATCGGCTGCCCGAGGGCGCGGTCACGGTCCACGATGTTCAGCACCGCCGCCGCCTCGCTCCCGTACGCCCCCACCAGATACCGCGCGGTCGCCTCCCGGGCGCCGCGCGCGGTCGCCGCCTTCACCAGCCCCTCGAGGTCCGCGGTCTCGCCGCCGGGGAGCGGCAGTCGGTCGGTCCGGGGCGGGGCGGCGCGGGGACGACCGTCCAGCGCGCGCAGCCGGGCGGCGACACGGTCGACCACTTCCCGCGCCATGAGCCGGTACGTGGTGAGCTTGCCGCCCGCGATCGTGAGCAACCCGCCCGGGCCCTCGACCAGCCGATGCTCCCGCGACGTGGCCGACGGCGCGACGTCGAGCGCCGCCGCGCGCAGCAGCGGGCGCAGGCCCGCCCAAGTCGCCACGACGTCCCGGGGCGAGAGACGCGCCGTGGGGAAGAACCAGTTGGCGGAGCGCAGCAGGTACACGACGTCCTCGCCGGTGGCGCGGACGTCGTCGGGCGAGGTGTCGTCGTCGGTGTCGGTCGTGCCGATGTAGCTGAGATCGCCCCACGGCAGCACGAACATCACGCGCCCATCGAGCGGCGAGGTGAGGGTCATCGCGCGGACATGGCCCAGGCGCTGTCGCGGCACGGCGACGTGCGCACCCCTGGTCAGGCGCAGCAGCGGCTCCGCGTCCGGCGCTTCGAGCCGCCGCAGCTCGTCCACCCAGGGCCCCGTGGCGTTCACCACGACGAGTGCGCGGACGCCGTACTCGTGGCCGGTCAGCACGTCGCGCACCGCGGCGCCGCGTATCCGTCCGTCCGGCTTGAGGAATGCGGTGACGCTCGCGTGGCTCGCCACGAGGGCGCCCGCCTGCGCGGCGGCGCGCATGGTCGCGAGGGTGAGCCGGGCGTCGTCGGTCTGCGCGTCGAAGTAGAGCGCGGCGCCTTGCAGGTCCTTGTCGCGCAGGGCCGGCTCGAGCCGGAGCGTCGCCTTGCGCCCCAGCCAGCGATGCAGGCCCACGTTGCGGAAGCTGGCGAGCAGGTCGTATAGCCACAGCCCGGCCCGGAGCCGCCAGGCGGGCACCCGAGCGCCCCGGTACGAGGGCAACACGAACGCGAGCGGGTGGACCAGATGGGGCGCCACATGGAGCAGCACGCGTCGCTCGCGCGAGGCTTCGCGCACCAGGCGAAACTGGTATTGCTCGAGGTAGCGCAGGCCGCCGTGAATCAGCCGGGACGAATGCGACGACGTGCCGCTCGCGAAGTCGCCCTTGTCCACCACGGCCGTGCGAAAGCCGCGCAGCGCCGCATCGCGCGCGATCCCCGCGCCGGTGATTCCGCCGCCGACGACGAGCACGTCCACGGGCTCGGCCGCCATTGCCGCGAGGGCCTTGGCGCGCGTGCGGTGCGAGAACTCTGTTTCGCTCGTCGGCGTTCCTCCGGCTTGGCCCGCGCCCCGGCACGGTGGTAGGTTTCGATCCGTGAGCGCGGAGGAGAATGTAATGCCAGCTGGAAACGGGCGGCGTGTCGCGGTCGTGGCGGGATGTCGGACGCCCTTCTGCCGCTCGGGCACCGCGCTCAAGGACGTCCGGGCCGTGGATCTCGCCCGCTTCGTCGCGCGCGAGCTGCTGGAGCGCACCAACCTGGCCGGCGCCGACGTGGACGCGGTGATCTTCGGTCAGGTGGTGCCGTCGGCGCTCGTGCCGAATGTGGCCCGCGAAGTGAGCCTCCTGCCCCAGTTCCCCAAAGAGATCCCCGCCTACTCGTTGAACCGGGCTTGCGCCTCGTCCGGTCAGGCCGTCGCCAACGCGCACGACGAAATCGTCTCCGGTCATGCCGACGTCGTGCTGGCGGGTGGGGTCGAGTCGCTCTCCGACATTCCGATCCTCGCCTCCCGCCGCCTCGCCGACATTCTGGTCGAGGCGAGCAAAGCCAAGTCGCTCGGTGCCAGGGTGCGCGCCTTCAGTCGCATCCGGCCGCGCGACCTCGTGCCGGTCTCGCCCGCGATCGCCGAGCCGTCCACCGGCGAATCGATGGGGCAATCGGCCGAGAAAATGGCCAAGGAGAACCGCATCTCGCGCGAGGCGCAGGACCGGTGGGCGCTGCGGAGTCATCAGCTCGCCGCTCGGGGGACGGATGACGGCCGCCTCACCGCCGAAGTCGCGGCCTGGTTCCCGCCGCGGCCGGGAGACCCCGTGGTCACCGCGGACAACGGCATCCGCCGCGATACCTCGCTCGAGCAGATGGCGAAGCTCAAGCCGGTGTTCGACCGCCGCTACGGCAGCGTCACCGCCGCGAACTCGTCTCCCCTCACCGACGGGGCGTCGGCCGTGCTGCTCATGAGCGACGCCGCGACGCGCGCGCTCGGCTACACACCGCTGGCCTACATCCGCTCCTACGCCGTGGCGGCGGTCGATCCCGGGTGGCAGCTGTTGCAGGCCCCGATCTTCGCGGTCCCCCAGGCGCTCGACCGCGCCGGCATCGGGTGGCGGGATCTGGGCGTGATCGAAGTGCACGAGGCGTTCGCGGCGCAGGTGCTCTCGAACATCCAGGGGTGGGCCGCGAAGGGGTGGGAAATCAACGAGGACCTGATCAACGTGATGGGCGGCTCGATCGCCATCGGCCACCCGTTCGGCGCGACGGGCGCGCGCATCGTCACGACACTCGCGAACGAGATGGCCCGTCGCAACGCTCAGTTCGGCCTGCTGTCGATCTGCGCGCAGGGTGGCATGGGGTTCGCGATGGTCCTGGAGCGCCGCTGATGCCGCCGGCGGGGCCCGGCGGTGCGGCGCTCACCTGGGAGCTCGCCGACGCGGTCGCGGTCGTCACGTTCGACCTGAAGAACGAGCCGGTCAACAAAATCTCCCGCGCCGTGAAGGACGACGTGCTCGCGACCCTCGCGGCGCTCGAAGGCGACCGCGCCGTGCAGGCGGTCGCGTTCTTCTCGGGCAAGCGCGACAATTTCATCGCCGGCGCGGACATCGAGGAGTTCGTCCGCCTCACCACGGCGGCCGAAGCCGAGCGGCTCTCCGCCGACGGGCAGGAGCTGCTCGACCGCGTGGCCCGCTTCCCCAAGCCGATCGCCGTGGGCATTCACGGCGCGTGCCTCGGCGGCGGGCTCGAGTTCGCGCTCGCGTGTCACTACCGTGTCGCGTCCGACCACGCCAAGACCCAGCTGGGGCTCCCCGAAGTGCAGCTCGGCATCCTCCCGGGCGCGGGGGGCTGCCAGCGCCTGCCCCGGCTGATCGGCGCGCGCGCGGCGCTCGACATCATCCTCGCCGGCAAAGTCGAGCCCGCCCAGAAGGCGTTCCGGTTGGGAATCGTGGACGAGCTGGTCCACCCGGCCATCCTGCGGGACGTCACCCTGGACGCCGCGCGGCGACTGGCCGGGGGATGGCGACCCCGACGCAAGCGGCGCGGTGGCCTCGTGGCGTGGCTGCTGGACGGCAACCCGCTCGGGCGTCGCGTGGTGTTCCGTGCGGCGCGCAAGCAGGTGTTGCGGCAGACGCGCGGGCATTATCCCGCTCCGCTCGCCGCGCTCGAAGCGGTGCAGCACGGCCTGCGCCACGGCCTGCGCGCCGGCCTGAAGCGGGAAGCGCAGTTGTTCGCCCAGCTCGCCGTGTCGGACGTGTCCCGCAAGCTCGTCCAGATCTTCTTCGCGACCACCGCGCTCAAGAAGGACTTCGGTGCCCTGAACCCGCCGACACCGGGCGAGGTGCGACGCCTCGGAGTCGTGGGCGCGGGGTTCATGGGATCGGGGATTGCGGGCACGGCCATCGCGCAAGCCGGGGTCGACGTCCGGATGAAGGACGCCGACCTGCCGCGCGTCGCCAAGGGGCTCGCGGCCGCGCGCGAGATCCTGGATGACCGGCTCAAACGACGCCGCATCACGAAATACGAGCACGCGCGGCTCATCGCCCTGCTGTCGGGCGGCGCCGACTACGCGGGATTCGGCCGCGCCGAGCTGGTGATCGAGGCGGTGTTCGAGGAGTTGGGGGTCAAGCAGCAGGTGTTACGCGAGGTCGAGGCGACGACGCGCCCGGAGGCCGTGTTCGCGTCCAATACCTCGACCATTCCCATCCACCGGATCGCCGAGGTCGCCACCCGGCCGGAGCGCGTGATCGGGATGCATTTCTTCTCTCCCGTCGCCCGCATGCCCCTGCTCGAGGTGATCCCGTCGGCGCGGACCAGTCCGGGTGTCGTGAGCACCGCCGTCGCGTTCGGCCGCCGCATGGGGAAGACGGCAATCGTCGTCAAGGACAGCCCCGGGTTCTGGATCAACCGGATTCTCACGCCCTACATGAACGAGGCCGGCTATCTCCTCGCCGAAGGCGTCGCGATCGAGGAGCTGGACGGGCTGATGGCCGACTGGGGCTTCCCCGTCGGACCGATCACGCTGCTCGACGAGGTCGGGATGGATGTGGCCGAGAAGGTGGCCGGCGTGATGCATGCGGCATTCGGCGAGCGGCTAGCCTCGGCGCCCGCGTTCGCCGCGATGGTGAAGAGCGGCCGGTTGGGGCGCAAGACGGGCAAGGGATTCTACAAGTACGCGGGCGGCAAGAAAGGGGCGGTGGACGCGGGCGTGTACGAGCTGATTGGCGTGCATCCCAACGGCGGCCCCCGGCCGGCGGAGATCATCCAACGGCTCGTGCTCATGATGCTGAACGAAGCGGCGCGCGCGGTGGCGGAGGGCATCGTCCGCACGCCGCGCGATGGCGACATCGGGGCCATCTTCGGCTTCGGGTTTCCGCCGTTCCGCGGCGGGCCACTGCGGCACGCCGACGACCTCGGCGCGGCGCGCATCGTCGGGGAGCTCGAGCGCCTCGCCGAGCGCTACGGCCCCCGCTTCGCACCCAGCGAGGCGCTGCGCGACCAGGCGGCCCAGGGTGGCAAGTTCTATCCCTGATGCTGCGGACCGGGCTCCTGTGGCTCAGCGAGCAGCCCCGCGTTTTCCGCTTTATCCGAGGGAACGGGCTGGCGCGCCGCTTCGCGGCGCGCTTCGTCGCCGGCGAGACTGTGGACTCGGGCGTCGCCGCCCTCACGGACCTGAACGCGGCGGGCATCACCGCGAGCCTGGACGTCCTGGGCGAATCGGTGCACAACGCCGCCGAGGCGCATGCCGCCCGCGACACCTACCTCGAGACGCTCGACCGCATCAAGGCGGCCCGAGCCGACGCCAACGTGTCCCTGAAGCTCACACAGATGGGGCTCGACATCGCAGAGCGGCTGTGCATCGAAAACCTCCGCGCCATCAGCGCGAAGGCGCAGGCGCACGGCTCGTTCGTGCGGATCGACATGGAGCAGTCCGAGTACGCCGAGCGCACGCTGCACCTGTTCAAGCGCACGTTGCACCCGGAGTTCGGAAACACCGTGGGGGTGGTGCTGCAATCGTACCTGCGTCGCACCGAGCAGGACGTGGAGCAAATGATCGCCCTCGACGCGCGCGTGCGGCTGTGCAAGGGCGCCTACCAGGAGCCCGCCACGGTCGCGTTCCCCGACAAGCGCGACGTGGATGCGACCTACGTGCGCTGCATGGAGCGGCTGTTGTTGCGGGGCACCTATCCCGGCATCGCCACACACGACGCCCGCATCATCGAGCACACCAAGACCTTCGCGCGCGACAAGGGGATTCCCCCCGCCCGTTTCGAGTTCCAGATGCTGTACGGCGTGCGACGCGACCTGCAGCTGGCGCTGCGACGCCAGGGGTTCAATGTCCGCGTGTACGTGCCGTTCGGCACCCAGTGGTATCCCTACCTCATGCGCCGCCTCGCCGAGCGGCCCGCCAACGTGGCGTTCCTGCTCGGCAACGTGCTGCGGGAGTCTCTACGGCGGAGCTGACGGACGACACGCTGGGCGGGTACTGGCGCGTGCACGAGCGCGCCCCGGCGTTCGGCGGCGCCGACGGGCGGGCCTACTCGGTGGGTACCTTCGTGGACGAGACGCCGGACACGCACGGCCGCTACGGCGCCGCACTGCTGTTCGTGTGCTGGTCGGACGCCGGCGACCGGCCGGTCGGGCATCTCGAGACCGAGTACCTCGCCTCCGGCGCCACGCCGGCGGAAGCGCTCGCGCCGCTGCTCGCGTTGACGCTGCACGAGCTGAAGCAGCATCTGGACCGCTGCATCGAGCGGCAGGGACCCGCGTGACCAGCGGCGTGGTCCTGGCCCGCACCGGCTCGAGCTACCGCGTGCACACCGACCAGGGAGAAGTCACGGCCACGCTGCGCGGCAGGCTCAAACACAAAGACGACGACCGCGTCGTCGCCGGCGACGTCGTGGAGCTGGAGGTGCGCGCAGACCGCACCGCGACCATCTCCCGCGTCCGGCCGCGACGCTCCGTGCTGGCGCGCCGCGTCGCGGTCGGCGACCGTGTCGGGCGGCGCCCGCAGCCGATCGCGGCCAACGTGGACCAGGTCGTCGTCGTGGCCGCGACGCGCGACCCGGAGCCCAATCCGCGCATGCTCGACCGGTTCCTCGTGATCGCGGAGGCGAATCGTCTGCCCGCCGTGATCGTCCTGAACAAGATCGACCTCGACCGCGCCGCGCTCGAGCCCCTGGTCGCGCGCTATGCGCCGGCCGGCTACCAGGTCCTGGCCACCTCGGTCACCCATCCTGTAGGCCTGCCCGCGCTGCGCGACCTGCTGCGGGACCGCGAGTCGGTCCTGGCCGGTCAGTCGGGCGTCGGCAAGTCGAGCCTCCTGAACGCGCTCTACCCCGGCTTGAACCTCCGCATCGGCGAGATCAGCGAGAAATGGGGCACCGGGAGGCACACCACGCGCGCCGCCCTGCTGGTGCCGCTGGCGGGCGGCGGCTACGTGGTCGACACGCCCGGGCTGCGGGAGGTAGGAACCTGGGGGATCGACCCGGAGCTGTTGGCGCTCTGCTTCCCCGAGTTCCGCCGCTTCCTCGATCAATGTCGTTTCGACGACTGCCGCCACCTGGCCGAGCCGGGATGCGCGGTGCGTCAAGCCGCGGCGCACCACGTCGTCGAGCCCGACCGCCTGGAGTCCTACCAGAAGGTCTACGAGGAGATCAGCGTTCCTTCCTGGTCCAGCGGTCGGCGTCGCGCGAGGTGACCTTCGCCATCATCCGGGCGAACGCGTCGTCCAGGTCGATGTGCTGGGAGTTGGCGATGCAGATCACGACGAACAGGATGTCGGCCAGCTCCATGGCCAGGGACCCCTCGGCTTCCCCCTTTTTCTTGGTCTTTTCCCCGAACCGGTGGTTGATCTCGCGAGCCAGCTCGCCCACCTCTTCGGTGAGCCGGGCCAGATTGGTGAGCGGCGAGAAGTAGCCCTCCTTATATTGACCGATCCAGCGGTCGACCGCCTGCTGGGCTTCGCGCAAGGACACGAGAGACTCCGGGGAATCGTGAACGCCGAACTGCCGCCGCTCGTCGCGCCGTTTCGCGGTGAGCGGTTTGCCTCCCGCGACCGCCTCGGCGCGTTGGTGGCGCCCCCCTACGACGTGATCTCCAAGGAGGCGCGCGCGCTCTACGCGGCGCGGGACCCCCACAATATCGTCCACCTCATCCTGCCGGAAGGCGCCGGCGGGGACCGGTATGCGCACGCGGCGACCCAGCTCGCTGCGTGGCGCGACGCCGGCGTGCTGCGCGCCGACCCCGCGGACTCGGTCTACGTCGTCGCGCAGGACTACACGGTTCCCTCGGGAGAGCGGCGCACCCGCACCGGGATGTTCGCCGCGGTGCGAGCCGAGCCGTTTTCCACCCGCCGCGTGCGCCCACACGAGCAGACGCACTCAGCGCCCAAAGCGGACCGGCTCGCGTTGCTCCGCGCCACCCGGACCAACCTGGAATCCATCTTTCTACTAGCCCCCGATCCGGATCGCGCCCTGGCCCGCGCCCTCATGCAGGCGGCGTCCGGCGCGCCCGCGGCCCGGGCGGAGCTCGATGACGTGGGCATGCGTCTGTGGGTGGTGTCCGGGGACAAAGCCGCGGAGCTGTCCCGCCTGGCCGGGCGCGCCCAGCTGTATATCGCCGACGGCCACCACCGCTACGAGACCGCGGTCGCCTATGCGCAGGAGACGCCCGGCGCCGACCGCTTACTCGCCTTCGTCGTGTCGGCGGGCGATCCCGGCCTCGCGATCCTCCCCACTCATCGGATGATCTTTGGCTCCGGACGGGACGCCGCCAAGCTGCTCGAGGGGTGGCGCCGCTGGTTCGATGTGGGACGGGTCGCGCCCTGCATGGACCGGGTCGAACGGCTCGCCGAGCTGGGACAGCAGGGGACGGCCTGCATCGTCGCGTTCCCCGGGGCCTACGACGTGACCCTGGTCTTGAAGCGCGGGGTGTCGCTCGATGGCGCCCCGGGTCTCGGAAATTCGCCCACGATCCGCGCGCTCGACGTCGCCCGCATCGAAGCACTCGTGGTCCAGTACATCCTCGGCGCGGATCCGGCGACGCCGTCGCTCGCCTACACGGCCGATCCCCGGGCGGCGTTCGAGGCGGTGCGCAACGGCAAAGCCGCCGCAGCTGTCCTCCTCAATCCCACCAAAGTCGACGACGTGTTCGCGGTCGCCGACGCCGGCGAGGTCATGCCGCCCAAGTCGACGTACTTCGTGCCGAAGGTGCCGAGCGGCCTGGTCCTGCGGTCCTTGAGGTAGCGCACCATGCCGCGACCCCGCGACCGCGTCCTCCAGAACCTCGAGGCGATCTACCGCGAAGCCTACGATCGTGCCAAGGCCGCAGGCGACCCGGCCCGTATGGCGGACCTCGACGCCGCCTACCAGCGGGAGCAGCTGCTGCTCGAAGTGCTGCTGGACATCCGCGACGCCCTCACGACCGGAGCCGCGCCCCGCGGCGACCAGGCAGCGGGTTCGGATCCGATCGCCGCGCTCGAGACCATTCATCGCATCACCAAACTGCGCTGAGGATACGCACATGATCCGGAGCCTGGCCGCGGGATTGCTGTGCCTTTCCCTCGCCGCCTGCGGCGGCAAGGCCGACCTGGTGGTCACAGGCGGAGTGCTGTGGACCGGACTGTCACGCGGCGCGCCGCGACCGGGCACGGTCGCGATCGCCCGAGGGAAGATCGTCGCGGTGGGCGATTCCGCCGCGGTGGCGCGGTACCTGGGTCCCCGGACGACTATCGTGCGCGCCCGCGGCGGCCTCGTCATGCCCGGCTTCACCGACGGCCACGCTCATTTCATCGACGGCGGGTTCCAGCTCGCGTCCGTGGACCTGCGGGACGCGGCGACACCCGCGGAGTTGATCCGTCGGATCCAGGCGTACGCCAAGACGCTCAAGCCCGGCGAGTGGATCCTGGGCGGCGACTGGGATCACACCCGCTGGCCGGGACAGCGGCTGCCCCAGCACCAGTGGATCGATTCGGTGACGCCGGATAATCCCGTCTTCGTGAATCGGCTGGACGGGCACGAAGCGCTCGCCAACGCGGCGGCGATGCGCGCGGCGGGCGTCACCAAGGCAACGCCTACGCCCCCGGGCGGCGAGATCCTGCGCGACGCGCGCACGGGGGAGCCGACGGGCATTTTCAAAGATGGGGCGCTCGACGTCGTCGGGCGGGCTGTCCCCGAGCCGTCGCCCGAGCGGCGCGACTCGGCGCTGGCGCGCGCCCTGGCCCATGCCGCTCGCCTGGGGGTGACCGCCACCGCCCACATGTCGGCCTCGTGGGCGGACCTCGCCAGCTACCGCCGGCTCGAGCGGGCTGGCCGGCTCACGCTGCGGGTGGCGCTCTACCTCCCCCTCGACGCGTGGCGCGCCGTAGCCGATACCGTGCGGCGCGCGGGAAGCGCCGGCGACGCCTGGGTGAAGATCGGCGGGGTGAAGGGCTTCATGGACGGGTCCGCGGGCTCGCGGACCGCGTACTTCTTCGACCCCTACAGCGACTCCGCCGGATACTACGGACTGCTGCAGCACCCCGAGGCCGACATGCGCAGCTGGATCGGCAACGCGGACTCCGCCGGGCTGCAGGTCGCGGTCCATGCCATCGGGGATCGCGCCAACGCGATCCTGCTGTCGATCTACGACAGCGTCGCGCGGGCGCACGGTCGGCGCGACCGCCGCTTTCGCGTCGAGCACGCCCAGCATTTGCGTCCCCAGGACATTCCCCGGTTCGGGAACCTGGGCGTGATCGCGTCGATGCAGCCGTACCACGCCATCGACGACGGCCGCTGGGTGGAGCAGCGCATCGGGCCGGTGCGGATCAGGACGACATACGCGTTCCGCACCCTGCTCGCCACCGGCGCCCCATTGGCGTTCGGCTCCGATTGGACGGTCGCGCCGCTCGACCCCGTGCTCGGCGTGTACGCCGCGGTGTCGCGGCGCACGCTCGATGGCAAGAACCCCGACGGCTGGATCCCGGAGCAGAAGATCGGTGTGGACGAGGCGCTGCGCGCCTATACGTGGGGGAACGCCTTCGCGACCTTCGACGAGCGCACGCGCGGCGTTCTCGCCCCCGGCCACGACGCCGACATCGTCGTGCTCGACCGTAATCTCTTCACGCTGCCAGCCGATTCGCTCGATCAGGCGCGCGTGCGCTGCACCATTGTCGGCGGCAAGGTCGTCTACGCGGGACCGTGACGCGCCACCCGAGCCCCGAGTCCGGTCCCCTATTCCCCATATTCCAGCCCCGCTTCCTGCGACGTGAGCGGCAGGGCGTCGGCGTGCTCGACCCCTGCTTCGAGCACCTCGCCCAACACCAACGTGTGATCTCCGCTCGGCAGCGTGGCCACGACGCGGCATTCGACCCACCCGAGCGCGTCGGCCAGCACCGGGACGCCCGACGTGGGCGCGGGTTTGGTTTTGATGCCCTTGAGTTTGTGGGGAGCGCCGGCCGACGCCCGACCCAGCTTCTCGGCCACGTCGCGCTGACCGGCCCGCAACACGCTGATCGCGAAGTGATGCGCGTCGCGGATCATGCCGATCGTCTTGGAGCGGTTCTCCACCGCCACGACGACCATCGGCGGATGGAACGCGGCCTGGCTGACCCAGCTGGCCGTCATCCCGTGCTCCTCGCCGCCGTGCTTCACGGTCAAGGCGTGCAGGCCGCAGGCAAAGCGCTCGAGCACGCTGTGCGTCGCCGCTTGGTTCATGTCGGCAAATATTGCACGCCCGACTATCTTTGAGCCATGGCGACGCGTACGCAACTCGGGCCCCGGGCCGCCAAGGCGCTGTCCAAGGCCGACCTGCTCGACATGTACCGGTTGATGCTCCTGTCGCGGCGCATCGACGACAAGGAGATCCAGCTCAAGCGCCAGAACAAGATCTACTTCCAGATTTCCGGAGCTGGACACGAAGCCGTCCTCGTCGCCGCCGCCCGCGTGCTCCGTCCCGCCTACGATTGGTTCTATCCGTACTATCGTGACCGCGCCCTCGCCCTGGGGCTGGGCATGACGCCCACCGAGATGCTGCTATCCGCGGTCGGCGCCGCCGACGATCCCAATTCCGGCGGCCGGCAGATGCCGTCCCACTGGGGTCACAAGGCACTGCACATCGTGAGCCAGTCGAGCCCGACCGGTACCCAGTTCCTGCAGGCCGTGGGCTGTGCCGAGGCGTGGCTCCGCTACGCGCGCCTCGATGCCCTCCCCGACAAGCCGACCCGCACCGACGATCTCGTCTACGTCTCGGCGGGCGACGGCACGACCAGCGAAGGCGAGTTCTGGGAGGCCCTGAACAGCGCCACCAACTTGAAGCTGCCGATCCTGTTCTTGATCGAGGACAACGGCTACGCGATTTCAGTGCCCGTCGAGGTCCAGACGCCCGGGGGCTCCGTGTCGCGGCTCGTGAAGGCATTCCCCGGCCTGCTGGTCGAGGAAGTCGACGGCTGCGATCCGGTGGCGTCCTACGACGTGCTGCTGCGCGCCTCGGAGTACGTGCGGCAGCGCAAGGGCCCAGCCCTGGTGCATGCCCACGTCATCCGCCCGTACTCGCACTCGCTCTCGGACGACGAGGTGCTGTACCGCCCGCCCAAAGAGCGCGACGAGGACGCGCGCCGCGACGGGGTGCAGGCGTTCCCCAAGCGCCTGATCGCCGACGGCGTGGCCACCGAGGCGGAGATCGAGGCCATCAAGCGGCAGGTCGAGGAGGAGATCGCCGTCGCCGCCGAGATGGCGCTGGCGTCGCCCCAACCCAAGCCCGAGAGCGCGCTGCGGTACGTCTACTCGCCCGACGTGGATCCGACCTCGGAGCAGTTCGACACCGAGGACGATCCCCAGTTCGGCGGCGATCCGACCACGATGGTGGATCTGCTCAACACCTGCCTCAAAGACGAGATGGCGCGCGATCCCCGCATTCTCGTGTTCGGCGAAGACGTCGCCGACGCCAGCCGAGAGCAGTACCTCGCGCAGGTGAAGGGCAAGGGTGGCGTCTTCAAGGTCACCTGGGGGCTGCAGCGCCAGTTCGGCAGCGACCGGGTGTACAACTCGCCGCTCGCCGAGGCGAATATCGTGGGCCGGGCCATCGGCCTCGCAACTCGCGGCTTGAAGCCCGTCGTGGAGATCCAGTTCTTCGATTACATCTGGCCCGCCTACCACCAGCTCCGCAACGAGCTGGCCACGCTGCGCTGGCGCTCGAACAACGCGTTCAGCTGTCCCGTGGTCGTCCGCGTGACCTACGGTGGATACTTGAAGGGCGGGTCGATTTATCACTCGCAGACGGGCGCCGTGGTCTTCACCGCCGTGCCGGGGCTGCGCGTGATCTGCCCCAGCTCCGCGCTCGATGCCAACGGCCTGCTCCGGACCGCGATCCGGTGCGACGACCCCGTGCTGTTCCTTGAGCACAAGCACCTCTACCGCCAGACGTACAATAAGGCGCCCAACCCCGGCCCCAACTTCATGATCCCGTTCGGCAAGGCGAAGCGCGTACGCGAGGGACGACACCTGACGGTCGTGACGTACGGCGCCGTGGTGCAGCGCTCGCTCGTCGCGGCCAAGCAGCTCGAGGAGCAGGACGGCGTGAGCGTCGAAGTGCTCGATCTGCGCAGTCTCTCTCCCGTGGACTGGGAAGCGATCGCCGCGTCCGTCCGTAAGACCAGCAAGGTGCTGGTGGCGTACGAGGACTCGCTGTCGTGGGGCTACGGCGCGGAGATCGCTGCGCGAGTCGCCGACGAGTGCTTTTCCTGGCTCGACGCCCCCGTGAAGCGCGTGGCGTCGACCGACACGTTCGTGGGCTACGCCCCCGATCTCGAGGATTTCATCCTGCCGCAGGTAGAAGATCTCGCTCAAGCGATGCGCCTGCTGCATGCGTTCTAACGCGGCGCGCGCGTACAGCCTGCTGTTCTTCTTCTCCGGGGCCACGGGTCTCGTCTACGAGCTCCTGTGGGTCCGGATCCTGTACCAGGCCTTCGGGTCCACCATCCAGTCCATCACCACCGTCGTGGCGGCGTACATGGGCGGCCTCGGCCTCGGCGCCTGGCTGCTCGGGCGGAAAGCGGACCGTCAGGCAAGGCCCGCCGCGCTCTATGGCTGGCTCGAGATCGCCATCGGCGCGTTCGGGCTCGCGTCGCCGTTCGTCCTGTCGCTAGCGCATCGGGTCTATATCGGCGCTGCCGGAGCGCTAGACCTGGGGGCCGCCGCGAGCGTCGCCCTGCGCTTCGGCCTCGCGGCGCTCGTGTTGCTCGTGCCGACGACGCTCATGGGGGGAACGCTGCCGGCCCTGACCAAGGGATTCATGGGCGTGGAGCGGGATCGGCTGCAGACTTCTCTGGGACGCCTGTACGCCCTCAATACGCTCGGCGCGGTCGTCGGCACGGCTCTCGCCGGATTCTTCCTGATCGAACGCGTCGGGATTCGCTCCTCGCTGTACGCGACGGCCGCGCTGAACCTGAGCCTCGGGGCAGCGGCACTCGCGCTGGCGCGACCGCTCGAGCCAAGCCCCCCGGCGCCGCCACCCGCCGCGCGCCCGCCCGATCTCACCCGGCGCGTGGCCCTCGCCCTCCTCGCCGTGACCGCGTTTGCGTCGTTGCTCGACGAGATCGCCTGGACCCGCGTCCTCGTGATGGTGGTCGGAGGCTCGACCTACGCCTTCACGCTCGTGCTGCTCGTGTTCCTGCTCGGCATCGGCTTGGGCAGCGCGATCGTCGCCCGCCGGGGCTCCGGTCGGCCGCCTCCGGTGGCCGACGCGGCGCTCGCCCAGGGGATTACCGGAGCGGGAGCCGCGCTGCTGCTCGCGTTCTTCGGCGCGCTGCCCCTCTACGTCATCAAGGTGTTCGGGCATCCCGGCTTCGGCGCGACCGACCGTCTTGCCCTGCTAGGTGTCGCGGTCGGTGCCGTGGTGTTGATTCCCGCAGTTGGGATGGGATTGAGCTTCCCGCTCCTCGCGGACCTCGCCGCGCCACGTGACACGGCCCGCGGCGCCGACGTCGGCGTCGCCTACGCGCTCAACACGCTCGGCAGCATCGTGGGCGCGGTGCTCACGGGTTTCGTGCTCGTCGTCACTTTCGGCACCGAGACCACCCTGCGGCTCGGTCTCGTCGTGAACGGACTGGCCGCCCTGGTGCTCGCGGCGCTCGCGGCTCGCGGGGTGGCAGAGGGCTCGACGCAGCACCGCGCCTTGCGGCTCCGTGTGCTCTTGGCGGGAGGGCTCGGGAGCATTGCGCTTGGCGCCGCCTTCGGCGCCCCGGGCTGGAGCTCCCGCTTGATCGACCTCGGCCCCACCATCTACGCGCGCGACCCGATGGGCCCCGCCGCGCGCCAGGCCTTCCTCGCCCACCGCGGAGCGCGCCAGCTCGCATTCCGCGAGGGCTGGAACGCGACCGTCAGCGTCTGGGAGGGCATCAGCGGCCGCACGCTCCGCGTCAACGGCAAGGTCGACGCCTCGGACCAGGGTGACATGGACACCCAGATCATGCTCGGGCTGGCTCCGGCCGCCGCACGCCCGGAGGCCACGTCGGCGCTCGTGATCGGGTTCGGGAGCGGGGTGACGACGCGCGTGCTGGCGGATGTCCCGGGCATGCGGCGCGTGCGCGTGGTGGAGATCGAGCCCGCCGTCCTGTCGATGAGCGGGCTGTTCGCCCGTGTGAACGACTCGGTGTTGGCGCGGCCCACCGTTTCGGCGGTGGCGGACGACGCGCGCAGCGCGCTGCAATTGCGCCGCGATCGGTTCGACGTCATCGTCTCCGAGCCGTCCAATCCGTGGGTCGCCGGCGTCGCGACACTCTATACGCCGGAGTTCTTCCGAATCGTGCGCTCGCGCCTCGCCGACGGAGGTGTGTTCAGCCAGTGGGTGCAGCTCTACCAGCTGCCCCTCCCCGTCGTCGCCGGGATCGTGCGAAACGTGCGCGCCGTGTTCCCTCACGTGGAGGTGTGGTTTTCCTCGAGCCTCGATCTCATGATCCTCGGTTCCGACCAACCCCTCCGGTATGATCGGGCCTGGATCGGACGGCTGTTGGACCCGGGCACGCCGTTAGGGGGGGTGAGCCGAGAATGGCTGGGGATCGACTCCGTAGGCGATCACTTCGGCCGCCGCCTGCTGGACGAAGCCGGTGTCGCGCAGCTCGTCGAGCGAGGGACGCTCACCCACCGGGACGACCGTCCCGAGCTCGAATTCGTGGCAGCCCGCCGGTTCCTCGACCCCGTGTGGGACTCGCACGTCTTCGACTCCCTCATGGCCCTGGAGGTCCGCGTCGGCGGCCACCCGGGCACCACCCCGGTGCTGCTGGCGCGCGCCATGACCTCGCCGCGCATCCCGTCCACGCAGGGCCCGATCCTCGAGGCCGCGCACCGCGCCCAACCCGACAATCCGGTCTGGTTGGTGCGCGTCGCGCGCATGCGCTTCGCAGCGGGCGACAGCGCGTTCGTGGACAGCGTCCTGCCGGGCCTGGTCCGCACGCGCAACCCTGAGGCATTGCTGTTCGCTGCTGCTCTCGCGGCGCGACGGGGGGACCAGCGGCGGCGCGCCGCCCTGCTGCGGGAAGCCCTGGCCCGCGGCGGCGATACGGCGGAGGCCGACGCAGGCCTGGCCGCGGTCGCCGCGCGCGACGCGGATTGGCCGGGCACCGCCGCGGCGCTGCGCCGCTCGCTCGCGATCGCCCGGGCCACCTATCGCCACCCGTTCCCCGCGGGCCTGCTGCACGATCCGCTCGCGGCCCTCGCTCTCACGGGACCAATCCGACTCGCCGACAGCGTACTGGCCGCTGCGGGGCTCGCACATCCCGGGTGGACCACGCCGTACGAGCTCCGCGCCGCGATTGCCCTCCGGGACGGCCGCTGCGAGGACGCCGCCTCTCAGTTCCTGGCGTTGGCAGAGTTTGGTATCGAGGTGGCGGATGCGCCGGACCGTCTCATGCGCTGCCGGGGACCCGAGAGGCGCTAAGCCCCCGGCTGCTCGCCCAGCGCTTGCTTGATCTCTCCGGCGGCGGCAATCACATGGTCCACATCGCGCGACAGCGCACGCGCCTGTTGCGTGGCGCGCGTGAGGTCGTCCAACGCCACCGCTACGCCGGCCGAGCGCAGCCGCAGCAGGTCGAACCGCACGTTCTGCATCGCCAGCACGCACGACTCCAGCTGGTCCGCCACCAGCTGGCGCCGGGTGAGCAGGTCGGTGAGCGCCTGGCGCTGGCGGTTGAGCAGGCTCACCTGCCGGTCGCGCTCGACCCCGTCCGGCTGCCGCCTGGTCGCCTCGATCTTCTCCTCCAGCCGCCGGAGCGCCCCCTGGTCCACGCTGCCGCTCATCGCCTGCAGCGTGCGCGCCAGCTCCTCGGCTCGATTGAGCAGCGAGTCCGCCGTCGCCACGATGTCGGGGAGCAGCTTCCGCTCCGATTTGGGTAGCCGATCCACGATCCGCAGGATCGCCTTGCGGTCGCTGCGAGCCTGCTGGATCGACTCGGTCTCGTGGCCGAACTCGTCCGTCGTGGCGCGCGGCAGCTCCACCGGGCGCCTGCCTCCAGCGGCGAGACGTGCCTCGATCGCGTCAGGTGCGGGCGGGCGGGCGAGCACGTCACGCCAGGAATACCCGGCGTGCCACAGCCGCACTACCCGGGGAACCAGCACCGTCCCCGCCCAGATACCCGCGACGAAGATCGACCAGCTCGGCCGGTGCGGCCCCGTCGCGATGTTGATCATGAAGAGCGAGCCACACACCGACGCCCACGTGACGAACCGGCTCCGCAGCTCGCGCACGATCTCGGGCTCCCCGCTCGGCGCGAGCTGCGGGCGCTCCCGCACCCGCTCGAGCCGCCGGGCGGCCCGCTCGGCCGTCGCCTGCCTCCCCGGCAGCGACTCGCGCGCCGCGGGGGGAAGCGGCCGTCCCCCCCGTGCCGGGCTGGGGCGACGCGGCTGATACATCGTGGCGCTGCGCGCCTCGAGCGCGCGCCGCAGCGCGTCCGCCGTGGGCCAGCGATCGTCCGGCTCCTTCTCCAGCGAGCGCATCACGCACGCAGCGAGGTCTTCGGGGACGTCCGGCCGCTTGTCGGTGACGAGCGGCGCTCGCTCCGTGATCTGCTTCATCAGGATGCCCGGCACGGTGGGGGCCTGAAACGGCAGCTCCCCCGCCAGCGTCTGATACGCCACCACTCCCAGGCTGTAGATGTCGGAGCGCCCGTCGATCTCGCGGTCGCCCGCCGCCTGCTCCGGGCTCATGTAGTGCGGCGTCCCGATGGCCACTCCGGTCGCCGTGAGCGTCGCGGAACCGGTCGACGACGAGAGCGCCTTCGCGATCCCGAAATCGGTGACCACCACCCGGCCGCGACTGCCCTCCAGCAGGATGTTGTCCGGCTTCACGTCGCGGTGAATGATGCCCAGCGCATGGGCGGCCCCGAGCGCGTCCGCCGTCTCCAGCATGATGCGACGCGCCTCGTCCGGCGGCAGCCGGCCGCGTCGCTTGAGCTTCGCGCCCAGCGACTCTCCGTCCACATACGCCATGACGAAGTACACGAGCCCGTCCGGCCCCTCGCCCACAGAGTGGATCGGCACGATGTGGGGGTGCGACAGGCGCGCCGCCGTCTCCGCCTCGCGCAGAAAGCGCAACCGGATTTCCTCGCGGAACGCGAGCTCGGGTGGGAGCACCTTGACGGCCACGCGCCGCTTCAACCGCTCGTCGCGCGCGTTGTAGACGACGCCCATCCCGCCCCGGCCGATTTCCCCTTCGACGGTATAGGCGCTGCCGAGCGCCTGTACCAGGCGGGCCGCGAGTGCCTTGTCTGCTTGGTTCATCCCAGCTCGCGTGAAGTGCGCGCGGATAGATTAGCCGCCGCGGAGCGGGCGTGCAACCTGTAAGCGCCTCTTCACTTACGGTGGACGCACGCGCCAAGGCGACGGGCCACGCCGTCCCCGCAATGGCTATTCGGCAGCGTCTGCCTAATTGACCGCCAAGCGATGGAACGGGCGTGCTCAGTTAGACGTTTTGCTTGGCATGAACGATGCTATCGACCGCTGGCGATATGCAGCGGCAAGACCCTGACAAAGAGATCGTACCTATGTCCGAGAGACTGACGCTCCCGGTGCTACCGCTCCGGGAGGTCGTGTTGTTTCCCGGTGTGTCCACGCCGATCGGCGCCGGACGGCCGGCGACGTTGCGCGCCATCGAAGCCGCCTTGAAGAGCGAGTCGCATCTCGTCTTCGCGGTGGCCCAGCGCGAGAACGTCGATACCGTGACCCCTGGCGTGCTGTACACGACGGGGACCATCGCCAAGATCAGCCAGATCCAGCGCGGGCTCGGCGGCGTGCAGCTGCTGTTGCACGGCGAGAACCGGGCGACCGCACTGCACTACAGCGAGAACGGTCGCTACCTCGAGGCCGTGGTGCGCGACGTGGAAGATCTTCCTCCGCTCAACCCCGGTGACGCGGCCTTCGTCGGGCTGCATCGTGAAGCACGGGAGCGCGCCGCCGAGCTGGGGCAAAAAACGGGGCTTCCTGAAGATGTGGTCCGGCAGGTGCTCGAGGGGGTGGCCGACCCCGGGCGGCTGGCAGACCTCGTCGCCGGTTACCTCGAGATCCCGCCGGCGGAGCGCCAGGGGCTGCTCGAAACGCTGTCCGTCGAAGACCGGCTGCGGCGCGTCCTGGTCCATGTGCAGCGCCAGATCGGCGTGCTGGACGCGCAGGAGCATATCAAGTCGCAGGTGCAGGAGGAGCTGGGCGAGCGCCAGCGGGAGATGTTCCTGCGTGAGCAGTTGAAGGCGATCCGCAAGGAGCTCGGGGAAGAGGACGAGGTGGTCGAGGTGGACGAGCTGCGGAAGCGCCTCGCGACGCTCGAGCTGCCCGAGGCCGCCAAGAAGGAGGTCGAGCGCGAGCTGCAGCGGCTGGAGCGGGCGAATCGCGATTCCATGGAAGCACAGGTGATCCGTACGTACCTCGAGACCGTGGCCGAGTTGCCCTGGAACAAGCGGGCGGAGGAGTCGCTCGACTTGAAGCGCGCCGCGGAGATCCTGGAGCAGGATCACTACGGCCTGAATGACGTGAAGAACCAGGTGCTCGAGTTCCTGGCGGTGCGCCAGCTGCGCCAGCGCGCCCCACAGCAAGCGGCCCAGGGCAACGACGACGACAAGGAAGCCAAGGGGCCCATTCTCCTGTTCGTCGGGCCGCCGGGTGTGGGAAAAACGTCGATCGCGAAGTCGATCGCGCGGGCCATGGGTCGGCCGTATGTGCGCATTTCTCTTGGTGGCGCGCGCGACGAAGCCGACATCCGCGGCCACCGCCGCACCTACGTGGGCGCCATGCCCGGTCGCATCATTCAGGGGATGAAGCAGGCCGGCGCCAAGAACCCCGTGTTTCTGCTCGACGAGGTCGACAAGCTGGGCGTCTCGTTCCAGGGCGACCCCGCCGCGGCGCTGCTCGAAGTGCTCGATCCGGCGCAGAACGACTCGTTCACGGATCATTATCTGGGAGTGCCGTTCGACCTGTCGGAGGTCTTGTTCATCGCGACGGCGAACTTCCCGCAGAGCATTCCGGGGCCGCTGCTCGACCGGCTGGAGACGGTGAACTTCGCCGGCTACACAGAGCGCGAGAAGCTCGAGATCGCCAGGCGCTACCTCGTGCCCCGGCAGCTGCGCGACAACGGGCTCTCGCCCGAGCAGCTCGAGATCACTGATGCCGGGTTGAGCGAGATCACCACCAGCTACACCCGCGAGGCGGGTGTGCGCCAGTTGGAGCGCGAGATCGGGAAGCTCGGCCGCAAGGTCGCACGCAAGATCGCCGACGGTGGGGCGGAGCGCATCCGCGTCGACGCGGGGGACGTGGACGACCTGATCGGTCGGCCCAAGGTCCATCCGGAGCACAAGGCGCGGGAGGATCAGGTGGGCGTGGCCACGGGCATGTATTACACGCCCGTCGGCGGCGACATCATGTTCGTCGAGGCAAGCGTGATGCGGGGCAAGGGCGAGCTCGTGCTGACCGGCCAGCTGGGCGACGTCATGAAGGAGTCGGCGCGGGCGGCCCTGACGTACGCCAAGTCGCACGCCGACCAGCTCGGAATCCCCGAGGAGGCGTTCGTCGACACCGACATCCACGTCCACGTCCCGGCGGGCGCCATCCCGAAGGACGGACCCTCGGCGGGCGTCACCATGGCGACGGCGCTGGTCTCCGCGCTGTCGCGCCGGTCGGCGCGCCACGACCTGGCCATGACGGGTGAGATCACCCTGCGCGGCCGGGTGTTGCCGATCGGCGGAGTCAAGGAAAAAGTGCTGGGCGCCGTGCGCGCCGGCATCCGCACGGTGGTGCTCCCGAAGGAGAATGCGCCCGATCTCGACGATCTCCCGGAGGACGTGCGCTCGTCGCTGGAGGTTCAGCTCGTGGAGGACCTTGACGAGGTCCTGACGTTGGCGCTGCGCGGAGCGCGCTTCGAGGCGGGGCACCTGGTGTTCGACGGGGAAGCGCCGGTCGAGCCGAGCCTGGTGGCCAAGCACAACTGACGCTCCACGTCGGATCTCCAAGGGCCCCCGGGCGATGCCCGGGGGCCTTTTGTCATGGCTTGGTCACGGCCGGAACCTGCCCAACCCTTTCACCGTACGACCTGTCTAATCGTCCGACCAGGCTCGGGGGGCTTCCGTCATGCCGGCTATCGTCCTGCTCGCGATCGCGCTGCAATCCACCGCATCGGGCGGCGGCGGCGCCGGCCCCTCTTCCGCCGCCAAACAGGCGTCCGCCGTGCGGGCGACCAGCCCCGTCGTGATCGATGGCCGCGACGACGATGCCGTCTGGCGCCAGGCGCCGGCGATCACCCAGTTCCGCGAGTTCCAGCCGAAGGAAGACGGCGACCCGCGCTTCGCCACCGAGGCGAAGGTCGCCTACGACGACCGCCACCTCTACGTCTTCATCCGCGCGTTCGACCCGCATCCCGACAGCATCCTGAAGCTGCTGGCGCGCCGCGACGTGCGCGCCGCCACCGATCAGCTCAAGATCATGATCGATTCGTATCATGACCGGCGCAACGGCTTCGAGTTTGCCGTGAACCCGGCCGGGGTGAAGCGCGACTACGCGGTCTACAACGACAACCAGGAAGACGACGCCTGGGACGCGGTGTGGGACGTGGCCACGCAGGTCGACTCGCTCGGGTGGACGGCCGAGTTTCAGATCCCGCTTTCGCAGCTGCGCTACGTCCCGCGCGGCACCAACACGTTCGGGTTCGGGATCTGGCGTGACATCCAACGCTACACCGAGCGCGAGAGCTGGCCGCTGTACCGCAACTCGCAGGCGGGAATCTCCTCGCAGCTGGGCGAGCTGACCGGGCTGGTGGGCTTGCCGTCACCGCGCCGGCCGGAAATCGCGCCATATATGCTGACCAAGAACGTGTCCGTTCCCACCGGCAGCGCCTTCGATCGGTCTCAAAAAGTCACCGGCGGCGCCGACCTAAAGTACGGGATCACGTCGAACCTCACGCTCGATGCGACGGTGAACCCCGACTTCGGGCAGGTAGAGCAGGATCCCTCGGTGCTCAACCTCACGGCATTCGAGACGTTCCTTCAGGAACGACGGCCATTTTTCGTCCAGGGCGCGGGCATCTTCCGCTTTGATGTGAATTGCAGCCAGGTGAACTGCAACGGCGAGGGGCTGTTTTATTCTCGGCGCATCGGGCGCGCGCCCCAGCTCGACTACGGCGAGCCGGGCTCTCCGACGGCTACCACGATCTATGGAGCCGCGAAGCTGACGGGCCGGCTGCCGGGTGGACAGAACGTCGGTGTCCTCGATGCCGTTACAGAGCGCGCCGCGAGCCCACTCGACGAAACGATGGAGCCCACCACCAACTACGCCGTGGTGCGGACCCAGCAGGATTTCCGCAATGGTGAGAGCGGCGTCGGCATGATGTTCACGGCCGTGAATCGCAACCTCGACGAGTGGAGCCAGGACTCCCTGCGCCGGAGCGCTTACGTGGGCGCGGTCGACTTCCGGCACCGTTTTCTCCAGGGGCACTACCAGGTCTCGGGCTCGTTCGACCTGAGCCGGATCGCGGGAACCGACTCGGCGATCGCCCTCACGCAACGGGATGCGGTTCACTTCTATCAGCGGCCCGGCGCTGGCGTGTCGTACGACCCCACCCGCACCAGCCTCTCGGGCAACGCCGAGGAGCTGCTGTTCGGCAAGGTGGGCGGCGGCATTACCCGGTTCGAGACCAGCTACCTGCGTCGCTCCCAAGGCTTTGAGGCCAATGACCTCGGTTTCCTCCTGCAGGCGGACCAACAGAGCTGGAACACCTGGTTCGGCCTG
>DATNOR010000099.1:0-13603 GCA_035601235.1 Gemmatimonadales bacterium
ACCTCGGTGATGGTGCCCATCATCTGTATCGCGTCGCCCGCCACGTCCCTGTCGCCTCCTGGTCCTACGCCCGCGCCGCGTGCGGATCCATAGTCTCGTCCCGCGGGGGCTCCCGGCCCCGCTCGATGTACGACGCATGACGCCCGCAGCTCTGGCACGTCAGCGTCACGCGCTCCGGCGCGAGCGGCCCAAGCTTGATCCCCCCACGACGCCGGGGCGCGCGCATGATCGACCGCGTCCCGCACGAGGGGCAGACCAGGGGCACATGCTCGCGGTCCGCCGCAATCAGCGCCAGCGCTTCCGGCGCCCGGTATTCCTTTATGCCACGTCGTCCCACGGCTGTACTTGGGCCTCCAAGCTCGGAATCTAGCCACCCCAGGAAGGCCCTCCAACGGAGCGGTTTCGGGCCTGCTTGACAGCCCTTTCGGGGGGCGTATCTCTCAATCAGCCCGGAGGTTCCGCCAGAATGGACCGCCCCAAATACGAGCCCGTCGCCGAGATCGAAGTGGATGCGGCTCGACCCGACCCTCAGGGCTTTACGCTCACCGGCCAGGGCGCCGATCACGCCGAGTACCAGCTCGACCTGCACTTCGGCATGCCGCTCGACGCCAAGACCCGGAACGTCTTGGGCGAGCTGCTGTCGCACTCCGATCTGACGATCTCGCGCCGGGCGCCGGGCGCGCTGGTGCAGGCGCTGCGCCGGCGTCGTAACCGCGCGTCACAGCCCCAATTACGGGAAAAATCCGCCGAAAATCCTTGACGCTCCCGAGGGGTTCGTGTAGCTTGGCGCGACCTTCAGCGCCGGAGCAGCGTGTTCGATGCCCCCCCCAGCTGAGCTCGGCGGGTCGCAGATTTCTTCGCTGCTCGAAGCCCTCCCCGGCATCGCGAGTGTGCTGCGCAGCCCCGTGGCGGACGCGCTGGTCAAGGCGATCCGCGGGGCCGCCGGCTTGGGCGAGTTCACCGTCGACGATGCCGAAGAGCTGATCCGCTACGCCGTCCGGCGTGGCCTGATCGGACCGGAGGAAGGGGACCGCGTCCTCGCCGACGTCCAGGGCGCGCTCAAGCGCAGGCCTCCCAAGGCCGCCGCCCGGCCCAAACCAGCCGCGAAGAAGAAACCCGCCACCAAGAAGAAGTCGCGCCGGTGAATC
This sequence comes from Gemmatimonadales bacterium, assembly GCA_035601235.1. Classification (GTDB taxonomy): domain Bacteria; phylum Gemmatimonadota; class Gemmatimonadetes; order Gemmatimonadales; family GWC2-71-9; genus AG41. The sequence goes on from DATNOR010000099.1 coordinate 1,149, forward strand.
GGCGGCAGCTCTCACGTGTGACTTGCGTGGTCGCGCTCGGCGCCTGCGCGGGAACGCCCCGTACGGGTTCTGTCGCCCCCGCCGATCGCTTCCAGCTGGCCGCCGCACTCGCCGCGGCAGGGCGGTGCGACACGGCCGTGGTCGTGACGGCGGCCGCGCAAGCGCTCGCACCCGCCGACGTGCGGGGACCGCTGGTGCTCGGTGCGTGCCAGGAGCAGGCGGGTCGCTTCGACGACGCCATCGCGACGTATACCGACTTCGCGGCGCAGCACCCGGGCGCCCGGCGTGTGGCGGCGCTGCGGGCCAAGGCGCAGCTCGCGCTCCGCAGCGCCGCGGAGCGGACGGCGCGGCAGGCGCTGGCGCGGGAAGCGGAACTGGCGCAGCAGCCGCCCCAGGCGGCCACCGTGGCGGTGCTGCCGCTCGTGATCGCCGGGGACTCGAGCGTGCAGCCGCTCTCCCGCGGGCTCGCCGAGCTCATCACCACCGATCTCGCCCACATTCGCACGCTCCGGCTGCTCGAGCGCCTGCAGATCGGCAAGCTGCTGGACGAGCTCGAGGTCGGTCAGAGCGAGCGGACCGATCCGGCGACCGCGGCGCGGGTCGGCCGGCTGCTCCGGGCGGAGCGGATGGTGCAGGGGACCGCGATCATCCCTCCCAACGGGAACGCCACGATGCAGCTCTCCGCGACGGTCGTGACGGCTGCCGGCGTGGTACGACCCGTGGGTCAGGTGACGGGCCCGTTCCGGCAGCTGCTCGCGCTCGAAAAACAGGTGGTGTTCGACCTCGCCGGCCAGCTCGGGATCGCGCTCACCGAGGCCGAGCGGCAGGAGATCCTGCGACAGGGGCCCAAGAGCCTCGCGGCGTTTCTGGCCTACAGCCGGGCGCTCGACGACCTGGATCGGGGCGATTACGACGCGGCGGCGCGTGACTTCGGAGCGGCCGCACACGCCGACCCGAGCTTCCAGGCGGCGCGGCAGGGGCAGGAGACCGCCGCCGCCACGCCGGCCGTGCAGCAGGCGGGGGCCGGCGGGATCATGAGCGTTGTCCAGTCCTTTGAACCGATCACGGCGCCGTCCGAGGCCCTGGGGGCGGCGGGTGGGCTGCTCACCACCACGACGCTCGACGTCGTGCCGGCCACGGGCGACGTGATTACCCAGGCGGGAGGGCCGGTCTCGGGCACGCCCACCATCGACCGTCATCTCACACCCGAAGCGCTCGGCCTGCCGTCGATCGTGTCCGTTACGAGCGGCATCGTCATCATCTTCAGGCGCCCGTAGTGAAACGCGTGTTGCTCTTGAGCTGCGTCGCGGCGCAGCTCGTGGCGCAGGAGCCCGCCGCCGTCCCCGGCACCAGCGCGCGCACCGGCGTCGTACTCGACAGTTATCACTTCGGGTCCGGCTTCGCGGTCGACCACATCGTCGAGTGGACCGTGCCCGTGACGTTGTCCCACCGGTTCGGCCCGCGCTTCACGCTCGACCTGTCGAGCGCATATGCGCACGCTTCGGCCGCGACCACCAGCGGGACGCTCCAGGTCGGGGGCGCGACCGACACCGACGTCCGCATGAGTTGGGGGGCGGTGGCGGGTCATCTGATCGTGTCGCTCGTCGGCACGCTCCCCACGGGAAAGAAGGCCGTCGACAGCGCGGACGTCCCGGTGCTGAGCGCCCTCGGCACCGAGCTGCTCAGTTTCACCACGCCCACTTTCGGTACGGGCGGCGGCATCACCGGGGGCTTCGCCACGGCGTTCAAGCTCGGTGAGCGTTGGGCGGGCGGCGTGGGCGGGAGCTACCGTTGGCATGCGAGCTACACCCCGGTGGTGGCGAGCGGCGAGCTCGAGCCGGGCGGCGAAGGGCGTGTCCGCCTGGGCGTGGAGGGGCCGCTGGGCGGTGGGGGGGGCGGGGGGGGCGGGGGGGGCGGGTATTTCCGCAGCGCCGTGGTGTACGCGGCGAGCGGCGCGGACACGGTCATCGCCGGCTCGCGCAGCGTCACCGGTGGCCGTCTGCTGCTCTATTCGGCGTTGAGCCTGCCAGCGGGACGGGGCAGCTTGTCGCTCTACGCGTACGACCGCTATCGCTTTCGCCCCGGCGGCTACGACTCGACCGTCGTCCAGGTGCCGCGCGGCAACGTGCTCGGGCTGGGCGCCCGGCTCGACCGGCCGCTCTCGCCGGCGCTGAACCTCGCGCCGACCGTCGAGATCCGTCACGAGCTGGTCGGACCCGCGACCGGAAGCCTCGCATTGCTGGGCTGGCTGGTGCGTCCCGGCATCGACCTGCGCTACCGGCTTGGCGGCGCGGTCGCCGTGCTGGTGCAAGGCGAGGTAGCGATAGGCCGTCTGGCGGACAACGGCAGCTCCGTGCCGCTCGTGGGCCCGCGGGCCGTGGTACTGCTGGAGTGGGCGCGGTGAGGCGGGGCGCGTGGGTCGCGCTCGCGCTGCTCGGCGGCACGCTGGCGTGTGCGGAGTGGGGCGGCCGGGGGCTCGGGGGTCCCAGGCTCTGGATTGTGCCGCTCGTCAGCGTACCCGTCCTGGACAGCGGGACCGTGCTGGTCGACGACCTCGACGCCCTGCGAGTCGTGGTGCGCTCGTCGTCCCAAGGGCGGGCGCCCGGAGTCATCGCCGACACGACCGTACCGGTGGATCAAGCGGGGAACGCGGGCGTAACGGTCCCCGTGCTGGTCGCAGGCTCAGCGCAGACGTTTCTGGTTGACCTTCAGGGTATCCGCACGCGGGATGGCACGGTTCTCTACACGGGGAGCGACACCGTAACCGTCCGGCCCGGTCTCCCTACGCGCGTCGACTCCGTGCCCGTCGCCTACATCGGACCGTGCGGGCTCGGCGCAGGGTGTCGGGTGACCGTCGCGCCGCAGAACACGACGCTCGCCCCGGGCGGCTCGTTCGTGATGCGCCTCGGCATCGATTCGGCGGGAACTGCCGTTGCCGGCGTGCCCGTAATGCTCACCAACCTGACTCCCGACTTGATCTTGGTCGGTCCGGATCGCGGCATCACCGCCCTGTTGTCGCCGACCGGTGGCGTGGCGCGTGTCGCGGCCGCGATCCGCGGCGCCGCCGATACGCTACGGCTCACCGTATCGCCGCTCACCGCCCCGGCGGCGGTTCTGGTGAGTCCGGGGTACGCGACGCTCACGACGCTCGCGCCGGGCAACACGGTACAGCTCGCCGCAACCGTCACGGACATCGCCGGGAAGCCGCTGTCTTCCTCGCTCGCGACGTGGACCAGCCGCGCGCCGACCGTGGCTGGCGTCTCTAGCGCCGGCCTCGTGACGGCGGTTGCGCCAGGTAGCGCGATCGTGGTCGCCAGTGCGGGACCGGGAATCGCCGACTCCTTGGCGATCGTGGTCGGCGACAACACTCTGCCGCCGGGCAATCCCATCGCCCTCGCCCTCGACGGCGGCCGCAGCTTTGGTGGCGGGAAAGTCGGACAGCCGATCGCGATCGACGTTATCATGGATCTCTCCGCGGTGCCGGCGACCGAGCTGCTCGGCAGCTACGACGCCCGGTTCACCTGGAGCACGGCCGTGCTGAGGTATGACAGCACGCAGGCGGGCAGCTTCGGGCTTCCGACAGTCATCCCCGACACGGCGGCAGGCGGCGTGCTGCGCTTCAACGCCACCGACGCGCTCGGGAAGGCCGGATCGCCGACGCTCGCCCGGCTCTGGTTTACCGCGGTGGGTCCCGGGCAGTCCAATCACCAGGTGGCGTTCACCACCCTGTCAACGGCGGTCACGCTGATCGATCTGTTGCCCGGCCTCCTCGTCGCGCCCGGCGGCGTGACCATCGGCCCCTGACGCGGCGGGTGCCTAAACGCGGAATCCCTGCACCAGCTGGTGCAGCTTCTCGGCCGCCTGTAGCAGGCTCCCGGCGGCGGCCGCCATCTGCTCGGTCGACGCGCCCTGCTGCTCGGCGGCGGCCGTTGCCTGCTCCGCTCCACTCGCGTGCGCCGTCGCCCGGCCCGACACCTGTTGGGCCTGCTGCAGCAGGCGGGCGGTGGTCTCCCGGCTCGACTGGGCCGCCATGCGGACCCGCGCGGCCGTCTGCTCCACGAGCTCCACGGCTGTGGCGATCTCGGCGAGGGCATGCGCCGCCCCTTCCGCGACGGACTCGATCCCCCGCACTTTCGCCTGGCCGGCGGCCATGGTAGCGGTGACGTCCTCCATCTGCTCGCGAATCAGGCCCGTGGTGCGCGTCACCTCCTCGGCCGCGCGTGCCGATTCGTCGGCAAGCTGGCGGACTTCTTCGGCCACGACGGCGAAGCCGCGGCCGTGCTCGCCGGCGCGCGCCGCCTCGATCGCGGCGTTCAAGGCGAGCAGGTTCGTCTGCGACGAGATGCGCTTGATGAGATCGACGAAGTCGTCGATCGAGGTGGAGAGCTCGGTGAGCTGCGCGATCTGCCGTGAGCTGGTCTGGACCACCTCCCGCACGTCGAGCAGCACCCCGCTGGCGGCGGCCACGGCGCCGCGTTGCCGTTCGGCCACGCTGCGGATTTCCTCGCCGAGCTTGGCGGCGCGCTCGGCCGCGTCCGCCATGTCCCCCGTCGCCTTGCCCAGCTCGTCGAGTCCCGTGCCCATGAAGCCGAGCGCGGTACGTTGCTGATCCGCGCCGCTCGAGATCTCGACCATCGCCGTCGACACCTCGCTCGAGGACGCGGCGAGCTGCTCGCTCACGGCGGACAGATCGCCGGCCGAGCCGGCGATCCGGTCCGCCTCGGTGATCACCTCGCCCACGATGCGGCGCAGCCGGTCTCCCATGTGCTGCATCGCGTCGGCCAGCACCCGGAATTCGCGGGGCATGTCGCCGGTCGTGACGGGTCGCAGGTCGCCCGCCCCGAACCGCTCCGCGGCGGTCACGAGCCGGGCGAGCGGGCCCTGCACCGACTGCAGGGTGTAGCGCGACAGGAACACGCCCGCGACGACGAGGGCGACGACGAACGCCCACAGCTTGCGCTCCCGGTCGGCGGCGTCGGCCGTCAGCCGTTCCGCGGCTCGCGCCGCCTTCTGCGCCTGGCGGCGCGACAGATCGCGCACCAGCCGCGTCAGCTCCGTCGCCTGGGACCGCACCGCGGCGGCCCGCGTCACCGCTTCCTGCTCGCGCCCCAGGTCCCGCAACGCGTGAGCGATCGAGTATTCGGTCTGGATGGTGGCGTGCAGCTGCTTCAAGCGATTGACCGTGAGGCGATCTTCGGCGGTGAGGCCGCTCAGGGCGTCCAGCTGCCGCTCATACTGGAAGGCGTCTTCGGCGGTCGTCTGAAACAGCCGTCGGGCTTCGGCACCGGGTGACGCGAGGTACTGCTCGGCCGCGCGGATCTCCTCGAGCACGGTAGTGACGAGACCGCTCCCCACGTCCATCGACGCCCGCAGCCCCGCCAGCTCGTCCGCCACGGCGTAGCGCATGTGCCGGAGCGTGGCCGCGCCGGCGATCGCCGTGACCACCAGGCCCATCATGAGCAAGACCAGACCCACCAGAATCCGGTTGCGGATCGTGGCGAGCGGACTCCGCATTACCGATCCGCCTGGGTCACCAGCGCGCCGTCGTGCACGACGCCGATCACCACCGACTTCCCCCGAGCGTCACCGGTGGCGTCGAACGCGATCCGGCCGGTGACACCCTCGAATTGCTCCCGGCCCTGCCCGACACGTGCGAGATAGTCGCGCACGGCCTGGCGCTCGGCGCCGGCGCGCTCGAGCGCCCGCGCCACGAGCAGCACGGCGTCATAGGCCCCGGCCCCGCGGTGGTCGGGGCGCAACCCCGGGTAGGCTCGGGCGTAGTCCGCCACGAACGCCGCGTTGCGCTCGTCACGCCGGTCGGGAAGATAGGCCGACGAGATCCGCACCCCTTCCGCGAGCGCCCCATCGGCCTCGATGCCGGTGAGCGCATCGCCCCCGAGCACCGGCCAGTGTATGCCCAGCGCGGCCATCTCCCGGAGGGCGAGCTCCGCCCCCGCCCGCTCACCGGCGATGAGGAGCACGTCGATCCCGGCCCGCCGCATGCGGGACAGGTACGGCTCGAGCGACGGCGTCGCCGCGACGTACGGATCCGCTTCTACGACGGCTCCGCCCAGCCGGGTGAACTCCGCGGCGAACGTGCCGCGGACGCCGCGCCCGTAGTCGTTGTTGTTGTAGATGATGCCCGCCCGCCGCGCACCCAGCGCCTGCCACGCGAAGTGCGCCAGCTCGGGTCCGTGCTGCAGGTCGCTCGGGCACACGCGGAATACCCAGGGACTGAACCCGGACAGATCGGGGCTCGACGCCGACGGCGAGATCATCGCGACCGGATCGGCGCCCCCGCCGTACACCCGCGCGGCGGCGATCGTCGGACCGGACGAGAGGTGCCCCACCACTGCCACGACGCTCGGATCCGCGTACAGCCGCTCCGCCACGCGCACGGCCGTGTCTTCGCTCCCCGAGTCGTCGACGACGCGCAGCTCGAGGGCGCGGCCACGCACGCCGTGTCTGGCGTTGATCTGGTTCACCGCCAACTGGGCGGCCCGCAGCATCGAGGCGCCGCGTGTCTGGGAGAAGGGGCCCGCCAGCCCGATCGCGACCGGGTGGGCGGGTTGGGAGGAGCACGCCGCGAGCACGACGGCGATGGCGACGACCAGGGACGTTCGCAGAAGCCCTCGGGGTGAGGATGTGCGGGGCAAGGTTAAGGCTGGCCTGGGGGAAGCGCAACATTCCCCCAGGGTTGCCACGCGGTTTTCCAGATCGATGTGGACAAATGCGATTTGCGAGCATGCCGCCGGCGGATAGCTTGATGCAAATGGAACCGTCGCGCGCGCTCTATCGGTTTGCCGGCGCCCTCGAGCCTCTGCTGACCGCTCCCGACGCCGCCGCCTTCGAGCGGGCGTGGGATGCGGCATACCTCGACCGGGTCGCGTGGGAGGCGCTCGCGCTCGCCCGCCGGGAGAACGGGGCGGCGCTCGAGCCGGCCCTGCACGCCGTGGACCGCCGGCTGCTCGCCGTGCTGGAGCGCTGCCGCTCGTTGCTCGATCCACACCTCGTGACATTCCGCGTTCCCGAGCTGGAGCGCTGGCAGCATGCCGCCGCCGCGGCGCTCGCCGGAGCGCGCTGGGGCGTGGCGGGGCTGCGCACCGTCATCGCCGATACCGCCGCTCCGTTCGGCCGTCGCTACTTCGCGTTCCTCGCGCTCGCGGAGCGTCACCCGGAGGGCGCCTGGCCGCTGTTCGAGCGCTATCTCGTCACGCCGGGAGCGCACCACGCGTTCGTCGCCGCTGCGGTGGAAGCGGCGCGGTTCTACGCCGGGCACGCCGAAGTGCTGGAGCGCCTGTTCCACCGCATCCGCGGCGACCAGCTGCTGCGCCGCTTCCTCGGTCCCAAGATCCTCGAGTCGCTGTATGTCCTCGCCGAGGAGCGCACGCTGCCGCTGTTCGAGGAGCTGCTCGTCACGGGCCACACCGACCCCGATGTGGACCGCTGTGAGGTGACCCGGGCCCTGGTGGCCGTACGCCGGCTCACGGGACGGGTCGCCCAGAGCTCCAAGTTCGTGGACGGCGACGATCCGGCGGTGCTGCGCGCCCTTGCCGAGGCGGAGCGCCATTTCGATGAGCAGCGGGATCGGTTCGATCAGGTGGTGGTGATCTAACGGGCAACGAACGCCCAGAGCTTGTCCCGGTACGCGCGCCCGCCGCGATCGTACGTGTCGTTGTGCCCCGCGCCGTGGATCAGGACCAGCTCGACCGGTCCCGCTGCGGCCGCCGCGACGTCCCTCCCCATCGCCGTCGGCACGAGGCGGTCGGCATCGCCGTGAAATACGAGCACCGGGCAGCGGATCTGCCGCATGCGACCGAGGTTGTCGAGCGACAAGCGCAGGATAAAGCGCGGCAACAAGGCATAGTGCTGGCGCGCCATCGCGGCCGCGCTGGTGAAGGGGGATTCGAGGATCACGCCGGCGACGGGATGGCGCGCGGCCACCCACGTCGCGGCGGCGCTGCCCAGCGAGCGGCCGTAGACGTAGATGCGCCCCGGATCGATGCCGGGCCGCGCGACCAGCGCCGCGTAGGCGGCGTCCGCCGCGCCGTACAGTCCGGCCTCGGTCGCCCGGCCCGCGCTGCCGCCGTAGCCCGGATAGTCGACGATCAGCAGGGCCGTGGCGGGCGGTTGAAACTCGCGCACGATGGGCCAGATCGCGGCGATGGTCTCACCGTTGCCATAAAACCAAAGGAGGCTAGGGGAGGTTGGGGAGGTTGGAGGAGGTTGGGGGACTTCGGGTTTCAAGAACCAACCCACCAGTCTCGTCCCGTCCTCCATCGTCACCTCGATCTTCTCGCCGTTCGCGACGCCGACGCGTTTCGGGTCCGGGAGCGGCGCGCGCGGCGCTGGAAAGGCGAGCCGATCCTGGAACCGCCACGCGAGCAGCACGAGCAGCGTGTACGCCAGTGCGAGCCCGAGCGCGATCCGGAGAGCGAGCATGCCGAAAAATAATGTAGGGGCGCAGCATGCTGCGCCCCTACGCGGCGCCACCATTGCACGAGGCGCCCTGACCGCGAATCTTTCGACCCGTGACGACTCAGCTTACCTGTCCCTCATGCCGCGCGGAGATCCCCTCGGGCTCGGCGTTCTGCCCCAGCTGCGGCACGCCTTCGCCGACGGTGATCACGACGTCCTCACCCCCTGTCCCCCTCTCCGTTCCGGAGAGGGGGGACGTGGGGAGAACGACCGCGGTGCCCGCGGCGGGGCTCGCGGGCGTGCCCACCGCCCAGCGCCTTGCGCGCGCGCTCGGCTCCAAGTACGAAGTGCGCCGCCTGGTGGGCCGGGGCGGGTTCGCCGAGGTGTACGAGCTGTGGGACAAGGATCTGGACCGGCGGCTCGCCTGCAAGGTGCTCCACCCCGAGATCGCGTGGACGCCGGGCATGCTGGCGCGCTTCCGCCAAGAGGCGAAGGCGCTGGCCCGGCTGCAGCATCCGTCGATCCTGTCCATTCACTTCACGGGAGATGGGGAAGGGCTCGTCTATTACGTCATGCCGTTCGTCGAAGGCGAGTCGCTCGCCGACGCGTTGCGGCGCCGCGGCCCGTATGCCACCGAGGCCGCGCTCGCGGTCGCGGAACCGGTACTGCAGGCGCTGGCGCACGCCCACGCCCAGGGTCTGGTGCACCGCGACATCAAGCCGGACAACGTGATGCTGGAGGCGAAAACCGGCCGCGCCCTGCTCGTGGATTTCGGGATCGCGAAGCTGTTGGATCCCGGCTCGGGCGAGGGCGGCACCAAGACGGCCACCGGTTTCACGGTCGGGACGGTGCAATACATGAGCCCCGAGCAGGCCCTCGGCCAAGCGAATATCGACGGGCGCAGCGATCTGTACGCGTTCGGTGCCATGCTGTATCAGATGGTGACAGGGACGCCGCCCTACGACGGCGCCTCGAGCGCCGAAATCGTCGGCAAGCACCTTGCCGATCCGGTGCCGGTGGCGAGCGACGTGAACGCCAGGATCCCACGCTGGTTGTCGAGCGTGATCGTGAAGTGCCTCGCCAAGAAGCCCGAGGAACGCTACCAGAGCGCCGACGAAGTCCTGGCGGCACTCGCGGCCGGCCGGGCGTCGGGAGCGACGGGACTGGTCGGGGCGCGCACGCTCGAGCGGCAGGTGCGGCGCTCGGGGAGCGTGCGCTCCCGCACGGCGCGACTCGGCTGGTGGGCCGCGGGCGCGCTGGCGCTGGTCGTCGCGGGCGGCGTGGCACGCCGCGCCGGCTATCTCGGATCCGCGGCGGCCTTCGTTCGGAACAGCCTCGTCGAGCCGGTCGAGATCCTGCGCGACGGGACGCCGCTGGACACGGTCGCGCCCGACGCGACCGCGCGGCTCTGGCTCTCGCCCGGGCGCGACACGCGGCTCGGCTGGCGCCTGCTCCGGCCCGGCAACCCGCCGCTGGGGGAGCCGATGGAGGGGGCGCTGGGTCCTTTCACGAGTATGCGGGGGCGGCGCGTCGCGCGGATCGCCGCGGCAGTGGGAAGCCAGAGCTATTTCGCCCCGCTCATCACCAACACCAGCGCGTCGGACATCACCTTGGAAGTGAACCCGGGCACCGCGGCCGCGACCCGGTGCGGCTGCCTCGTCCCCCGCGGCGCCGTGCGCGCCCATATCGGCTACTACCGCCTGTACCGCAACTCCGCCGTCGCCGCCTACAACACCGCCCATCCCTATACCGGGCCGCACGTCGACCGGGAGGGCTTCGCGGCGCGCGTGACCCCGCCGGGCGGGGCCGTGGTGCTCGAATTCTAGCTCCGTCCCCCGCCCCTGACGCCCAGCTGCTGACGCGGGCCCGCGGCGCCCTGTTGGGGCTGGTGGTCGGCAATCAGCTCGGTGTGCCCACCGAGCGGCTCGGCAGCGCGGCGGCGATTCGGCAGGCGTTTCCCGAGGGCGTGCGCGACCTCCAGCCGCCTCCCAAGGGATCCCCCTTCGACGACGACGCGGCCATGACCCTGCTCCTGGCCGAGTCGTTGGCGGAGCGAGGAGACTTGGACGCCGCCGACGTGGCGGCGCGGTGGGTGAAGTGGATGAAGGTCGACGGGCGCGGTGTGGGACTGACGACGCAGCGGGCGCTGCGCTTGATCGAGCGCGGCGTCGAGCCGTTCGAGGCCGGCCGCCAGGCGCGCAGCGCGGGGGCAAGCGCCTCCAACGGCGCGGTGATGCGCTGCGTCCCGGTCGCCCTGCGCTTCCATGACAACGTCGACAAGCTGATCCGCGTGTCGACACAGCAGGCGGCCATCACGCACGCCGACGAGCGCTGCACCTGGGGAGCGGCCGCCGTGAACCTCGCGGCGCGCGAGCTGCTTCACGGCAACCAGTATTTCATCGAGGAGGTGTTGCACCGCCTGCAGGGGGCGGCGCCGCGTGTGCTCGTCGAGGCGATCCGGCGCGTCCCCTGGGAGCAAGAGAGCGACCTGCCCGTGGCCGTGCCCAACGAGTTCGGCTACGCCGTTCACTGTGTCGAAATCGCGTTCTGGTGCGCCGTACACCGGCCGTCGCTCGAGGAGGGGCTCGTCTTTCTCGTCGAGGCGGGCGGCGACACGGACACGAACGCCGCGGTGGCGGGAGCATTGCTGGGGGCCCGCGACGGGGAGACGGGCATCCCGCCGCGCTGGCTCGATCAGCTGGGAAGGGCCAGCACGCGCGGCGTGTCGCAGTTGGCGGAGCGGCTGGTTACGGCTTCCGGCGAGCGGCTGCCTTCGCGTATCGACTGATCCGGTCCATCACGGCACCGTCGGTGAGGGTGATGGACACCCAGCGGGCTGTGCCGCGCCCTCTCCAGCTGAGCCGCACCACGCGGCGGCCGTACCGCCATTGCCAGGCGCCGGCGCCGAGCACGTGAGGCCTCCCGAAGACGCGCGTGAGGTCGCGTTTCGTACGATCCACCAGCGTCACGCCCCGCGCGTTGCCGAACCCCGCCGAGTCGTACAGGGCGACCATGTCGGCGTCGCTCTCGATGAAGTGGGCGCTCAAGTAGAACCGCGCCCCATCCCGGGGATCGCGGATCAGGACGGCGCACTCCATGATCTGCGCCGTGCGGGGCGAGGTCTGACAGCGCAGCACGTCGTTGTCCGCGAGCGCCCGCGCCTGCTGCACGAACGCTCGATAGCCGATGCCGGGCGTGAAGCCGCGGTACGGCGGCGGCAGCGCCGGCGCCGTGGCCTGGCCGGCGAAATGGGCGGGGAGGAGCAGGGCCAGCACGGCGCCCCGAAGCGGAATCATGGCCCAATATAAGGCGCGGAAACGCAAACAGGCCCGGAGCGGAGCTCCGGACCCGTTGCGACTGCGAACCGCGTCGATCAGACCTTGCGGACGTTCTGCGCCTGCAAGCCCTTCGGACCCTGGGCGACCTCGAATTCGACCGTATCGCCCTCGGCGAGGCTGCGGAAGCCCTCAGCCTGGATCGCCGTGAAGTGGACGAACACATCGGGACCCGACTCCTGCGCGATAAAGCCAAAGCCCTTCGCGTCGTTGAACCACTTCACCTTACCCTTTGCCATACCGTTAGAACCTCAGCACTAAGGGGCACTGCCCCGGACATGTTCGACCTTGGTCACCGCGACCAGGGACGGGCTCAAACAAAAACCGCGAGACAAGTGGTCCTCGCGGTGCGCAGACAAACCGGTAACGGTGCCACGTATTGCTTGAACCGGGGCCAAAGGTAGGAATGGGCGGCACCGCTGTCAATAGAGTAAATGTTAGGCGCTGCGGCGGTTGCGCCGTCGAGCTACCGCTGGTGTCACCATAACGACAGTATCAAGACATCTATGGACGTCGCGTGGTCTTGGTCGTGTCCTCCTTGACCGGCAGGCCGATCGCCACGCGGAAATCGCGCAGCGCCGCGTCATAGCTCTTCATGCGCTTCCCGAGTCCGAGGACCGTGGCGCCGGGGGCGACGGCCGCGCTGTCCTCGCACGTCGTCGTGTACTTGATGAGCGAGTCCACCTGAGTGACGAGACGCTT
>DATNOR010000100.1:0-17716 GCA_035601235.1 Gemmatimonadales bacterium
CATGGACCCATGCCTTGTGGCCGGCGCGACCGCGGGCTTGGGGACGAGCGTCGGCCGCGTCTGGGTCGTATCCGAGTCCGGCGCGGCGGTGCGCGAGCTCGCCACCTGCGCGACCGACTCGAGGTCCGTCTTTTCCACCCAGCCGGCGCGCGTCACGTGGATCCAACGACCCGAAGTGCCCTCTGCGACCTTGTTGAGCAGGAACCCCTGCGGCAACTTCCCGATGAGCGCGCCCGCGGGCGCAGAGCGCAGGTTCTCCTCCGGCGCGCGCGTCACGGTGAGGTCGTAGCCCGCACGCGGCGTCGGGCCCACCGACGTTGTAAAGATCCAGCCTTCCAGCGTCACGCCCTGCCAGTCGCCTTGCGCCTCGCCGCCCATGAGCACGGCCCCGCGCGCCAGGCGCGCCAGGCGCTTGCCACCCGGTTCCTGATAGAACCAGGCGCCGTCGGTGGTGACGCGGTAGCGTGCTTGGGCGGCGAGCGACAGGGGTGTGACGAGCCCCAGCACAACTGGAAGGGCGCGGAGGGCCCGGCTAGATTGCATCCCCTCCAATATGGCAAACCAGCAGGGGGCGCGCACCCCGGTCGTCCTGATCGTGCTCGACGGCTGGGGCTTTCGTCCCGGCCGCGAGGGCAACGCCGTCGAGCTCGGTGACACGCCCGTCTGGCATCGCCTCTGGGCCAAGGCGCCTCGCACACTCCTCAACGCGTCCGGACTCGCCGTGGGACTTCCCGACGGACAGATCGGCAACAGCGAGGTGGGTCACCTGAACCTCGGCGCCGGCCGCGTGGTCCCGCAGGACATCGTGCGCATCTCGCAGGCCATCCAGTCCGGCGAGTTCTTCCGCCTGCCCCCGCTCGTCGAGCTGTGTGAACGAACACGACAGCGCGGCGGCACGTTGCACCTCATCGGGTTGATCGGGACCGGCGGGGTCCATGCGTTGGACCAGCATCTCCTCGCGGCCGTTGAGCTCGGGAGGCGACACGAGCTGCCGATGGCCATCCACGCCTGGCTCGACGGGCGCGATACGGGGCCGACTTCCGCTCTGGGATTCACGGAGGAGTTGCTGGAGGGACTCGGGGCTCGGGACTCGGGACTCGAGGGTGGTGGAGCCCGAGTCCCGAGTCCCGAATCCCGAGTCCCGGTTATTTCTACCGTCGTCGGTCGCTACTACGCCATGGACCGCGATAAGCGCTGGGAGCGCACCAGGCTCGCCTACGATGCGATGGTGCACGGCGTAGGAGCGCCCGCCCCGGATGCCGTGAGCGCCATCCGGGCCGCATACGAGGCGGGCGAGACCGACGAGTTCGTGAAGCCACGCGTGATCACCGGAACGCCCCGAATCCGGTCGGGCGACGGGGTGTTCTGCTTCAACTTCCGCGCCGACCGCATGCGCCAGATGGTGCGCGCGCTGGCGGTGGACGACTTCGACGGGTTCGACACCGGCGTGCGGCCCAAGGTCGATCTCGTGACGATGACGCAGTACGACGAGACCTTCCCGTTTCCCATGGCCTTCGGGCCGATGGTGTTGTCGCAAATCGTGGCGCAGGTGTTGTCGGAGCGCGGCAAGACGATGTTTCGCACCGCGGAGACCGAGAAGTACGCCCACGTCACTTACTTCTTCAACGGCGGGCTCGAGACGCCGTTCCCGGGAGAGGAGCGGCTGCTCGTTCCCTCCCAGAAGGTCGCGACCTACGACCTGATGCCCGAAATGAGCGCGCCCGGCGTGACCGACGTGCTGTGCAAGGCGATCGAGGCGGGGCAGCACGACTTCATTCTCTGCAACTACGCGAACGGAGACATGGTGGGCCATTCCGGGGTACTACGCGCGGCGGTGGCGGCGGTGGAGACGGTAGATCGCTGCCTCGAGCGGGTCGTCCAGAGCGCCGAGCGTCGCGGGGCCACGCTGCTCGTGACCGCCGACCACGGCAACTGCGAGCTGATGATCGATCCCACCACAGGGGGCCCGCACACGGCGCACACGACGAATCCCGTTCCGTTCCTGATCGTGGGCGACGACATCAGGGGTCCGCTGCGGCACGGTGGTGCCCTGTGCGATGTGGGCCCGACGCTGCTCCACATGCTCGGCATCGAGCCGCCCCCGGAGATGACGGGGCGGGATATCCGGGAGACGGACTAGTCAGATGAAAGGCTGTTGCATGACGCTACGACGCTACGTTGTAAGTCTCCCTCGACTGGCTCTCGGTGCTGTCGTATGGCTTAGCGTCGTAGCGTCGTACGACGTGGTCGCCGCCCAAGTGGGCTACGAGCCCGGTCACTCCCCGTACCATGATATCCCCCGCGGCGCCGTATGGGCCCTGAGTGTCGGGCACCTGGGGGGGAGCCGTGGGAGCGTGGAGGTGGGCCCGTCGGACGGCCTGACCGGCGCGTTGCGCTACGAAGTGCCGTTCGGCGCGGTGGGCGCCTCGCTTGGCCTGGCGTACGCCCGGACGTCGCGCTTCGTCGAGGACTACACGAAAGACTCCACGTCGCGCAGAAGCCCCGGGCCGTTCAACGACCCCGTCGTGCTCGCCGACGCCGGGCTCCAGCTCGTGCTCACCGGGCGGAAGACGTGGCATCGCTTCGCCCCGTTCATCGGCGGCGCGCTCGGCGTGGCGATCGGTAGCGCGCTGGCGCAGGACACCAGCGGCTACCGGTTCGGGACCAAGATCACGCTCGCCCCCAACGCCGGCGTGCGCTGGTATCCGACGCGGCGCATCTCCGTGCGCGGCGACTTCCGCCTCGTGCTCTGGAAGCTCCACTACCCGCTCTCCTACAAGGTTCCGAACAAGATCGATAACAGCACCGTCCTGCCCGCGACCGCGCCGCTCGACCAGTGGACGGCACACCCGTGGGCCACGATCGGCGTGGGATGGATTTTCTAGCGGAGGGATTCCGGCGCGCGCTCGCGCTGCTGTTTTCGGGTGACGCCGAGGTGTACGGCATCGCCCTGCTCACGCTCAAGATCGGCATCATCGCGACGGTGCTGGCGTGCGGACTCGGCATCCCGCTCGGGTTCGTGCTCGCGACGCGCCCCTTCTGGGGCCGGCGCGCGGCGCTCACGGTGGTGAACACCGCCCTCGCGTTCCCGACGGTCGTGCTGGGGCTGTTGCTGTACGGCCTGCTCTCGCGGCGAGGGCCCCTCGGCGCCGTGGGATGGCTGTACACCTGGCAGGCCATCGCGCTGGGCGACGTGCTGCTCGCCCTCCCCATCGCCGCCGCGCTGGCGGCCGCCGCGGTCCAGGGGGTGGATCCCCGCATCCGTCGCACCGCCAAGACGCTGGGTGCCGGACCCTGGCGCACGGCGTGGACGGTGGCGCGCGAGGCGCGCTTCGCGCTCGCCGCGGTGATCACGACCGCGTTCGGCCACGTGGTGGCCGAGATCGGCTCCGCCATGACCGTGGGCGGAAACATCCGGGGCCAGACCCGCACCCTCACCACCGCGGTCGCCCTGTACACGAGCCAGGGCGACTTCGGCCTGGCGCTCGCGCTCGGCCTCATCTTGCTGCTGCTCGCCCTGCTCGTGAACGTCGCGCTGCAGACGCTCCAGGGCCGCGGCCATGCTTGAGCTGGTGGGAGTGCGACACGAGTACGACGGCCGCGTCGTGCTCGACCTCGAGCGGTTCGCCGTCGCTCCGGGGGCCGCCGTCGCGGTGGTCGGCCCGAACGGCTCGGGCAAGAGCACGCTGCTGCGGCTGCTCGCCCTGCTCGAGCGTCCCACCGTGGGCCGGGTGCTGCTCGACGGGACGGTCGTGACCCCGGGCGGCGCCGCGCGCCGCCGCGTGACGCTGGTGGAGCAGCGACCGATCCTGTTTCGGGCGACGGTCCGTGAGAATCTCGCGTTCGGGCTGCAGGTGCGCGGAATCAAACGCACAGAAGTAAATAGACGGGTGGAGAACGTCGCCGCGCGACTCGCCATCATGCCGCTGCTCGGCCGCCGACGGCACGAGTTGTCGGACGGCGAGGTGCAGCGCGTGGCGGTGGCACGGGCGCTCGCGGTCGAGCCGGACGTGCTGCTCCTGGACGAGCCCGCGAGCTCGGCCGATCGGGCCGCGGCTCTCATGTTGTACCGCACGCTCGCCGAGGAGCGCGCCCGGCGGCCGCTCGCGGTCTGCCTTGCGTCGCACCAGCTGGAGGATGCGTACCGCTGGGCGGACGACGTGCGCGCCCTGGCCGACGGCCGACTCTCCCCCGTCACGCCCGAAAACCTGTTCCGCGTGGAGCTGATGACCGCCGAGAGCGGCGACCTGAAACGCGCCTGCGTGGGAACCGTCGAAATTGCCGCGATGACCGACAAGATCGGTCCCGCGATCCTCGCGGTGCCGCCCACCGACATCTTCGTCAGCCGCGAGCCGCTCGCCTCTTCGGCCCGCAACACATTCCCGGGCCGGGTGACCGCCTTGGCCCGCCGGCGCGCCGGAGATGGCGCCGTCCACGTCACCGCCGACGTGGGGGTCGAGCTCGTCGCCGTCGTCAGCGAGGAGGCGCTGCGCGACCTGGCGCTCGCGCCCGGCAGTCCCGTCGTGTTCTCCTTCAAGGCGAGCGCGGTGCGCGTGTTCTAGTGCCGTTCCAACGCCTTGAGGTCCGCGCATTCGGCGTCGCCAACGTGCACGACACGTTGGAACGGCACTAGCGATGCCGATCAGCTATCTTACGCGTATCGTTGAGTTTACGGCGACGCATCAGATCCGGCGGACGGATTGGCCGGACGAGCGCAACGCCCGCGAGTTCGGCCGTGCGGCGCAGGATCACGGCCACCGGTACCAGTGCCGGGTGACCGTGAAGGGGCCGCTCGACGCGCGGGCGGGTGGTGTGATGCAGCTGCAGGTGCTCGATCGGCTGCTGGCGGAGGAGGTCACGACGCGGCTCGAGGGCAAGAGCATCAACGCGGCGCTGCCGGAATTCGCGGATGGCGGGCGGCTCGCCACGGGCGAGGCCCTGGCCGTGTACGTGTGGGAGCGGATTGCTCCCCGCCTGCCGGCAGGGGTCACGCTGCACGCGGTGCGGGTGCAAGAGGGGCCGCATATCTACTCGGAGTACTTCGGTGAAGCGTGATCCCTCAGGGGCTGGGGGATCGGGGCTCGGGGCTCGGGATGCACCCCGACCCCCGAGCCCCGAACCCCGAGTCCCCGGTTCCCGGCGCGGCCGGATGCTCGCCGAGTCCGCCGCCGTGGAGGAGATGCCCGTGTGGCTCGAGGTGAACGGCGAGCCCGCGGTCACCTGGATGTGCACGCCCGATCAGCTGGAAGAGCTGGCGACCGGGTGGCTGCACGGCGAGGGGTATATCGAGACGCTGGACGACCTGGTGAAGCTCCGCCCCTGCGCGACGGACCTGGGCTTTTGGGCCGAAGTGAAGCCGGAGCGTGTGACGCTGGTGAAGGGGGAGAACCGCAAGCGCGTGCTGGCCTCCGGGTGTGGCGCGGTCTCGACCTTCCTGGCCGACCCGCATTCCGTGCAGCATGCGCCGGCGCGCGGCGAGCCCCCCGTGCCCGAGCGGCTGCGCGCGCTCTTCAAGGACCTGTTCGCGACCGGGGAGCGCTACAACGAGACGGGCGGGATTCACGCGGCCGCGCTCACCGACGGTGAGCGCCTGTTATTCCACGCCGAGGACATCGGGCGTCACAACGCGGTGGACAAGGTGATCGGGGCCGCCGTGATCGCCCGCCAGCGTCCCAACGGGCGGGGGCTGCTGGTCACGGGTCGGATCTCCGCCGAGCTGGCGTACAAGGCCGCGCGCGCCGGCGTCGCCTACGTGGCGACGCCGAGCGTCCCGTCCACCCTCGCCCTCACCATCGCCCGGCGGGCGGGCGTCGTGCTGGTCGGGCGCGCGGTGAGCGGCACGCCCCATGTCCACCGGCCCGAGGCATGACGACTGACGCGTTGCGGACGCTGTTGCGCGACGCCCGGACCATCGCCGTCGTGGGACTGTCGCCCAAGCCGGATCGTCCCAGCAACGCCGTCGCGAGATATCTGCAGGGCTCGGGCTACCACATCGTCCCGGTGAACCCGGGGCACGCCGCGATCCTGGGCGAGAAGAGCTATCCCACGCTCACCGCCGCCGCCTCCGAGCACGCCATCGACGTGGTGGACGTGTTCCGGCGCAGCGAGTTCGTCGGGCCGATCGTGGACGAGGCCCTGCGCGTGCGACCGCGTCTCATCTGGCTGCAGGTCGGCGTCCTGGACGAGACCGCGCCGGAGCGGGCCGCGACGGCGGGCATCCCGCTCGTGATGGGCCGCTGCCTGATGGTGGACCACCAGGCGCTCGGAGTCTGAGCGCGTGCGCGGCGCCGTCCTCGCCGGCGGCGCCGCCCGCCGCTACGGCGGGCGTCCCAAGGGCCTGATCGAGCTGGGCGGCCGGCGCATCCTCGACCGCGTAGTGGACGCCGTCGCCGCCGTGACGAGCGCGCCGCCGCTGCTCGTCGCCAATGCCCCGGAGGGGCCGGGCTGGCGGCCCGATCTGCGCACCGTCCCCGACGTGCGCCCCGAGTGCGGCAGCCTGGGCGGGATCTACACGGCCGTCGCCTCGGGCGCGGGGCCGGTGCTGTGCGTCGCGTGGGACATGCCCTTCGTCACGCCCGAGCTGCTGCACGCGCTGGTGGAGGGCTCGGCGGAGTGCGACGCGTTTCTTCCCGAGAGCGACGGTCGCCGCGGCGTGGAGCCGCTGTGCGCGGTCTACGGACCTGCCTGCGGGCCGGCGATCGAGCGCCAGCTCGCGCGCCATGACCTCCGCGCCATCGGCTTCCACGCCGACGTGAAGGTCGGTACACTACCGCTCGAGCGGGTCCGGGGCTTCGGTGATCCGGACGTGCTCTTTTTCAACGTGAACACCCCGGCGGATCTGGAGCGGGCGGAGGCCGTGTGGCAGCGACGCGGATGATGTCGGTGATCGGGCGCAAGAACGCCGGGAAGACCACATTGCTGGTCGCCCTCGCGGCCGAGCTGGTGCGCCGCAAGTTCCGCGTGATGACCATCAAGCACGGCACCCATCCGGCCGACACCGATCAGCGGGGCAAGGACTCCTGGCGCCACTGGCACGAAGGCCACGCCGAGCGCGTGCTCATGGAAGGGCCGGGCCAGCGTGTGCTGTGGGAGAAGACCGAGGCGGAATCGGACCCGGTCGCGCTGGCCCGTCGGTACCTCGAGGGAGCGGACATCGTCCTCGTCGAGGGCTACAAGCGGGCCGCGCTGCCCAAGATCGAGGTGTACCGCCTGGCGGCCGGGGCCGAGCCGCTGTTCGACCCGGCCGTGCACGCGGCGAGCGACTGGGTCGCCATGGTGACGGACAACGCGGCGTATCGCGCCGAGTTCCCCGTGTTCCGCTTCTCGGATACCGCATGGCTCGTCACCCTCGCCAACGTCGCGTGGGACCGGGCCAAGATCCTCCCGCCTTAGCGATGACGATGCTGACTCCGACCGAAGCCGCCCGCGTGATCCTCGAGCACGTCACTCCGCTCGAGGCGGTGCGCCAGCCGCTGCGCGAGGCCCTCGACCTGGTGCTCGCCGAGGACGTGGCGAGTCCGATCGACCTCCCTCCCTGGGACAATTCGGCCATGGACGGGTATGCCACCCGCGCCGCCGACGTCGCGGGGGCGAGCCGCGACCAAAAGATCGTGCTGGCGGTGGTCGAGAGCGTCGCCGCCGGGCAGTTCCCCGCGCGGCCGATCGCGCCGGGCCAGGCGACCCGGATCTTCACGGGTGCTCCGCTCCCGGCCGGCGCCGACACGGTAGTGCGCCAGGAGGACACCGAAGACGCCGCCCCGGACCACGTCACCGTGGTCGCGGGACGCGATGCGGGCAAGAACGTGCGGCACCGGGGCGAGGATATCCGTAGGGGAGAGATCGTGCTTCCCGCCGGCACGCCGCTCGGGCCGGCGCAGCTCGGTGTGCTCGCCTCCATCGCGCACGGCGCTCCATTGGTGCACCGCACGCCCCGCGTGGCATTCATAGGATCGGGGGACGAGATCGTCGACCTGGACCGCTCAGCCGAGATCCTCGCGGGCAAGAAGATCGCCACGTCCAACTCCTACACGCTGCACGCGCTGATCCGCCGCAGCGGCGGAATTCCCGTGGATCTGGGACTGGCCCGCGACACGAAAGACAGCCTGCGCCAGCACCTCATGGGGGTGCGCGATGCCGATCTGCTGGTGACTACCGCCGGCGTGAGCGTGGGGGAGCACGACTTCGTCCGGGAGGTGCTCGCGGAGCTGGGCTGCGACATGAAGCTGTGGCGTATCCGGATGCGTCCCGGCGCACCGCTCGGCTTCGGCCTGCTCGACCGCACGCCGTGGATCGGGCTGCCGGGCAACCCCGTCAGCACGATGGTCACGTTCGAGCTGTTCGTGCGCCCGGCGATCCGGCGGCTGCTGGGCCACCGGCTCCCGTTCCGGCGCACGGTGCCGGTGTGCGTGGGAGAGCCGATCTCGCTCGGTCCCAAACTGCGGCACTTCCTGCGGGCGGTGGTCCGGCCAGAGGGAGCGGGCGGCGGGCTCGTCGCGCGCTTGACGGGTCCCCAAGGTTCCGGCATCCTGACGTCCATGGCCCGCGCCAACGCCCTCCTGATCGTGCCCGAGGACCGGGCCGAGGTGTCCGCCGGCGAGGCACTCACCGCCCTGCTGCTCGACGATCCGCATCACGTGGCTGAGGCCCCCTTCTAGGTGGCGCCCCGGGCCCGACTGCGCCGCGCCCTGCGGCTGATCGCCTGGGCGACCTTCGCCGCCGGCGTGTTCGTGCTCAACGTGCGCACGCCCCCAGACCTGCGGCTCGGGATCCTGTACGTCATCCCGGTGCTCCTGGCTGCCTCGCAGGACGGCCTGGGGTGGGGCATTTCGTTCGCGCTCGCGACGACGTTGCTGCGCTTCGGCGTCGGGATCGACCAGATGCCGCTCGAGACGTCGCTCCAGTTCCGGATCCTGAACGAGGTAGCGTACCTCGCAGTCGTGGGCGTGGCGATCGCCGGCCTGTCGCAGCTGCGGCGTACCCAGGCGCAGCTCGAGCTCCTCGCGACGCACGATCCGCTCACGACCGTGCTGAACGCGCGGGCCTTCGCGTCCCAGGTAGCGCAGGAGCTCGGACGCAACCGTCGCTATGGCCGGCCGCTGGCCCTGATTTATCTCGACCTGGACGACTTCAAGAAGGTCAACGATGCGCACGGCCACGCCACGGGTGACGCGGTCCTGCGGCTCGTCGCCGACGCGATGCGCAGCGCGGTGCGCCAGGCCGATTTCGTGGGCCGGCTGGGTGGGGACGAGTTCGGCGTCTTGATGCCGGAGACCGACGGCAGCGTGGCCCACTCGGTCGCCAATCGCCTCGCCGGCGGGATCCGTACCGTGTTCCGCGGGACGCCCTCCGTCACCGCCAGCATCGGCGTCGTCGCCGTCACGGGCACCGAGGCGGGGAGCGACGATCTGCTGCGCAAGGCGGACCAGGCCATGTACGAGGCCAAGCGGGCCGGCAAGGACCGCGTGGTCCAGGTGACCATGTGAGCGCATGCTGAAGACGCTCCAGGACCTGTTCCTGGTGTTCACCTCGGTCCTGTTCATCGTCGATCCGCTGACCGCCGTGCCGACCTTCCTCGCGATGACGGCGCGGGACCCGCCCGAGGTACGGCGGCTCATGGCCCGGCGAGGGGCATGGACCTGCGCCGTCACCCTCACCGCGTTCGCCTTGGGCGGCAGCCTGATCTTCCGTCTCTTCGGCATCACGATCGCCGCGTTCAAGATCGCCGGAGGCGTGGTGATCGGCCTCAACGCGCTCGACATGGTGCAGGCCCGCCGCAGTCAGCAGCGGGAGACGCCGGTGGAGAAGGCGGAGGGGATCGAGAAGGAAGACGTGGGGATCATGCCGCTCGGCATCCCCATGCTGGCGGGGCCGGGGGCGATCTCGACCGTGATGGTGCTCAGCGGGGCGGCGAAGACGCCGCTCACAACGGCCGCTGTGTACGCGGCCATCGCACTGACGGCGTTTCTCTCCTACGTCACGCTCGCCGCCGCATCCGGCATCGAGCGGCGCCTCGCCCAGACGGGGATGCGCATCCTCACCCGGCTGATGGGACTGGTGCTGTGCGCGATCGCGGTGCAGTTCATCATCGACGGCATCAGGATGGCGGGACGCTAGCGCGGGCGGTCCAGCGGTGGCGGCATCGGCAGGTCGAACCCCGGTGGCACGCGGTAGGCCCGCCGCAGCCGTGTCGGTTCGAAGCCTTCGATCGGCTGCGGCACGATCACTTCGGACCAGAACGTGTCTCGTCCCGCCGCCTTGGCGCCGTGCAGCAATCGGTCCGCCGCGCCGATCGCTGCCTCCAGACTCTCCGCCGGCTGCAGACACGTCACCACGCCGCCGCTCACCGTGAGCGGGAGGCCGGTCTCCTCCGCCAACTCCTGCAGCGTCTGCTGCAGCTTCTTGACGGCGGCCCCAGCCGCTTCGGGACCGGCCTCCGGGAGCAGCAGCGCGAATTGGTCGCCACCCAGCCGCGCCACGACGTCGCTGCCACGCACCGAGCTGCGCGCCGCGCCACCCACCAGGCGCAGCATCTCGTCGCCCACCTGGTGGGGGAAGAGGCGGCTCACTTCCCGGAAGTCGTCGAGGTCGAAGTAGGCGATCGTGAAGGGATGCTGGTAGCGGCGCGCCCGCTCGAACTCACGGCCGGCCAACTCGTAGAAGGCGCGCCGACTCTCGAGCCGCGCTAGCTCGTCGGTCCCACCCTGCGCGCGCTCCCGACGCAGGGCCCGCACTCTGAGATAGAGGTCGTACCCGGTCGCGAGCATCACCACGACGACGACGATGTACCAGGCCATGCCTGTGTCGTGACAGGCAACGCCCGTGCCGGAGCCGCTGCGCCGCCGTGGCGGCGGCGCAACGAGGGCTACTGGTCGAGCAGGTGGAAGCCTTCGGGAGGGGTGATGCGGCGCTCCGACGCAGCACGGCGCTGCACGCCCGAGCGGCGGTCGCCGCCATGGCGCCGCTCGAACGGCACCTCAGCCGTCTCACGTCGCCGGTCGCGAATCATGCGGCGCCCGAGATCGCGCCGCCGGTCCCAGCCGCGTCGCCGGGGCCGTTCCCCTCGCGGGGCCGTGGAACGCTTCGTTTCGTTTGCCATGGTCGTCGGCAGCAGGGCATTGCATATCGGGTGCCATCTCGTGGGCACGGGCCGGGCGATGGCGTGGAGCGTATCGTGTTGGCGAGACACAAGATGCCACTCGACACAGAGGCTGGGTCAGATGGCGGCGGCTCGAAATTGGGGCGTGAGGCCTCACCCTGCTGCGGCGACGCAAGATCGCCCAGCCGACCGCGGGACGCTACATCCGCTTGTACTTGGGCCCGCTGCCGCCTTCGCGCGGCGTCCAGCGAGGGGCCACCACATCGGTCGCCTTGCAGTCGACACAATTCGGCGGGTTCACGCGCAGCACGGGCGCAGCATGCTGCGCCCCTACCGCCACCTCGTACACGCCGGCAGGGCACAGGTGACTGTAAAACTCCGCCACTGCGGCGGGAACGTCCGGCCCGATGACGAGATGCGTCGGGATCGTGTCGCGGGTCGCGTTCCCCGATTTGAACACCGCGTCCACCTTGGAAAAGGTGAGACGGCCGTCGGGCGTGATCCCCGGGCTTGCACCCGGGGTCAGCGTGCGCTCCACATCCGCATCGCGCTCGACGGTGATCTTCCGCCCGGGAAACCGCCCCCCCGTGAGGGACATGAGGGCCGCTTTCGCGCCGCCCACAAAGAAGCCGTCCTTGAAGGCGAGCCGCATGTTCCGCGTGCGATACAGATCCTTCATGATGAACGACTCGTCGACCAGGCGGTCGTATTCCGCGAGCCGCGCGGCGGAGGGGTCGCCGGCGACGAGCGCTGCGAAAATGGCGCGCGCGGCGAACATGCCCGACTGCATCGCGTAATGAATCCCCTTGAGCGACGGCACGTCCACCAGGCCGGCCGAGTCGCCCAGGATCGCCACGCCGTCGCCCGAGCGCCGCGCCGGGACGGAGTAGTAGCCACCCTCGGGGATGGTCTTTGCGCCCCACTCGACCATCTCGCCCCCCTCGAGCTGGCGCCGGAACAGCGGGTGCAGCTTCATCCGCTGCAGCAGGCCGTGGACATCGAGCCTCGCATCGCGGTAGTCGAGTCCGACGACGAGACCGAGCGCGACGAGTCTGGGCTCGAGCGGGTACATGAAGCTGCCGCCGAACGCGTCCCGCGGCAGCGGCCATCCTAACGTGTGGACGATCGCGTCGAGGGGCTGCTTGGTCTCCCAGATTTCCTTGACGCCGAGGGCGAAGATCTGGGGGTTCTGCGCGGCGACGTGTTGCCACTCGAGATACGCCTGAGCCAGCATCCCGCGCGTGCCTTCAGCCAGCACCGTCGCCTGCGCGACGATGTCGTTGGGCGGCTGATGGGTCGCGAGCGGCCGGCCCTCGCGATCGAGACCCGTGGCGGCCGTGCGCACGCCCGCGACGCGCGTTCCCGCCGTGAGCAGGCTTGCGGCCGGGAAGCCGGTGAACAGGTTGACGCCGAGCGCCTCGGCCTTCTCGCCCAGCCAGCGCACCAGCTCGCACAGCGAGGCGATGTAGTTGCCCGCGTTGTGCATGGTCGGAGGGGTGGGGAGGCGCAGGGCCCGCTGCGCGGTGAGCAGGTGCACGGCTTCCTTGGTGACCGGCGCGCGGAACGGGAAATCCCGATCCGCGAGATCGGGGAAGAGCTCCCGGAAGGGCCGTGGGTTCACGATAGCACCGGAGAGCGAGTGCTCCCCCAGGGCCTCGGCCTTCTCGAGCACGCCGATGTTCAAGTCGGTGCGACCGCTACGCTGGGCGAGCTGGGCCAGCGCGATCGCGCAGGCGAGGCCCCCCGGCCCCGCACCCACGATTACGACATCGAGTTCCATCCGGTCACCGGCGCCCGGCGCGCCGACCGGCAACAGGAGGCGATCCAGCGGCAGGGGCGGCTGATAGCGAGCGGGGATCATACCGAACGCGGAACGCGGAAGGCGGAACGCGGAACAGCAATGCAGGCCTGCGAGCCCCAGGTGGTCTCCGCGCTCGACGCCGGCGCGTCAGTTCCGCGTTCCGCGTTCCGCGTTCCGCGTTTACCCATGGAGCTTCTTTATCTCTTCCGTGAGCTTCGGGACCACCTCGAACAGGTCCCCCACGATTCCGTAGTCCGCGACTTTGAAGATGGGCGCGTCCTTGTCCTTATTGATCGCGACGATCACCTTGGACGTGCGCATCCCGGCGAGATGCTGGATCGCACCGGAGATCCCGACCGCGACGTACAGGGTCGGACTGACCGTCTTGCCGGTCTGCCCCACCTGATCGGCGTGGGGGCGCCATCCGGCGTCCACCACCGCACGCGAGGCGCCGACCGCCGCCCGGCCGCCGAACGCGGCCGCCAGCTCTTCCAGTACTTTGAAGTTCGCCGGCTCCTTGAGCCCGCGACCTCCTGAGACCACGATGGGCGCTTCGGCCACGTCGAGCGTGCCCGCCGGCGCCGCCTTGATCCGCTTGACTAGCACGCGCCCGGGGGAGCCGTCCACCGTGGCGGTCTCCTGCGTGCCCGCCTTGGGACGCTGCACCGGTGTGAACACGTTGGGCCTGAGTGACAGCACGGCTGGGCTGCCGGCCACCCGGACCTTGAGGAGCGCCTTGCCGGCGTAGACCGGCCGAATCGCGATCACCGCGCCGCCTGCGACGCTCACGTCGGTCACGTCCTGGACGAGCGGACGCCCCAGCCGGGCCGCGACACGGGGAGCGAGGTCCTTCCCGGTGGCGCTCGCCGCGAACACGACGGCCTCGTAGGCGCCGGCGCGCACTCGGTCGGCGACGGTACGCGCGTATCCCTCCGGCGCGTACATCCCGAATCCAGGGTGCGTCAGCGTGGTCACCCTGTCCGCACCGAACCCGCCCAGCTGGTCGGCGCCGCGCGCGGAAGCGGCCGCCAGCACGAGGGCGTCCACCTTGGCCCCCCCGCCCAGCGCATCCGCCAGCCGTCGCGCGCCGGTCACCACCTCATGAGAGACTTTGCGGAGGGCGCCGTCGCGCTGCTCGAGCACCGCGAGCACGTCGCTCACAGCACCTTCGCTTCCTCACGCAGCAGCCGCACCAGCTCGGGAACCGCCGCTGAGCCCTCGCCCACGATCTTGCCCGCCTGGCGCTCCGGGGGGAGGGCGAGCGACAGGACCTCCAGCGCTCCCGCGCCGGGCGCCGTGGGTTTCACCTCGAGCGGCTTCTTCTTCGCCGCCATGATCCCTTTGAGCGCTGGATAGCGCGGCTCGTTCAATCCCTTGTCGGTGGTGAGCACGGCCGGCAGCGGGAATTCCACGACCTCGACGCCGCCTTCGATCTCGCGCTCGGCGGTCCCCTTACCGCTGGCGAGCTCGAGGTGGGCCACGGTCGTCACGCACGGCAGGTCGAGCAGCTCGGCTACCATGGGACCGACCTGATGGTTGTAATCGTCGATCGCCATCTTCCCGAACAGGACCAGATCGAAGCCGCCGTCCTTGAGCTCCGCGGCGAGGGCCTTGGCCGTTTCCAGCCCGTCGGGGTGGAGTCCCGCGGTCTGGAGCAGCACGCCACGATCCGCGCCCATCGCGAGGGCCGTGCGGATGGTCTCCTGGGCTGCCGGAGGACCGAGCGCGATGACGACGACCTCCCCCGCCCCGGCCTTCTCCTTGAGCCGCAGCGCTTCCTCGACGGCGAACTCGTCGTAGGGATTGAGGATGAACTTCACACCCGCCTCATCCAGCGATTTCCCGTCGGCGGCGATCTTGACGCGCGTCTCGGAATCGGGGACGCGCTTGATGCATACGGCTATTCTCATAAGAGGCGACGCCACGACGCCACGTTGTACGTTGCAAGTGGTAAATCACGATTCGGCGAGAGGAAAGCAAACCTGCGGCTTCTCGTCTGGCAACCTTCGTACGCCCTAGCGTCGTAACGACGTAAAACGCTTAGAAATCCGTACTCAGACTCAGCTGCACGTGACGCGGTGGGCCGGGCGTGAGCCACCGTTGCACGGGCGTCCCC
Source organism: Gemmatimonadales bacterium (assembly GCA_035601235.1). Taxonomy (GTDB): domain Bacteria; phylum Gemmatimonadota; class Gemmatimonadetes; order Gemmatimonadales; family GWC2-71-9; genus AG41. Next base: position 15,013 of record DATNOR010000100.1, read on the forward strand.
GGCGCCGTGGGATTCTCCGCGAACGTGCCGAAGCTGTAGTAACGCCGGTCGAACAGGTTCCCCACGGTGCAGCGCAGCTCCAGCTCGCGCCAGGCGAGCGTGAGCGACAGATCGGCGACGGCGTAGTCGGATAGGCGCGAGGTGGCGTTGTCTTCGTCGCCGCGCAGCCACTGGCGCCCTACGTAGCGGGCGTCGAGCCCCGCCACGAGCGACGGGCCCGACGCCGCCCTGTGCGCGTCGACGAGCGGCACCGCGAACCCCGCGTTAATGCGGGTGTCGGGCACCATGGGAAGTACGTCCCCGGGCGTGACCGTTTCGCCGGTGCTGTCCCGCGTGGTGGCGAGTCTGGCCGTCGTCTCGAACGTGGCGCTGGTATAGCCGTAGTTCGCGTAGGCCCGTGCCCCCGTGGAGCCGATCCACTGGAGCGCGAGCTCGAGGCCCTGGCGCCGCGTGGCGCCGATGTTCTGGAAGTAGCCGCCGGTTACCGTCGATGATATGAAGAAGATGTCGTCCCGCACAGCGGTGCGGTATGCGTCGGCGCTCGCGTCGAGGCCGCCGTGCGGCGCGTGGTAGTGCCAGCCCAGTTCGTACGTGGTGGCCACGACCGGCTGGAGAGCAGGGTCGGGGCCGAGTGCGAACGGGAGTGGGCACGCGGCCTGGGGATCCGCGCAGCCGAGCTCCACGACCGCGGGAGCGCGGAACCCCCGGCTCGCCGAGGCGAACACGTCATGGCCGCGGCCGCTCGCCCAGGTGAGGCCGGCGCGGGGCGAGAGGCGCCGGAAGACGTTCAGGCCACTCTGCGATGCATCGACCAGGTCTTCGAACGGGATGCGGATCCAGTCGTACCGGGCGGCCAGGGTCGCCGTGAGCCGCGGCACCACCTCCAGGTTCGCCCCGGCGAAGGCGCCCGCGTTCACCTGGTTGGTGCGCACCGACTCGGTGAGGGAGTCGGGAGCCGCGCTGCCGGGAACGGCGAAGATGCGCACGGCGACGTGCTCGTAGTCGGCGTCGGCGCCCGCGAGCCAGCGCAGCTCGCGCCTGCCGAGCCGCACCTTGCCCGAGAGCTGCACGGCGCCCCCGCCGGCGCGGGTCGTGTTGCGCTGCCGCGAGTCCTCGCCCACGAAGTTCACGTTGAACTGCTCGCTCTCGAGCGAGCGACCGAAGGCGTTGATCGCGAGCTGCGTCGTGCCGATCAGGCGCTGCGCGTTGAAGGTCACGAGGTGCGACCGGGGAGCGAAATAGTCGCCCCCGCTGAAATTCGAGTCGGGGCGCGCCACGGCGAGGCTCTCCGGCAGGCTCCCCGCCTGATAGATCCGATTGTCCGCGCCCGAATAGCTGAGAGTGGCGTCCCAGGTGCCGTTCAGGAGCCCGACCTTGGCGAACAGGGTGCCGATGCGGCTGCGCGTGTCCTGGCGCCAGCCGGTCTCGTGCTCGTAGCGGGCGCCCACGTAGTAGTCCCAGACGCCGTGCCGGGCGCCGGCGTGCGCCTTGAGCTCGTAGCGGCCCCAGCTGCCGGCCGAGGCCTCCAGCTCGCGGCTCGCCGGCACTCCGCCGCGCCGGGTCACGAGATTGACCGCGGCGCCGAGCGCATTGCGGCCCAGCAGCACCGACGGCCCGTACACCACGTCCACGCGCTCCACGTCCTCGAGCGGCAGCAGATCGAAGTTGACCTCATGGGCGTCCGGCTCGTTGGCGCGCACGCCATCCACGTAGACGGTCACGCCCTGCGGCAGCCCGATCACGGGGGACACCTGGAATCCGCGCAGCGACACGTCGAGCTGGGCCGTCGCGCCGAGCTCGTCCGAGGTCGTCACACCCGGGAGCTGCTCGAGGGCATCCGCGAGCGAGCGTACCCCGCGGGCGTCGAGGGCCTGGACGTCGAGCGTGGCGGTGCGTCCCGCGAGGCCGCGCGCCAGCTCGCGCACCGTCGGCAGCCGCACGCCGGTCACGACCACGGGAGCGAGGGCGGCTGTGTCCTTGAGAGTGGAATCGGGCTGTTGGGCGCGGGCGGGCCGGGGGAGCAGGGCGAGGACGAGGGCGCCGACCAGCCAACGCGGAACGCGGAACGCGGAACGCGGAACGGAACAGCGTCCTACTGTTCCGCGTTCCGACTTCCGCGTTCCGCGTTCAATTGAAGGCATTCAACCCGGTGATTTCCTGGCCGAGGATGAGCGTATGCACATCATGCGTCCCCTCGTACGTGTACACTGACTCGAGGTTTGCGAGGTGGCGCATCGCCTGATACTCCGCCAGGATGCCGTTGGCGCCGAGCAGACGGCGCGTCTCGCGCGCCACGTCGGTGGCGATGTTCACGTTGTTACGTTTGGCGAGGGACACTTGCTGCGGCGTCGCCCTCGCCTGGTCCTTGAGTCGCCCCAGCTGCAGACACAGGAGCTGCGCCTTGGTGATCTCGGTGAGCATCTCGGCGAGCCGCGCCTGCTGCAGTTGAAACCCGCCGATCGGCTTCCCGAACATCAGGCGGTTCTTGGCGTAGCTCACCGCCTCGTCGTAGCACGCCATCGCAGCGCCCACCGCGCCCCAGGCGATGCCGTAGCGCGCCTGGGTGAGGCACATCAGCGGCGACTTGAGGCCGCCCGATTTGGGAAGCAGCGCGTCCTTCGGCACGCACACATCCTGCAGGACCAGCTCGCTCGTGTCGCTCGCGCGCAAGGACAGCTTCCCCTTCTGGTCCTTGGCCGAAAAC
>DATNOR010000101.1:0-47686 GCA_035601235.1 Gemmatimonadales bacterium
TACCGCTGCCGTCCTGGTGACTCCGTTGCTGCAAGGTCGAGCCCTCACGGCACAGCCCATGGCGCTTGTCCCGGGCAAGTTCCTGACGCCGGCGGAGTACGCGCTGCTGGAGGAGCTCAGCGAGCTGATCATCCCCGCCGACGATCATTCGCCGGGGGCGCGCGCCGCCGGTGTGGCCGGCTACATCGACGGCCGCCTGGCGGAATCGCTCGAGCCCGACTGGCAGGCGCAGTGGCGGTCCGGCCTCGAGGCAGTGGACGGGCTGTCCCGCGAGCTCAACGGGAAATCGTTCGTCGATGCCACGCCGGACCAGCGGGTCGCGGTCCTCACCCGGATGGCGGCGCACGAGTCAGACCCCAAGACGGCCCCGGAGCGCTTCTTCAAGGAGCTCAAGGGGTGGACCCTGCGCGGCTATTACACGTCCAAGATCGGCATCCACGACGACCAGGAGTACAAGGGGAACGTGTACCAGCAGGGGGAATTCGCTGGGTTCGACCCGAAGTAGCGCATTTCCACGTTGCCATGACCTCTTCCACCGGAGTTTCCGTGCAATCGAGCTCGTTCATCCCGTCGCTCGCGATCGCGGCGCTGTGCGCCGCGTGCGCTTCGTCCAAGCTCGACCTGCCCGCCGCCGCGCCCAAGCCGGACCCGCGCGTCGGGCTTCGTGCCGGCTGGATGAATGCCGCCGAGGCGGCGTGGAACGTCCGGCTGGTCTCGACGACTCCACCGTCGGAGCAATTCATCGACCACAGCAACCCGGGAAACTTCGAGTTCATCAACTCCGACCTCGCGTTCGAGGGCAATTACGTCATTCAGGGCAACTTCCACGGGTTTCAGGTGTGGGACCTCTCGCGGCCGAGCCGCCCGACGCTGGTCACGGCCTACGTGTGCCCGGGATCGCAGAATGACGTCTCGGTCTATCACAACCTGCTGTTCGCCTCCGGGGAAGCCCCGAACGGCCGCATCGACTGCGGCACGCAGGGCGTGCCCGACACGGTCAGCAAGGACCGGCTGCGCGGCATCCGCATCTTCGACTTGAGCGACATCGCCCACCCGAAGAACGTGGCCAACGTGCAGACGTGCCGCGGCTCGCATACGCACACGGTGGTGACCGACCCGAACGACACGGCGAACGTCTACGTCTACGTCTCCGGCTCGGCCCCGGTCCGCTCGCCCAACGAGCTCGCGGGGTGCTCGGGCGCGCCGCTCGAGCAGGATTCGACTTCGGCGCTGTTCCGCATCGAGGTGATCCAGGTGCCGTTGGCGGCGCCCGAGCAGGCGCGGATTGTGAGCTCGCCGCGCATCTTCGCCGGGCTCACGCGGCCGGCTACCCACCGCGAGGCGGCCGGAGACATCGCGGCCGCGGCCAAGACTGCCGCGGAGGCGCGGGCCAGGGGCGGGTTCACGGCGAGCGTGAATGGCGAGGAAATCGTGCTCGGTCCGGGATTCGTCGGGCGCCAGCTCGACAGCATCGTCAAGGCGCGGGGAGGGACCGGAGCGCCCACGGGCGCGGACAGTGCCGCGCTGCGGGCCGGCGTCCAGGGCATCGTGGACAAGCTGGTGAACCCCCCGCCCGGCCCGGGCGGAGTGCGCCCGGGGCCCACCCAATGCCACGACATCACCGTCTATCCGGCCATCGGCCTCGCCGGCGGCGCGTGCGGCGGGTACGGGCTGCTGCTCGACATTCACGACGTGACCCAGCCGAGGCGGATCGCCGCGGTCGCCGACTCGAACTTCGCCTTCTGGCACTCGGCGACTTTCAACAACGACGGCACCAAGGTGCTGTTCACCGACGAGTGGGGTGGAGGCCTGCAGGCCCGCTGCCGTGCGACGGACAAGCCCGAGTGGGGAGCCGATGCGATTTTCACGGTGGCCCACGACACGATGACGTTCCAGAGCTACTACAAGCTGCCGGCGCCGCAGACGCAGTTCGAGAATTGCGTCGCCCACAACGGCTCGCTGATTCCGATCCCCGGGCGCGACATCATGGCCCAGGGCTGGTATCAGGGCGGCATCTCCGTGTTCGACTGGAGCGATCCCGCGCACCCGAAAGAGATCGCGTACTTCGATCGCGGCGCCATGGATTCGACCAAGCTGGTGGGCGCGGGCTCATGGTCGGCGTACTGGTACAACGGCTACATCGTGAGCTCCGAAATCGGGCGCGGGCTCGACGTGTTCGAGCTGTTGCCCAGCGGGTTCTTGTCTCAGAACGAGATCGCTGCCGCCAAGCTGGTGCACTTCGACTACCTGAACGTGCAGGATCAGCCCAAGCTGGTCTGGCCCCCGAGTTTCGTGGTGGCGCGGGCGTACCTGGACCAGCTGGCGCGCTCGGAAGGGTTGGCCTCCGCCAAGGTGGCGGCGGCCCGCGGTGCGCTGGCCCGCGCCGAGCGGCTGTCCGGGCCAGAGCGCCACAATGCCCTGACGCAGCTGGTCGCCCAGCTCACGGGGGATGCGCCGGCTGCCCCAGACCAGGCAAAGGTGCGCACGCTCGCCAGCGTGGTCACGGATCTGGCGAACGGCGGGCGCTGACGGCTCCGAGCAGGGATCCTTGCGGCGGGGCGGCCGCGCCGCAGTTTATCGCCCTATCTGCGTACGGTGCGCCAGCCGCGATAGCGGCCGGTGTGACGCTCACGGGAGGTGGATCATGACCGGGCTGCTCGCGCTGTGGCTCCCCATCCTGGTGTCGGCGGTGCTCGTGTTCGTCGTCAGCTCCGCCATTCACATGGCGTCGCCCTGGCACAAGAGCGATTACCCCAAGCTGTCGAGCGAAGACCGGGTGATGGACGCGCTCCGCCCGCTCGCCATTCCACCGGGGGACTACATGATGCCCCGTCCCTCGAGCAGGGGGGAGATGCGCACCCCGCAGTTCCTCGAAAAGTACAAGCGCGGCCCGGTCCTGATGCTCACCGTGTGGCCCGGCGGCTCCATGTCCATGGGGAAGCAGCTCGTCCAGTGGTTCGTCTACGCCCTCGTGGTCGGGTGCTTCGCCGCCTACGTCGCGGGGCGCGCGCTCCCGCCCGGCGCTCCGTTCCGGAGCGTGTTCCGCTTTGCCGGGGTCACCGCGTTCGTTGGCTACTCGCTCGCGCTCTGGCAGATGTCGATCTGGTACCGCCGCGCCTGGCTCACGACCACCAAGGCGACCGCGGACGGCGTGATCTACGCGGTCTTGACGGCCGCGACCCTGGGATGGCTGTGGCCGCACTAGGCCGACGCAGCCCGATGCCGGGACCGCCGTAGCGCCGGGGGCACCCGATGAGGCGCTACCCGCTCGTCCTCCTGGTCGCGGTGCTGGGCGCGCTGCTGCTCTCGGGCCTGGCCCCGTACGATCGGACGACGTGGTGGCTGGAGGTCTTTCCCATCCTGATCGGCGTGCCGCTGCTGGTCGCGACGCACCGACGCTTTCCCTTCACGCACCTCGCCTACACGCTGCTGGCCGTGCACGCCGTCATCCTCATGGTGGGTGGTCACTACAGCTACGCACGCGTCCCGCTGGGCGCCTGGGCGCAACAGGCGTTCGGGCTCGCCCGCAACGATTACGATCGGCTCGGCCACTTCGCGCAGGGCTTCGTACCCGCGATCGTCGCGCGCGAGATCCTGCTGCGGACGTCGCCGTTGCGCCCGGGCCGCTGGCTGTTCGTGCTGGTCACGGCCGTCTGCCTGGCGATCAGCGCCTGCTACGAGTTCATCGAATGGTGGGTCGCCGTGGCCGGTGGCTCCTCCGCGGAAGCGTTCCTGGGCACTCAGGGCGACGTGTGGGACACGCAATGGGACATGTTCATGGCCCTGATCGGCGCGATCACGGCTCAGACGGTGCTCGGCTCGCTCCACGACCGCGCGCTCGCCGCCGTCCGCCCGGCGTGACCCCTCCATGGCGTCCGCAGTCGCCGCGCCCGCCTCGGAGCAACGCGACCGCGTGCTCCGGCTGATTGCTCTCTTCAAGTTCTGCAAGGCGGTGTTGTTGGTCGTGGTGGGTCTGGGCGCCCTCCGGCTGCTCGACCCGGGCGTGGCGGCGCGCGCCCAGCGCTGGATGGCGGCACTGGCGTCGAGCAACGACCGCAGCGCGGTGCAGCACGTCATTGCGTCGTTGGCCGGTCTCTCTCCCCGCCGCCTCGAGGCCGTCGGCGTGGGCGCGTTCCTCTACGCCGTGCTGTTCACCATCGAGGGCGTGGGGTTGTGGCGGGGGAAACGATGGGCGGAATACCTGACGGTCATCGCGACCCTGTCGCTCGTCCCGCTGGAGGTGTTCGAGCTCACCCGGGCGGTCACCCCGCCTCGCCTGGCCGCTCTCGTCGTTAATCTCGCGGTCGTGGCGTACCTGCTCGGCCGGATCCGGCGTCGCGCCCGCGCCACGAGCGCCTCCGGAGGATGACTCCGACCTTTCGAGACCGCTTCGCCTCGGCGGCGCCGGCCTATGCGGCGTTTCGACCGCGCTACCCGGCGGCGCTGTTCGCGGCGCTCGCAGACCGCGCGCCGGGGCATCACGTGGCGTGGGACTGCGCCACGGGCAGCGGCCAGGCGGCGATCGGGCTGGCCGAGCACTTCGAGCAGGTCGTGGCCACGGACGCGAGTGCGGCGCAACTGGCTGCCGCGCTCGCTCACCCTCGCGTGCAGTATCGCCAGGCGCCGGCGGACGCGAGCGGGCTGGCGCCGCAGTCCGTGGAGCTGGTGACGGTCGCGCAGGCGCTGCACTGGCTCGATCGCCCCGCGTTTTACGTGGAGGCGCGGCGTGTGCTCGCGCCGGGCGGAGTCGTCGCCGTGTGGTGCTATGGCCTGCTCGAGCTCGGCCCCGGTCTGGACGAGCCGATCCGCGCCTTCTACGAGCGGACGGTGGGCCCCTACTGGCCGCCGGAGCGCGCGCTGGTCGACTCGGGGTACCGCACCATCGATTTTCCGTTCGCCGAGCTCGCCCTCCCGGCCATCACCATGGAAGCGGAGCTGACGCTGGCGGAGCTGGGCGGGTATCTCGGCACCTGGTCCGCCGTGCTGGGCTACCGCTCCGCGCGGGGCAACGACCCGGTGGCGCCGCTGCTCGATCGCCTCCGTGGCGCGTGGGGCGGCGCGGAGCGGCGCCGCACCGCTCGCTGGCCGCTGGCGCTGCGCGCCGGCCGCGTCGCGCCGTAGCCCTATTGCGTGACGTGGTGTATCGGCCGCAGTTTTCAGCCACCACCTCTCTCGAGCCAGGAGCCCGAGCGATGTCCAAAGGGGACGACCGCAAGCTGGCCGCCTTGGCGAAGAAGAATGCCGCCAAGGTCGCCAAAGCGAAGCCCAACAAGCGCCGCCGCTACGACGACACGCTGCCGCCCGAGCGGGAAGAAGACCTCGAGCTGCGCGACTTCTTTTCGGAGATGAAGAAGCGCGAGTTCTAGGTCGCGCGGTCGTCGGTTGCCGCGTCAAGTCCGGGTGGGCGACGGCGGTACTCGTGATCGGCCCCGCGGGCTCACCCTGCGTGGTGGACCGGCAGGTTCTCGCGTTGAGCGACGCTGCCGTGCCCGCCTCCCGTCAACCATACCACGCCGTGCTGGGCGCCCGTCAGGGCGACCGGTCGGCGCTCGAACGTCGGCTGCGGGGCATCGTCGAGCGGGTCACGCGGCGCTCCCTCACGCAGCTGCTCGCGCGGTATCGGGGGCAGGGCCGGACGGTGCGTGGGCTCGCCCTCGTCGTGGGGAGCGTCATCGACCCCGCCTCCATCGGCAACGATCACATTCGGGCTCACGCGCTCGAGGGCCAGTTGTTTCGAACGGCGCTGGAGCGCGCGGCGGTGCGCGCTCGCGTGGCCTGTGCCACGCACGTCGAGCGGGGGCTGTATGAGACGGCCGCGGCCCGGCTCAAGCGGAGCCCCGCCGAGCTCAGGCGGGTGGTGGTGGAGCTGGGAGGGGCCGTGGCTGGGCCGTGGCGCGCGGACGAGAAGACGGCGACCCTGGCAGCCTGGATGGCGCTCGCCCGGGCACATTGACCGGGCCTGGTCACCCGGCTAAGTTGTTGTGCGATGCCGACCTACGAGTACAAGTGCCCGGCCGGGCATAGCTTCGAAAAGTTCTACCCGAGCATGAACAACCAGCGGCGGGTGAAGTGTCCCACCTGCGGCAAGATGGCGGAGCGTCAGATATCGGGGGGGACAGGGCTGGTCTTCAAGGGTTCTGGTTTCTACATCACCGACTACAAGCGTGCCGGCAGCGGGAGCCCCGAATCGACCGACGGATCGAAGCCCGAGTCGAAACCCGACGCGAAGCCCGAGGCGAAGCCCGCGTCCGAGTCGAAGCCCGACAGCCCCAAGAAGAAAAAGCCCTCCGGCGACAAGTGACGGCGCACGAGGCGATCCGCGCGGCGCTAGCGACGGCGGCGGCGCGGCTAGGTGCGTCCGTTTCCGCGTCTGCGGTCGAGCTGGAGCGCCCGCGCGACCTCGCGCACGGTGATATCGCGACCAATCTGGCACTCACCCTCGCCAAGTCGCTCAAGCAGAAGCCCCGCGCCGTGGCGGAGCGGCTCGTCGCGGCGCTCGAGCTGCCGCAGGGGCTGGTGCGTCAGATCGCCGTGGCCGGCCCCGGGTTCATCAATTTCGTGCTCGCCGAGCAGCAGCTCGCTTCCGCGATCGCCGGCGTGCTCGCGGCGGGCGAGCGGTACGGGCGCGGCGACGCGGGAGCAGGGAAGCCCGTCAACGTCGAGTTCGTGTCGGCGAATCCGACCGGCCCGCTGCACGTGGGGCACGGTCGGCAGGCGGCCCTGGGCGATGCGATCGCCGCACTGCTGGAATGGACCGGCTGGCGCGTGACGCGGGAGTTCTATTACAACGACGGCGGCGCCCAGATCGGGAATCTGGCGGGGAGCGTGCAGGCGCGCATCCGGGGGCTGCGCGGGCAGGCGGCCCCGCTGCCGGAGGGCGGTTACCACGGGGAGTACATCCGGGAGATCGGGGAGCGGTATCTCGCCCGGCACCCGGAGGACCCGGAGGGGGCCGACCTCGACGCCGTGCGTCGCTTCGCGGTCCAGGCGCTTCGGGACGAGCAGGACCGCGACCTCCAGGCGCTCGGGGTCGAGTTCGACGTCTACTTTCTCGAGTCGTCGCTGTACGCGACGAGCAAGGTGGAGAGCACGCTGCGCCGGCTCGTGGCGGCCGGACACACCTACGAGCAGGACGGCGCCCTCTGGCTCAAGACCACGGACTTCGGCGACGACAAGGACCGCGTGATGCGGAAGCGGGCCGAAAAGGGCGGCGACTACACCTACTTCGTGCCGGACGTCGCCTATCACGTCGACAAGTGGGAGCGGGGCTTCTCGCGCGCGATCAACGTGCAGGGGGCCGACCACCACAGCACGGTCACCCGGGTGCGCATCGGCCTGCAGGCGCTGGACATGGGCATCCCGGCGGGGTATCCCGAGTACGTCCTGCATCAGATGGTCACGGTGATGAAGGGCGGCGAGGAGATGCGGCTCTCCAAACGCGCCGGGAGCTACCTGACCCTGCGCGAGCTGGTGGACGAAGTGGGGCGCGACGCCGTGCGCTACTTCTTCCTGATGCGCCGCGGCGACTCGCATCTGGTGTTCGACATCGACCTCGCGAAGAGTCAGACGGAGGAGAACCCGGTCTTCTACGTGCAAATGGCGCACGCCCGCATGAGCGGGATCTTCCGCGTCGCCGGCCGCGCGCCCGACGCGGTGCCGAGCGATGCCGAGGTGGCGAAGCTGAACGAGCCGGAGGAGCTCGCGCTGATGAAGGAGCTGGCCGAGTTTCCCGCGATCGTGGCCGGCGCCGCCCAGGCGTTGGAGCCCCATCGTGTCACCGGCTATCTGGAAGGCCTGGCCCGCATCGCGCACGCGTGGTACCACAAGTATCGCGTGCTGGGCGAGCCGGAAGAGGCGGCGCGCCTGGTGCTCGCGGCCGCCGTGCGCCAGGTGCTTGGCAACGGCCTGCGCCTGCTGGGGATCAGCGCCCCGGATCGGATGTGACGTGAGCCTGCTCGTGGTGGGCTCGATCGCCCTCGACTCGGTGGCGACGCCGTTCGGCCAGACGGCGGACGCGCCGGGCGGGTCGGCGGTCTTCTTCGCCGCCGCCGGGGCGATCCTGCACCCGGTGCAGGTGGTGGGCGTCGTGGGGAGCGACTACCCGCTTGCCGCCCTCAAGTCGCTCGAAGCGCGGGGCGTCGACCTTTCCGGTGTGGAGCAGGCCGCCGGCGAATCGTTCCGCTGGAAGGCCAAGTACTCCTACGACCTGTCGAGTCGCGAGACGCTCGACACCCGGCTGGGCGTGTTCGCTCAGTTCCGGCCCAAGCTCCCGGAGAAGTTCCGTCGGGCGCGCCACGTGTTTCTGGGAAACATCGACCCCGAGCTGCAGCTGGGCGTGCTCGACCAGATTCCGCACCCCGCGCTCGTCGCCTGCGACACGATGAATTACTGGATTCACTCGAAGCGCGACCTGCTGCTCGAGCTGCTGCGCCACATCGACATCCTCATGGTGAACGACGCCGAAGCGCGGGAGCTGTCGGGCGACTGGAACATCTACCGGGCCGCGCACTGGGTGCTCGAGCGGGGACCCAAAATGGCCGTGATCAAACAGGGTGAGCATGGCGCGCTGCTGGTCGATCGCGACACCACCTTCAAGGTGCCGGCCTACCCGCTTCAGGAAGTGCTCGACCCCACGGGCGCGGGTGACGCGTTCGCGGGAGGGTTCATGGCGCACCTCGCGGCGACCGACGACCTGACGCCTGCCAACCTGCGGCGCGCGATGGTGTACGGCGCCGCGATGGGCTCGTTCGCCGTGGAAGCGTTCGGCGTGCAGGGGTTCGAGCGCGTGACGCTGGCCGACGTGCGGGCCCGGGTGCGCGGCTTCAAGGACCTGGTCCACTTCGAGGTGGACGAAGGCCGGGCACCGTGACGGAGCACTACGCCGCCGCCGGCGTGCGCCTCGACGCGGCGGAGGAAGCCCAGCGCCGCATCGCGGCCCTGGTGCGGACCACGCGCACGCCCTTGGCGCTCGGCGCCATCGGGGCCTTCGGCGGCATGGTGCGCGTGCCTTCCGGGTTCGAGCGGCCGGTGCTCGTGCTCTCGACCGACGGCGTCGGCACCAAGGTGCTCGTCGCCGCTCGCGCCGGCGTGCACGACACGGTCGGAGAAGATCTCGTCAACCATTGCGTCAACGACATCCTGGTGCACGGAGCGACGCCCCTCGCCTTTCTCGACTACGTGGCCACGGGGCAGCTCGAGCCGGACGTCGCAGCGGCGATCGTGGCGGGCGTGGCGCGCGGCTGCCGCGCCCACGACATCACGCTCGCCGGCGGCGAGACGGCGCAGCTGCCCGACTTGTACCAGCCCGGACATTACGACCTCGCCGGCACCATCGTGGGGGTGGTCGAGGAGCGCAGCGCGCTGCACGGCGACCTGGTGCGGCCGGGCGACGTGTTGATCGGCTACGCGTCGAACGGACTGCACACCAACGGGTACACACTGGCGCGGCGTATCGTGTTCGACACCCTGCGGCTCGATGTGCTCGACGAGTTTCCCGAGACGGGCCGCAGCGTGGCCCAGGTGTTGCTGGACGTCCACCGCAGCTACGCCACGGCCGTGACGCCGATCATCTCCCGGCTCCATGCCCTCGCTCACATTACCGGCGGCGGCATCCCGGGAAACCTGGTGCGGGTGCTGCCGGCCGGCGCGGAGGCGGTGGTGGACGCCGGGGCGTGGCCGTGGCCCGCGCTGTTCCGCGTCCTGATGCGCGCGGGAGATGTTTCGCTCGGTGAGATGCGCCGCGTGTTCAACCTCGGCATCGGGATGATCGCGGTCGCCGGGCGCGACGACGCCGAGGCCGCGATTGCCGCCGCCAAACGCGCCGGCATCGAGGCGTGGATCATCGGGGAAGTGCGGGCGGGGACCAGGGGAGTGAAGTTCTCTGAACGGTAGGAGGCCGCATGCGTCACATCGTGTCAATGCTGACAGTCATGGTCATGCTGGGCGCGACGTCGCTCGTCGCGCAGGAGCCGCAGTGCAACAACATCGCGTTCCCAGGCGCCACGCAGGCCTGCAACACCGCGGTCGACGCGGTGCGGGCGTTCTATCCCCTCGCCGGCATGATCGTGAGTGGCGGCAATCCGGTGCTCGGCTCCGGTGGCGCGCTCGGCGGGTTCGGGCACCTCATGCTCACCGCGCGGGTGAACGGGATCAAGGCGGCGCTCCCCGACCCGACGGCCGCTACCCAGTCGCCGGTGCCGACGAGCTTCAACGGGGTCGTCCCCGCGCCTATGGTCGAAGGCGCGCTCGGCCTGTTCAAGGGAATGGGGGGCGGCCTGCTCGCCGTCGACGTGCTCGGCTCCGCGCTGATCCTCCCCACCGGCATCAAGCATCTCAACGTGGACTCGAACGCCACCCACATCAGCGACGCCGCGCTGGGGATCGGGTACGGTGCGCGAGTCGGTGTCCTCAAGGGCGGCTTCCCGATCCCGTCGGTGTCGGTGAGCTGGATGCACCGCTCCATTCCGCGCCTCCGCTACGGCACGCTCGGGTCTGCGCCCGGCACGGGCGATCAGTTCGAATTCACCATGGATCTGAGTAGTGACAGCTATCGCGCGGTGGCGGGATGGAAGTTCGTCCTCGTGGACCTCGCCGCCGGAGTCGGAGTCGACCGCTATAAGTCGGACAATACGAACATCCGGTTCTATGACAGTCCGACCACGACGCGGACGGTGGTGATCAACCCCACCAACACCCGCGCCCTCGTGTTCGTGAACGGCGGCCTCTCCCTCGCGGCCGTGAAGCTGGTGGGCGAGATTGGCTTGCAGGCAGGCAAGGATCAGAGCTACTTCACGCAGTTCTCGGGCTTCGATCCCAAGGCGGCACATGTCTTCGGAGGTGTCGGCGTCCGGTTCGGCTTCTGAGGAGCCGCCCGCTCCTGAGCGGGCGGCGATGCAACGCGCCCTCGACCTCGCGCGCCGGGGTTGGGGGCGCGTTGCACCGAATCCCCTCGTCGGGGCCGTCGTCCTCGCCGGGGGCGGTGTCGTCGCCGAAGGCTACCACGCCGAATACGGGGGGCCGCACGCCGAGGTCGTGGCGCTCGAGGCGGCGGGCGCACGGGCGCGCGGCGCCACCCTGGTGGTGAACCTCGAGCCCTGCGCGCACCATGGCAAGACGCCGCCCTGCACCGGGGCGATCGTGGCGGCGGGCGTCGCGCGCGTCGTCGCTGCGGTGTCGGACCCCGATCCGCAGGCGCGCGGCGGGGCAGGGGTGCTCCGCGCCAAGGGCGTGATCGTATCCCTGGGTCTCCTCGCCGAGGCGGCGGCGGCGCGCAACGCTCCGTTTCTATTCGCGCGCGAGCAGGCGGAGCGACCCTTCGTCGCTCTCAAGCTCGCGACGTCGATCGACGGGCGCATCGCCGACGCCGCCGGCAGCTCGCGCTGGGTCTCGGGCGAAGCGGCACGGGAGTACGTCCACTGGCTGCGCGCCGGCTTCGACGCGATCGCGGTCGGCGGCATGACCGCGCTGCACGATAACCCGCAGCTCACCGTGCGCGGTCCTGTGACGCCGCGCCGCCCGCCCGTGCGGGTCGTCTTCGACCGCCGCGCCATGCTCAACCAGACCGCGGACCTGGTAAAGACCGCGCACGACGTGCCCACCTGGGTCATGTCGTCGCCCGACGCGCCGCCTGCGAGCGTGTCGCTGCTCGAGCAGAGCGGCGTGCGCGTGTTCCGGCCCGGCTCGCTCGCCGACGGCCTGCGCGCGCTGCGAGCCGCGGGCATCGAGTCGGTGCTGTGCGAAGGGGGCGGCGCGCTGGGCGCCAAGCTGCTGGTCGACGGCCTGGTGGACCGCCTCTACTGGGTGCAGGCGCCGGTGTGGCTCGGCGAAGCCGCCGTTCCGGCCTTTCCCGGCATGGCGGCCGCCCCGCTCGCCGCGGCTCCGCGCTGGATCCCCGTGGAGCGCCGCGCGCTGGGCCCCGATACATTATTGGTATTGGACAAGCGGATATGTTTACCGGGATCGTGAGCGCGGTCGGGCGGGTCGCGAAAGCGACGCGGGAAACGGGAAACGGGAAGCGGGAAACGGGCCTGACTCTCACGGTCACCGCGCCCTTCAAGGGCGTCAAGCGGGGCGAGAGCATCGCGGTCAACGGTGCGTGCCTGACCGTGGAGCGCGTGGTCAAGGGTGGGTTCAAGGTCCACGTGATCGAGACGACCGAAGAGCGAACGTTGTTCGGCGAGTACGAGGCTGGGCGCCGCGTGAACCTCGAGCGGGCGCTGCGCGCCGCCGACCGGTTGGGTGGCCACTTCGTGCAGGGGCACGTGGACGGCGTGGCGGTGGTGGAGCGGGTCGCGCGGGAAGGAGACGCGTGGATCTACGACCTGCGGGTCCCACGGGCGGTGCGGGAGACGTCGATCCCGCACGGCGCCATCACCGTGGACGGCGTGAGCCTGACCATCAACGATCTGCCGGGTCCCGACTCGGTGCAGATCGCGCTCATCCCGTTCACGCGCGAGCACACGACGCTCGGAACCCTCCGCGTCGGCGACCGCGTGCACGTGGAGGGTGACGTGCTCGGGAAGTATGTGAGGCAATTATGTCGCACGGCAACATAACGCAGGCGATCGCGGACATCCGCGCGGGCAAGCTGGTGATCGTCGCCGACGACGAGACCCGCGAGAACGAAGGCGACCTGGTCGGCGCGGCCGAAACGGTCACGCCCGAGATGATCAACTTCATGGCGACCCACGGCCGTGGGCTCATCTGCCTCACGCTCATGCCGGAGCGGTGCCAGGCCCTGGGGCTCACCCAGATGGCCGAGCACAACACCGAGGCGCACGAGACGGCGTTCACGGTGTCGATCGACGCCGCCGCCCGCTTCGGGGTCACCACCGGTATCTCGGCCGCCGACCGCGCGGCGACCATCCGCGTCGCGATCGATCCCGCCACGGTACCGGCTGACCTGCGGCGCCCGGGGCACGTGTTCCCGCTGCGGGCCCGGCCGGGGGGCGTGCTGCAGCGCGTCGGCCAGACCGAGGCGAGCGTGGACCTGGCGCGCCTCGCGGGGCTCTACCCCGCGGGCGTGATCTGCGAGGTGCTGAACGCGGACGGGTCGATGGCGCGGCGGGCCGATCTGGAGCGGGTCGCGGCCAGGCACGGACTCACCTTCATCACGGTGGCGCAGCTCGTGGCGTACCGGCTGGCCCACGAGCGCCTGGTGCATCGGGTGGCCGAGGCGCGTCTGCCCACGCCCGACGGCGAGTTCCGCATCCTCGGCTATCGCAACGATGTGGACGCGGCGGAGCACATCGCCCTGGTGTACGGGGACGTGCGGGACCGCCCCAGGGTGCTCGTGCGCATGCACTCCAAGTGCCTCACCGGCGACGTCTTCGGGTCGGGGCGGTGCGACTGTGGCTGGCAGCTGCACTCCGCCATGCGGATGATCGCCGCCGAAGGCAGCGGCGTGGTGGTGTACCTCGATCAGGAGGGGCGGGGGATCGGCCTCCTGAACAAGCTCAAGGCGTACGAGCTGCAGGATGCGGGGCACGACACGGTCGAGGCGAACCGCGAGCTCGGCTTCAAGCCCGATCTGCGCAACTACGGCATCGGGGCGCAGATTCTGCTCGATCTGGGGCTCTCCTCCATTCGCGTCCTCACCAACAATCCCATGAAGCTGGTGGGGCTCGAGGGCTACGGCCTCGAAATCGTCGAGCGCGTCCCGATCGTGATGACGCCCTCCGACGAGAATCGCTCCTATCTCGACGTCAAACGCGATAAGCTCGGCCACCTGCTCACGCACTGACTGTGGCCGAGATCGAGGGGTCGCCCCGCGCGCCGCGTGAGGTCCGCGTGGCCGTGCTGGTCAGCCGTTACAATGAGGTCGTGACCACCCGCCTGCTCGAGGGGGCGCGGCAGTGTTTGCGCGAGCAGGGCGTGCCGGACGCGCGGGTCGACGTGATCTGGGTGCCCGGTGCGTTCGAGCTGGCGGTGGCGGCGGAAGCGGCGGCGGCGAGCGGGCGCTACGCGGCGCTGGTGGCGCTCGGCTGCGTGATCCGCGGCGAGACGCCCCACTTCGAGTACGTCGCCGGCGAGGCGACGCGCGGGCTCGGGAACGTGGCCCTCGCCCATCGGCTCCCGATCGGCTTCGGGGTCCTCACGACGGAGAACCTCGACCAGGCCCTGGCGCGGGCCGGCGGGGCGGCCGGCAACAAGGGGTACGAGGCCGCGGAGGCCGCGCTCACCACGGCCGACGTGCTGGCCCAGCTCACCCGTGCAGCGCCCCGAGACTAAGGCTCGCGCGCGCGCGCTCCAACTGCTCTACGCCTGGGACCTGTCCGGCCGCCCCTCGATCGAGACGGTGGTCGCCCGGCTCGCGACGAGCTACGGCCGCGCCCCCGCCGGATTCGACCGGGGTGCCGACCTCGCGGCGAAGGCGGTGGCCGGACTTCCCGAATTCGACGCCCGCGTTGGCGCGGCCGCGGAGCACTGGCGCGTCGAGCGCGTGGGCGTGGTGGAGCGCAACATCCTGCGGCTCGCGCTCGCCGAGCTCGACGAGGGCGAGACGCCGCCCCGCGTCGTGATCGACGAGGCCGTGAAGCTCGCCCATTGGTTCGCGGGGGCGAAGGCGCCGGCGTTCGTGAACGGCGTGCTGGACGCGGTGGCGCGCGAGTCGGGCGCCCTGTGAGGATCCTGCTCGTCAACTGGAACGACCGGGAGAATCCGCACGCCGGTGGCGCGGAAACCCACCTCCACGAGATCTTCGGCCGCCTGGCGCGCCAGGGACACGCCATCGATCTGGTCACGAGCGGTTGGCCGGGGGCGGCGCCGCACGCCGAGCTCGACGGCATGAAGCTGCGGCGCGTGGGCGGCCGCCATACGTTCGCGCTGCGGGCGCGACCCACCGTGCGGCGCCTGCTCGCCGCGAACCGGTACGACGTCGTGGTCGAAGACATCAACAAGCTGCCGCTGTTCCTCGCCGGACTCACCGACCGGCCGTTCTGCGCGCTGGTCCCGCATCTGTTCGGCGCCACCGCGTTTCGGGAAGCGAAGTGGCCCATCGCCGCGGTGGTGTGGGCCGCCGAGCGGCCGATCCCGCGAGCCTATCGGCGCGCCTGGTTCCACGCGATTTCGGAGAGCACGCGCGATGACCTGGTGCGCCGGGGCGTCCCCGCGGAGCGGGTCGAGGTCATCTATCCCGGCGTCGATGCGAGCTGGTACGCGCCGGACGCCACGGTCGCTCGAGCGGACGCCCCCACGTTCTTGTACGTCGGGCGCCTCAAGCGTTATAAAGGAGTGGAGATCGCCCTGCGGGCGCTGGCGCTCGCCAGGGGGTCGCGCGCCGACCTGGTGCTCGAGGTGGCCGGCCAGGGCGACGACCGGGCGCGGCTCGAGCGGCTGGCGGCCTCTCTGGGAATCCGCGACGGAGTACGGTTCCTGGGCTTCGTGTCGGAGGAGGAGAAGCGCCGGCGGCTGCGGCGCGCGTGGGCGTTGGTGTTTCCCAGCCCGAAAGAGGGGTGGGGGATCTCCAACGTGGAAGCGGCGGCCTGTGGCACGCCCGCGCTCGCGTCCGACAGTCCCGGTCTCCGGGAGTCGGTCCGCGACGGCGTGACCGGCTTTCTCGTGCCGCACGGCGACACGCAGGCGCTGGCGCAGCGCATGCTGGCGCTGGCCGCCGATCCGGGGCTCGTGGCGCGTCTCGGCCGCGCGGGGCGCGCCTTCGCGGAGAGTCTGTCGTGGGAGCGTGCGGCGCGGGCGACGGAGGCGCATCTGCAACGCGCCATCGCGCAGGGAGGCTGACCATGCGGATCACCATCACGGCACGTCATTGCGAGCTGGCGCCGGAGCTGCGCGGGCGGGCCCGCACGCTGATCGAGCGTCTCGCGCGCGTCGCGCCGCGCCCGCAGGACGCCCGTGTGGTGTTCGACGCCGACCACGGGCGGCCGACCGTCGAGGTGCGGCTCCACGCCGCCCGCGGCGTGTTGCACGTCGGCACGGCCCGCGCGGCGGACCAGAGCAGCGCCCTGAACCTCGCGGTGGCCAAGGTGCGCCGCCAGCTCGACAAGTCCCCCATGCGGCGGCGCGGGGCGTGAAGGCGCCCAAGGTGCGCGACCTGCTCGAGCAGCGGGGCGATCCCCTGCAGCTCGAGGCGCTCACGGGGGACAGCGGGCTCGACCGCGAGATTACGACGCCGGAAGCCTCGAGCCCCGGCCTGGTGCTCGCCGGCTACACCAAGCGGTTCGCCGCGCATCGGCTGCACATCCTCGGCGAGACCGAAGTCACCTACCTCGCGTCGCTCGATGCCGCCGCGCGCCGCCGCGCGCTCGAGACGTTGTTCTCGTTCGATCTCCCGTGCGTGGTGATCTCCAAGGGTCAGGAGCCGCCCGCCGAGCTGTTGGAGCTGGCCCGCGCCAAAGGCATTGCCGTCATCCGCACGCGGCTCAAGACCGCCGAGTTCTATCGTCGCCTCAAGCCGTTCCTGGACGATGTGTTCGCGCCGACCACCAGCGTGCACGCCTCGCTCGCCGACGTGTTCGGCGTGGGCCTCTTGTTCCTCGGCAAGTCGGGGATCGGCAAGAGCGAATGCGTGCTCGACCTGGTGGAGCGCGGCCACCGCCTGGTCGCGGACGACGTCGTCCACATCACGCGTCGCGGCAACGACGTTCTCATCGGCCGCGGCCACGAGCTGGCGCAGCACTACATGGAGATCCGCGGCGTTGGGCTCATCGACATCCGCGCCTTGTTCGGCGTGCGGGCGGTGCGACAGCAGAAGCGCATCGAGGTGGTGGTGCAGCTCGACGAGTGGGACGCGGGCCGTGAGTATGACCGCACCGGGATCGACGGCCAGACGACGCGCGTGCTCGATGTGACCCTGCCCATGGTCACGGTGCCGCTCAACCCCGGAAAGAACCTGACCGTGATCTGCGAGGTCGTGGCGATGAACCACCTGCTCCGCTACAGCGGCGTGGACTCGGCCCGCGCGTTCAACGACCGGTTGCTCAAGCGGCTCGCGGAGCGCCGCCAGCTGCAGGAGTATCTCGAGGAGGACAATGAGTGAGCCCTTGCGCGGTGTGATCGTATCGCACGCGGCCGTCGCCCAGGCGCTGCTCGCCGCCGTCGCCGCGATCACCGGCGTGAACGACGCCCTCGTTCCCGTGTCGAACGATGGGTGCGATACCGGAGCGCTCGCCGAGCGCCTCACGCAGGCGATCGGCAACAAGCCGGCGCTGCTGTTCGTGGATCTTCCGGGCGGCTCGTGCCTCACGAGCTCCGTGCGGCTCGCGCGCGGCAAGTCCGACGTGGCGGTCGTGACGGGGGTGAACCTGGCGATGCTGCTCGACTTCGTGTTCCATCGCGAGCTCCCGCCGGCCGACGCGGCCCGGCGTGCGGCGGAAGCCGGTAGTCGGGCGATCCGCACGCCGGCCGCATGAGCATCGCCCTGTACCGCATTGACGACCGCCTGATCCACGGCCAGGTCGTGGTCGGCTGGGGGAAGCCGCTCAACGTGGGTTTCATCGTGCTGGTGGATGACACGGTGCGCGCGAGTACCTGGGAGCAGGAGCTTTATCGGATGGGCGTGCCCCCCGACATCGACGTAGTGTTTGCCTCGACGGGGGAAGCCCTGACGTGCCTCCCCAAGTGGCAGCGCGACGCGCGCGTCGGCCTGCTCGTCACCGGTGATATCGACACGCTCGCCACCCTCGCGAGCGACAGCCGGGGCGTGCCCCGCATCAACATCGGAGGCCTGCACCACCGTCCGGGGCGCTCGCCCCGCCTGCGCTACGTCTACCTGAGCGAAGCGGAGGCGGCGCAGCTCAAAGCCCTCGCCGCCCGCGGGATCGAGGTGACGGCGCAGGACGTGCCCACGACCCGACCGGTGCCGCTGGAGGATTTCACGTGAGACCGGAACTCCTGTTGGGGCTGCTCGTCTGGGGGACCTTCGTCGGCCTCGACCTGGTGAGCGTGCCGCAAATGATGATCGCGCGGCCGCTCGTCGCCGGGCCGATCGCCGGCGCGATGCTGGGCGACGTGTGGACCGGTCTGTCGCTGGGCGTGCTGTTCGAGCTGTTTCAGTACGAGGTGATGCCCGTGGGGGCCGTGCGCTATCCGGAATACGGGCCGGCGACGGTCGCGGCCGTGAGCGCGGCGCACGCCGCCGCCGGCACGCTCGGCCTCGGGCTCGGCGCCCTGGTTGGGCTGATCAGCGGGATGGCCGGGGGCGTGAGCCTGCACGTGGTGCGCCGGCTCAACGCCCGGGCCGTGCGGCGCGCAACAGCTGCCCTGGAAGCCGGCGACGCGCGCGTGCTGGTCCGGCTGCACACCGCGGCCATCTTGCGCGACGCGCTGCGCGCGGCGCTGGTGACGGCGCTCGGCCTGGGCCTGGCGCTGCTCGTCCGCACCTATCTGGCGGGCACGATCAGCCCACGGGGCGTGATGCTGCTCGATGTCGCCGCCGTGGGCGGCGCTCTCGCCGCGGGGACCGCGGGCACGCTGCGGCTGGTGGGCCGGGGGCCCGACCTGCGCTGGTTTGCCGCGGGCGTGGTGAGCGGCGCGGCGGTGGCGTGGCTCCAGTGAGCGTCGCGCCGCGCGCCCGTCCGGCCTTGGGCCGCAGCCTGCTCCGCCTGTTCACGGTGCAGGGGTCGTGGAACTATGAGCGCATGCAGGGGGTCGGCATGGGCGTGGCCGAGGAGCCGCTGCTGCGCGATCTGCGCGTGGCGGGCGACGGCGCGGCCTACCGGTCCGCCGTGGCACGGGGGGCGCACTTCTTCAACGCGCATCCGTACCTGTGCGGCCTCGCGGTGGGCGCCGCGGCCCGGGCGGAGCATGACGGCGTGCCACCCGAGCAGGTCGAGCGGCTGCGCACTGCGTTGTGCGGTCCGCTGGGCTCGCTGGGCGACCGGCTGGTGTGGGCGGGCTGGCTGCCGCTCACCTCGGGGCTGGCCCTCATCGGCGTGGCGCTCGGGCTCGGGCTCCCGGCCATCATCGGCTTCCTGGTGCTCTTCAACGCCGGTCACGTCGCGCTGCGCTGGTGGGCGCTGCGGGCGGGGTGGACGCACGGCGTGCGCGTGGCCGTGGCACTGCGCCAGCCGCTGCTGCAGCGGGCGACGGCGGTCTCGGGGCCGGCCATGGCGTTCGTCGTGGGGGCCGCGCTGCCGCTCGTGGCGCGGTACCAGAGCAGCGGATTCGCGGGCTGGTGGCGCGTGGCGCTCGCCGCCGTGGCGGCGGGCGGGTTCGCGCTGTTGTGGTCGTTCCGCGCTCGGATCACTGGAGTGCGGCTCGGGCTGGCGCTGCTCGCCCTGGCCACGCTGGCGGGGTGGCTATGGCCGTGATCGAGCGCGAGGCAAAGATCGTCAACCCGCTCGGCATGCACGCGCGGCCCGCGGCGGAGTTCGTCAAGCTGGCCAGCCGCTTCAAGTGCGCGGTCGAGGTCAAGAAGGACGATCTCACGGTGAACGGGAAGAGCATCATGGGCGTCATGATGCTCGCGGCGGAGTGCGGATCGTCGCTGGTCATCAGGACCGACGGCGACGATGCGGAGCAGGCGATGGCGGCGCTGCTCGCCCTCGTGGCCGACGGTTTCCACGAAATGCATCTGACGGCGGAGGTGCGGGAAGCGGAGATGCGCGAAGCGGAAGAGCGCGAAGACGGGGAGGGGCCGTGAGCGACCGCCTGCTCAAGGGCATCGGGGTGTCCGCCGGGATCGCCATCGGACCGGCGGTTGTGGTGCGCTGGACCATGCCCGAGGTGCCGCACCGCGTGGTGCCGCGCGCCCGGGTGGAGAAGGAAGTACGGCGGCTGCGCGCCGCGGTGCGCGACGTGAAGCGCTACTTGCTGGACCTGCGGGCCAAGGCCGAGGACCGCGCCGGCGTGGACGAGGCGCGCATCTTCGACGCCCAGCTGCTCATGCTCGAGGACAAGGAGTTCCTCTCCGGCGTCGCGGATCTGATCCGCGAGAACCACCTCACCGCGGAAAAGGCGTTCGAGTTCAAGGCGCTCGAGGTGCGCGACCTGTGGACCGCCACCGGCAACCCGCGTCTGAAGGACCGGCTCGCCGACTTCTCGGGCGTGACGATCCGGGTGCTCGAGCACCTGATGCATCGGGGCTCGGACGAGCTGTGGGAGGGGATCACCGATCCCTCAGTCGTCGTGGCGCGCGAGCTCGGCCCGGGCCTCACCGTCCAGCTCGACCGCGAGCACGTGGTGGGGCTCGTGAGCGAGGAAGGTACCCGGACCTCGCACGCGGCGATCCTGGCGCACTCCATCGGCATCCCGGCGGTGTTCGGTGTGACGGGTGCGATGGAGCGCATCGCGCCGGGCACGATGCTCGTGATGGACGGGACCCGCGGCACCGTGCTGCTCGATCCCACGCCCGCCGAGATCGCCGATGCCCGGGAGCGCGAGCTGCGCCGCCGCGAGCTGGCGACCCAGCTCGACGAGGTCGCGTCGCAGCCGGCCGTCACGACCGACGGCGCGCGCATCGTGCTGCGGGGCAACGTGGATCTGCCCGACGAGATCAGGGCCGCGCAGGAGCATGGCGCCGAAGGCGTCGGCCTGCTGCGCACCGAGTTCCTGATCACCAGTCACACCACCCTGCCGAGCGAAGACGAGCAGACCGCGTACTTCCGGCGCGTGGCCGAGGCATTCCCGGGCTCCCCGGTGGTGGTGCGCACGTACGACCTGGGCGGCGACAAGCTGCCGGGCGCATTCCGCATGATGACGGAGACCAACCCCCAGCTCGGCTGGCGCGCGATCCGCGTGTGCCTCGACCGCCCGGAGATCTTCCACACGCAGATACGCGCGGCGCTACGCGCGGCGGCGCACGGCCAGATCCACCTGATGATCCCGCTGGTGACGCGGCTCGACGAAGTCGACCGGACACGCGAGATCGTCGCGCAGCAGGCAAAGCGGCTCGCCGCCGAGGGGATCGAAGCGGCGGCGTCGCTTCCGGTGGGGGTGATGGTCGAGACGCCGGCCGCCGCGGTGATCGCCGACCGGCTGGCCGAAGCGTCGGATTTCTTGAGCGTCGGCACGAACGACCTCACGCAGTACACGCTCGTCGTGGACCGCGGCAATGCCCGGCTCGCCGACCGCTTCAACTCCCACGACCCGAGCGTCGTGCGGCTGCTCAAGATGGTGGCCGATGCCGCGCGCGCCGCCGGCAAACCCGCGAGCGTGTGCGGTGAGATGGCCTCGGAGCCGCTGTCGGCGTTCCTGCTGCTCGGGCTCGGCTACGACACGCTCTCCGTCGCGCCGCCAAAATTGACGATCGTCAAGTGGATGGTGCGGCAGGTGAGTGTGGCACGCGCGCGACTGGCGGCCGAGCAGGCGCTCGGCGCGCGCACCGCCGACGCCGTGCTCGACTTGCTGCGCCTGGCGCTCGCCGAAGCGGTGGACCTGAAGCTGCTCGACCCCGACGCCCGGTTGCCGGGCGGGCGGCGTGCCGCTAGTTTGAACGTCTAAACCCGCGTCGGATCGACACATGCCAGCGCAGCGCCACGTCTTCACCTCCGAGTCGGTGACGGAAGGTCATCCCGACAAGATCGCCGATCAGATCTCGGACGCCGTCCTGGACGCCATCGTCGCCAAGGACCCCGCCGCTCGCGTGGCGTGCGAGACGCTGGTCACGACCGGCATGGCGGTGGTCGCGGGCGAGATCACGACGTCCACCTACGTGCACATCCCCGACATCGTGCGGGGGACGATCAGCGCGATCGGCTACACCGACGCGAGCTTCGGCTTCGACGCCCAGACCTGCGCCATTCTCACCACCATCGACCGCCAATCCGGGGACATCGCCCTGGGCGTGGACAAAGGCGGCGCGGGCGACCAGGGCATGATGTTCGGCTACGCGTCGGACGAGACGCCGACGCTGATGCCGCTGCCGATCGTACTGGCCCACCGGCTGGCCGAGCGGCTGGCGACCGTGCGCAAGGCGGGCGATCTCCCGTGGCTCCGGCCCGACGGCAAGACGCAGGTCAGCGTGATGTACGAGGGTGCCCGCCCCGTGGGGATCAGCAAGGTAGTCGTCTCGACCCAACACTCCGACAAAATCGACAACGCAGAGCTGCGCGAGGGCGTGATCGCCCTGGTAGTGCGGCCGGTGCTCGCGGACGCGGGCTTCGAGGTGCGCGACGCCGATCTGCTGGTGAATCCCACGGGCCGGTTCGTGGTCGGTGGGCCGCAGGGCGACGCCGGGCTCACCGGCCGCAAGATCATCGTCGACAGTTATGGGGGCATGGCCCGCCACGGGGGCGGCGCGTTCAGCGGCAAGGATCCCTCCAAGGTCGACCGCTCGGCCGCCTACGCGATGCGCTGGGTGGCGAAGAACATCGTGGCGGCCAAGCTGGCGCGGCGCTGCGAGGTCCAGGTGGCGTACGCCATCGGTGTCGCTCAGCCGGTGTCCGTCATGATCGACACGTTCGGCAGCGGCGCGGTCCCCGATGAAGCCATCGAAGATGCGGTCCGCGAGGTGTTCGACCTCACGCCGCTCGGGATCATCAAGGCACTCGGCCTCCGCAACCCGATCTACCGTGCCACGGCCGCCTACGGACATTTCGGCCGTGCCCCGGAGCGGCGTCGCTTCGTGGACAAGGACGTGGATCGCGAAGTCGAGCTGTTCACGTGGGAGCACGCGAACCGCGTCGAAGAGCTGCGACTCGCGGCGCAGCGTTCCAAGCACTACACCAAGAAAGTCACCGCATGACGACGACGGCTGCGAGCGCGACTTCCGACATCAAGGACCCGAGACTCGCGGCCGAGGGGCGGCGCCGTACCGAGTGGGCGGAGCGATCCATGCCGGTGCTGCGCCTCATTCGGGAGCGCTTTTCCCGGGAACGGCCGCTGGTCGGGCGGCGCCTTTCCGCCTGCCTGCACGTCACGACCGAGACGGCGAACCTCGCCGTCACACTCCAGGCGGGCGGCGCGGACGTGGCGCTGTGCGCGTCGAATCCCCTTTCCACGCAGGACGACGTCGCGGCCCACCTGGTGAAGGATCACGGTATCAAGGTGTTCGCCATCAAGGGCGAAGATCACGCCACCTACTACGAGCACATCCGGGCCGCCCTGGCGCACCGGCCGGATGTCACCATGGACGACGGCGCCGACCTGGTCGGCGCGCTCCACATGATCGCGCTGAACCGGCTGGACGACCTCGCGCCGCCGGTGCGCCAGTGGGTCGAGGGCCTGTCCGGGGCGGAGCGGCGGGCGCTGGTCGGCGGCGTGGTGGGATCCACCGAAGAGACCACCACCGGCGTCATCCGTCTCAAGGCGATGGCGCGCGACGGTGTGCTGCAGTTCCCGGTGATCGCGGTGAACGACTCCGACACCAAGCACCTGTTCGACAACCGCTACGGCACGGGCCAGTCGACGCTCGACGGCATCCTGCGGGCCACCAACGTGCTGGTGGCGGGGAGCACGATGGTGGTGGCGGGGTATGGGTGGTGCGGCCGGGGGTTCGCGCTGCGGGCGCGCGGTGCGGGCGCGAACGTGCTCGTGACCGAGATCGATCCACTCAAGGCGCTCGAAGCCCAGATGGACGGGTACCGCGTCGTGCCGATGGCCGAAGCCGCGCGGGTGGGAGACGTGTTCGTCACCTTGACCGGCAACCTGCACGTGATCCGCGTGGAGCACATGCGCGCCATGAAAGACGGGGCGATTCTCACGAACTCGGGTCACTTCAACGTCGAGATCGACCTCGACGGCCTCAAGCGGGCGGCCCAGGGCCCCACCCCGGTGCGCGAGTTCGTGGACGAGTGGCGCCTGGACGGCAAGCGCCTGTTCGTGCTGGCGGACGGTCGGCTCATCAACCTGGCGGCCGCGGAAGGACACCCGGCGAGCGTGATGGACATGTCGTTCGCGAACCAGGCGCTGGCGGCGGAGCACGTGGTGCGGCACGGGCGCGACTTGGGCAAGGATGTGCACCGCATCCCGCGCGAGCTCGATGCCGACATCGCCCGGTTGAAGCTCGCGGCCATGGGGGTCGCCATCGACACGCTCACACCCGAGCAGCAGAAGTATCTCGCATCGTGGGAGATGGGGACCTGAGCGCCAACGTCATCCAGGTTCGGGTCGCCCACCTGGGGCTCGATCGCACGACCAACACTCCCGTCGTCATTCTGCAGGAGCAGGAGGGGGAACGGGTCCTCCCGATCTGGATCGGGCCCGCCGAGGCGAGCGCCATCGCGATGGAGCTGGCGGGGGTGAAGTTCGCCCGGCCGCTCACCCACGACCTGCTGAAGCAGGTGATCCTGGGCCTGGGCGCGGACCTGCGCAAGGTGATCATCACCCAGGTCAAGGAGAACACGTATTACGCCGAGCTGCACATCTACCGCGGCGACGCGGTGATCCAGATCGACGCCCGGCCCTCCGACTCGATCGCCGTCGCGTTGCGGCTCAAGGCGCCGATCTTCACGAGCGAGGGCCTGCTCGCGCTCACGTCGGTGGAGACGGGCGAGCCCGGCGGCGAGTCCGGCTCGGGACCGCTCGATCCCGATGCCCTGAAGAACTACCTCCAGAACCTCGATCCTGAAGATTTCGGGAAGTTCACTCCCTAGCGTCGCGCTGCTCGCGCTGCTCAGCTGGGCGGGAGCTGCGGGTCTCGAGGCGCAGGGAATCGTCGTTTCGGGACGGGTGCTGTACGGGCCCGCGGGACGGCCGCTCGCGGGTACCCGCGTGGTGCTGCACGAGGTGTCGATGGGCGGCGGCGGGCGGCCGATCGACTCCACCAGCACCGACGCGCACGGCCACTACACCCTGACGATCCGCCACGCCGACTCGACCGCGCTGTATGTCGTGAGTAGCTGGCGCGCCGGCATCGCGTACTTCTCGGAGCCGGTCACCCCGGGGCGCTCGCAGCCGGCGCCGCTCCGCGCCCTCTACGTCTACGACACCAGCTCCGCGGGTCCGGCCGTGCGGGTCACCCGTCGCCTCGTGACTGTGGCGAAGATCAAGCGAGACGGCAGCCGGGACGTGCTCGAGCTGCTGGAGCTCGAGAACCCCGGCGCGGCGACCCGCGTCGCCGCCGACACGCTCCGTCCCACCTGGGCCGGCGCCATTCCGGCCGCGGCGATCCAGTTCCAGGTGGGGCAGGGCGACGTCTCGGCCCGCGCCGTGACGCTGCGGGACGATTCGGTCGCCGTGTTCGGCCCCATCCCGCCGGGCGAGCGCAAGCAGCTGAGCTATACGTATGTACTGCCCGCGACCGCGCGCCGCGTGGACCTGCCGATCGACCAGCCGATCGAAGAGGTCGACCTGCTGCTCGAGGACACCGCGGCCGTGGTGCGCGCGGCGCGGCTCGACTCGCTCGGGATCGAGCGCATCGAAGGGCGCCGCTTCGCGCGCTACCGCACGCCGGCGCTCGGCGCGGGCGCGCCGCTCGCGATCGCCTTCAGCGATCGGCCGCTCGCGCCGGAAGCGCTGGTGCCGTTCGTCGTCGGCCTCGCGGCGCTCGCGCTCGTGGCCGGGTTCGTGGTTGCGCTGCGACGCAAACCGCGATAGACTAGCAGCGTCGTTACAAGCGAACGGGGATCTACGGAAGCCGGTGCAAATCCGGCGCGGCCCCGCCACTGTGACGGGCAGCTGTAGCGGCTCGACGCCACTGGGTGCGATCACCCGGGAAGGCGGGCCGCTCGCCCGGAGCCAGGAGACGTCTTCGTTCGCGCCACCTGCAGATCCCTCGCGGGAGGGATGGTGGCGCTGCGCACCCAGGCGCAGGCGCTAGCCCATCTCCGCTCCGTCGGGGGTGGGTTTTTTCGCTATGCGCCGCTGGACAGTGCGCACCCACCTCGCGGGACTCGTCGCGCTCGCCGCCGTGGCCTGCGCCCGGGGTGAGCACGCGCCCGCCGCCGGCCCCGCCGTTACCGACGACGCGGGCCGCCGGGTGGCGCTCGCCGTGCCCGCCCGCCGCATCGTCTCCTTGCTGCCGTCGTTTACCGAGATCCTGTTCGCCATCGGCGCGGGCCACCGCCTGGTCGGCCGAACCGCGTGGTGCGACTACCCGCCCGCGGCGCTCGCCGTGCCCAGCGTGGGCGACGGCATCCCCCCGAACGTCGAGGCGGTGGCCGCCCGCCGGCCGGACCTCGTCGTACTGTACCGCTCCGGCCAGAACGCCACGGCCGCGGAGCAGCTCGAGCGGCTCGGCATCCGGACCGTCCTGCTCGATCTCAATCGGCTCGAGGAGCTGGCGCCCGCGGCCCGGCGGTTGGGCGTGCTCACCGGGCGCACAGCAGCAGGGGACTCGTTGGCGCGAGCCATGGACAGTCTCGTCTCCCAGAGCCCCGAGTCCCCCACCCCTAGCCCCGAGTCCCTCGTCTTCTTGGTCTGGGACAACCCGCCGATCGTCATCGGGGCGGGGAGCTACCTCGACCGCCTCGCCGGGCTCGCCGGCGCGCGCAACGTGTTCCACGACATCGCCGCGCCCTCGGCCCAGGTGTCGATCGAGACGATCGCCGCGCGCAACCCCGACTTCATCGCGGTGCTGTCGGATACGGCGGCACCGCCCCGCTACGCCGGCCGCCCGGAGTGGCGCGTGGTGCCGGCGGTACGGAAGCGACGGTTCCTGTTTCTGCCCGGTGGGCTGTTCGGCCGGCCCGGCCCGCGCGCGAGGGAGGCGGTCCGCGAGCTGCGGCGGCGCCTCGACACCACGCCGTGAAGTACGTGGTGCTGGCCGGCGCGGCTCTCGCGACCCTCGCCGCGGCGCTGCTCGTCGGGCCCGCCAACCTGCCCCTCGCGGACCTGCCCGGTTCGGCGATCGTGTGGCAGCTGCGGTTGCCCCGCGCGGTGCTGGCGTTCCTGGTGGGCGGCGCCCTCGGCGTCGCGGGCACGAGCCTCCAGGCGCTGGTGCGCAATCCGCTGGCGGATCCCTTCCTGCTCGGGCTGTCGGGCGGCGCGGGCCTGGGCGCCGTGGCGGCGATCGCACTCCACCTTCCCGGTCCCTGGGCCCTCCCGCTCGCGGCGTTCGTCGGAGCCGTGGGCGCGATGGCGCTGGTGTATCGGCTGGGACTCATGGGAGGGGCCGAGCTCGATCCGCGCATCCTGCTGCTGGGCGGCGTGGCCGTGGGCGCGTTCGCCGCGGCCATCACCACGGCGCTGGTCTCACTCGCCCAGGCCACGGAGCTGCGCAACGCGTTCCTGTGGCTGTGGGGCGGGTTTTCCGGAGCGTCCTGGACCACGGTGCTCGTGATGCTCGCGTACGCGCCGTTGCCGCTCGGCGTCCTCGTCGCGTCCGCCCGGCCCCTCGATCTGCTCGCCCTGGGCGAGGAGCCCGCCCAGTACCTCGGCGCCGACGTGCGGCGGCTCAAGCGCGTCGTCTATCTGGCCGCGTCGCTCCTGACCGCCGCCGCCGTCGCCGTCGCGGGCGTGATCGGGTTCGTGGGGCTGGTCGTGCCGCACCTGTGCCGCCTCGTGTGGGGCCGGCTCCATCGCACCCTGCTCCCGACGGCGTTCCTCACGGGTGGCATTCTGCTCGCGGCCGCCGACACCCTGGCCCGCACCGTCGTGGCCCCGCGCGAGCTGCCCGTCGGGATCGTGACCGCGCTGCTGGGTGTCCCGGTGTTCGCATTCCTGCTGCGCCGATGGACCGTGAGCTGATCGTCGCGCTGCGCGGCGTCACGTGCCGCTACCCGGACGCCGCGCGCGACAGCCTCGAGAGCGTCTCGCTCGAGCTCCCTGCCGGCGAGCTGCACGCGGTGCTCGGACCCAACGGCAGCGGCAAGACGACGCTGGTGCGCGCGGCCCTCGGCCTCGTGCCGCTCGTCGCCGGTGAGGTCGAGATCCTGGGACGCCCGGCGCACACCTGGTCGCGGCGCGCCCTGGCGCGCCTGGTGGGCGTACTTCCCCAGCGCGAGGACAACCTGTTCCCACAGCGCGTGCGCGAGACGGTGCTGCTGGGTCGCTACCCACACCTCTCGCTGTTCGGCGGCGTGGGTGCGACAGACCGGGCGGCCGTCGACGGCGCGCTCGCGGCATGCGACGCGGCGGACCTGGCCGACCGCTGGCTCTGGACGCTCTCGGGCGGCGAATACCAGCGCGTCCGGCTGGCGCGGGCGCTGGCGCAGGAGCCCCGGCTGCTCGTGCTCGACGAGCCGACCGCCTCGCTCGACCTGCGGCACGAGATGGAGCTGTTCGAGCTGGTACGTACGCTCGTGGACGCGCAGGGGCTCGGCGTCCTGATGATCACGCATCACGTGAATCTAGCGGCGCGGTTCGCCGACCGCGTCCTGCTCTTGTCGGAGGGACGCCCGGCGGGCGCCGGTGCGCCCGGCGACGTACTCACCCGTGAGACGGTGGAGCGTGTGTTCGCGTGGCCGGTGGCGATTGCGCCGTTCGAGGGCCGGCCCCAGATGACTCCCCTGCGATTGCGAAAGGAGGCTCGATGAGACTCGCCCTGCGTGCGCTCCCGCTCCTGGTCGTCCCGGCGGCCCTGGCCGGCCAGACCCCGATCGACACCGTGGAGCTCAACCCAGTGGTCGTCACGGCCACCCGCGTGCCCCGCTCGCTCGCGGGCGTGCCCGCCGCGGTCACCGTGCTCCGCGGAGCGGATCTCCGCGAGCAGGGGATCCAGACCGTCTTCGAAGCGCTGCGGGATGTCCCCGGGGCGGCGGTGGTGCAGACCGGCTCCTTCGGGGGCCAGACGTCGTTGTTCATGCGAGGTGGGCAAAGCAACTACGTGAAGGTGTTGCTGGACGGCGTCCCGGTGAATCAGCCCGGCGGGTCGTTCGATTTCGCGAACCTGACGACGGACAATGTCGAGCGAATCGAGGTCGTGCGCGGCCCGGCCAGCGTGTTGTATGGCTCCGACGCCGTCACCGGTGTCGTCCAGATCTTCACGCGGCGCGCACCGGGCTCGAGCCGCTCCGAGGCGAGCGTTCGAGGGGGCACCTACGGAACGCTGGCGTGGGACGCTGAGGCTTCCGGCGGGAGCCAGGTGGCCACGTACTCCGCCTCGCTATCGCGCTTCACCAGCGACGGGATGTACGCATTCAACAATGAGTATCACAACACCGTCTTCTCCGGTCTGGCGCGCGTCGTGCCGGATGACCGTACCGATGCGACACTCACGCTGCGGTACGACGACGGCGTGTTTCACTTTCCGACGAACGGTGCCGGCAAGGCCGTCGATCACAACCAGTTCGGCTATGGAAGCGGACCAACCATCGGCCTCGACGTCGGGCACTACTTCACCAGGCGGCTCGAGGCGCGCTTGCTCCTCGCCACCAACGAGACCGACGGCGGGTTCGACAATCGCCCCGACACTACGACGGACAGCTCCCGATTCCAGAATCTCGACGACGTGCGGCGTTCCAGCGCCGACCTCCGGGCGAATTTCTACCTGTCGTCCGGGGCTGTCGTGACGCTGGGGACGGCGGTCGAGCAGGAGCGCGAGCACGGGTTCAACGTCTGTCAGTCGTCATTCGGCGACTGCACCACGCTGCCGATCGACTCGGCGCGCTGGAACGCCGCCTTCTACGCGCAGGGGGTGACCGATGTCGGCGCCAGGATCGGCCTGACCACCGGGGTGCGCGTGGAGGACAATCAACGCTTCGGCAGCTTCCTCGCCTATCGCCTGGGCGCCGTGTACCGGCTCGCCGGCGGGACACGGCTTCGGGCGACGGCCGGCACCGGCTTCCGGGAGCCAAGCTTCCTGGAGAACTATTCGACCGGCTACACCGTCGGCAACCCGGACCTGCGGCCCGAGCACTCCCGCAGCTGGGAATTGGGCATCGAGCAGTGGCTCGCCGGGGATCGCCTCAGCTTCTCCGCGACGGGCTTTGAGCAGCGCTTTGTCGATTTGATCGACTACGACCCGAGCGCGGCGGCGGGGGCTCCGAACTATTCGAACGTGGCCGCCGCGGACGCGAACGGCCTCGAGCTGGGCATACGCTACGCACCGGCGGGACCCATGTCTCTGGCCGCGAGTTACACCTACCTCCACACCGAGATCACCAATCCCGGATTCGACTCGTCATCGGGAGCGTTGTTGGCGGCCGGACGGCCGCTGACACGGCGGCCGCAGCACTCGGCGCGGTTGGACGCGGGTTATCGGTGGGCCGCACTCGGCACCCTGTCGCTCGCGGTCACGTACGTCGGCGACCGACAAGATCAGGATTTCTCCACGTTCCCGTTTCCACGCGTGACACTTCCCCCCTACGCGCGCGTCGACCTGGCCGCCCAGCTCGACGTGCTGCGACCGCGAGGCGGCGCCCCGGGGCTCACGCTTTCGGGCCGGGTCGAGAACCTGCTCGATCACGCCTACCAGGAAGTGAAGAACTTTCCGGCCCGCGGCCGCACGATCCTGCTGGGCGGGCGTGTCACCTGGGGGATGTGACTCGGCGGGATGGCTGACGTGCCCCAGGACGTCCTCGTCGCGTGGAGCGGCGGCAAAGACAGCGCGCTGGCGCTGCGCGAGATCCTGCTGGACGGGCGCTACCGGGTGGCGGCGCTGCTCACCACGGTGACGGGAGCGTACGAGCGGATCAGCATGCACGGCGTGCGCCGCACCCTACTCGAGCGCCAGGCCGCGTCCCTCGGCCTGCCGCTCGAGCAGGTGGTGATCTCGCCGGGCGCCACGAACGAGGAGTACGAAGGCAAC
The DNA here is from genome assembly GCA_035601235.1 of Gemmatimonadales bacterium. GTDB lineage: Bacteria > Gemmatimonadota > Gemmatimonadetes > Gemmatimonadales > GWC2-71-9 > AG41. The sequence goes on from DATNOR010000101.1 coordinate 30,524, forward strand.
ATGGGCGCCACGCTGGTGGCGCTGCGGGACCGCGTGCCGGGTCTCGACACGGTCGTCTTCGGGGACCTGTTCCTCGCGGACATCCGCGCCTATCGGGAGCGGATGCTGGCGCGGATCGGCATGCGCGGCCTGTTTCCGCTGTGGCTGCGCGATACCCGGGCGCTGGCGCACCAATTCGTCCGGCTGGGATACCGCGCGGTGCTCGTGTGCGTGGATGCGGACCAGCTCGCCGCCGAGTTCGCCGGCCGGGAGTTCGACACCGAGCTGTTGCGGGATCTCCCCGCCGCCGTGGATCCGTGTGGGGAGAACGGCGAGTTCCACACGTTCGTGTACGCGGGCCCGGGGTTTCGGCAGGACGTACGGCACGAGCGGGGGCCCGTCGTGCTGCGCGACCGCCGGTTCGTATATTGTGATCTTGTGGAGACCGCCGCTCGATGAGACGCCTCGCCCTGCTTGCCCTCGCGCTCGCCGCCGCGTGCAGCGATGCCCTCGAGCAGACCAGCTCGGCGGGGCAGGTGATCGGCGTGGTCAATGTGTCCGACCTGTCGCTTGTTTCCGCCACCGATTTCAGCGTGACGACACGGTCTTGGCCAGGCACTACCGCGAACCCTACTACCATCGCCGGGCAAGGCCGGGCGTTCGTCGTCACCCTCGAGCAGGCCAGCGCGGTGGGCGTGAGCCTCCTGGTTACATGCCCCCCCGATCCCGTCGCGCTGTGCGGCCGGCGAGATTACGTGCTGCCCCTCCGTGCCGGGTCGGAACCCGACGGTGTCGCCATCCAGGACGACTCGATCGCGTGGATCGCCAATCGCGCCCTCAACACCGTTACCCGGCTCAACTACTTCATTGGCGACACGACGAGCGTTGCGGTCGGCGTCTTCCCACGAGCGGTCGCGTTAGTCGGCACCCGCGTGTTCGTCGTCAACAGCAATCTCGTGGGTGGTGTCCCGGCCGGGCCGAGCTGGCTTACGTCATTCGAGTGTTGCGGGGTCCGCACCCCTGATTCGATTCCACTCACCGGCTTGGCCGCCCGCTTTGCCGCCGTGGGGGACGACAGCTTGCTATACGTGGTTGCCGCCGGCAGGTCTGGAACGGCGGATGGCAAGCTCTCCATCGTCGATCCCAAGCGCCGCGCCGAGGTCGCCGTCCTCAACGGGTTGGGTGAATCACCGGGGGCGGTGGTGTTTCATCCCACTGGGAGCCGTCTGCTGATCGCGTCGGCCCGGGAGGGCATCCTCGAGGTAAACACGTCCATCCGCGCCGTGACGCGCGCGCCTGGCAACGGCATCAATCCAGGTGACAGCGGCATCAACGGTCTCGCGATCGACCTCCGCGGCCGCGTGTACGCGGTCGGGCCCGGTGGATGCAACGGGCCCGGCGCGGTGCATGTTTTGACAGCGCCGCCCGATTACCGCGAGATCCACACCGTGACGGTTGGGATCTGTCCGACCACCGCCGCAGTGGCGGCGACTCCGTAGCCATGGCGCTCGTCACCACCCCCGCCGTCGTGCTCCAGACCTACCGCTACAGCGAGACCTCCAAGGTGGTACGGCTCGCGACGCGCGACCTGGGCGTGCAGAGCGCCATCGCGAAGGGCGCGCTCCGTCCCAAGAGCCGCTTCGGGGCGGGGCTCGAGCTGTTGAGCGAGGGAACGGCCCAGCTCTACTTCCGCGAGACCCGCGAGCTCCATACGCTGGGGGCGTTCGACCTCGTCAACCTGCGGCGCGACTTGGCGGCGGACGTGGGTCGCTTCGCCGGCGCTACGGCGCTCACCGAAGTCATGCTCAAGATGGCGCCCCCGGCGCCGCTGGCGGCCGCCTACGACACCCTCACCGGCGCGCTCGACGCGCTCGAGCTGGCGTCCCCGGACCAAGTCGACGCCGCCGCCGTGCGGGCGCTGTGGTGCCTGCTCGCCGTGCTCGGCTTCGAGCCCTCGCTCGCGCGCTGCGCCCGCGACGGCGCGGCGATCGACCCGGCGGCCGACGAGCCCGTGCGCTTCAGCGTGGCGGACGGCGGCGCCCTGTGCACGCGCTGCGCGCCCGCTGCGGGGGACGCACCCAGCCGCCTGCCGCCGCGCGCGTACCGTGATCTCCTCGCCCTGAACGACGCGCGAGCGGATCTGCCGTTGCTCGACCGCCCACACGCGGCCGCTCACCGCCGCCTCGTCGCCCGCTTCGTCCGCTACCACCTGGGCGAGGCCGGCCCCCTTTCGGCCCTCGACTTCTGGGAGCGTCGCGCGTGGGTACCCCCCACTCCAACACCGATTCCCTCCGCCGCTTCGTAATCGGCACCGCGGGCCACATCGACCACGGCAAGACCGCCCTGGTGAAGGCCCTCACCGGGGTCGACACCGACCGCTGGGAGGAGGAGAAGCGTCGCGGCATCACGATCGATCTGGGGTTCGCGCCGCTGCCGCTCGGAGACGACGTGCAGGCGAGCGTGGTCGACGTTCCCGGACACGAAGGCTTCGTGCGCAATATGCTCGCGGGCGCCACCGGCATCGACGTCGCCCTGCTCGTCATCGCCGCCGACGAAGGGATCATGCCCCAGACCGAAGAGCACCTCGCCATCGTCGAGCTGCTCGGCGTGCGTCGCGGCATCCCCGTCATCACCAAGCGCGATCTGGTGGACGCCGAATGGCTCGAGCTGGTGCAGGGCGAGGTGGCAACCCGGCTGGCGGCGAGCCGGATCCGCTGGGAGCGCGCCGTGGCGGTGTCCGCGCTCACGGGCGAAGGATTGGACGAGCTGCGGAGCGCCCTGGGCCGGGTCGCCGCCGACTTGGTCGAGCGCCCCGCGGCCGACCTGTTCCGACTGCCCATCGACCGCGTGTTCGCCGTGGCGGGCGCCGGCACCGTCGTGACCGGGTCGACGTGGAGCGGCGGCGTCGCCGTCGGCGAGTCGGTGCGGCTGCTCCCGCTGGGGCGGGACGCGCGCGTGCGCTCCATAGAGGTCCACGGCGAGTCCGCCGCGCGGGCCGTGCCCGGACGCCGCACCGCGCTGGCGCTCGTGGGCGTGGACAAGAGCGAGCTCGCGCGCGGCGACGTCGCGGTCACGGGTCCGGGCTGGCACGCCACAGGCATGCTCGACGCCAGCGTCGAGCTGCTCCCCGGGGCGCACAAGCCGCTCGCCTCGCGCACCCGCGTCCGGGTCCACTTGGGGACGGCGGAAATTCTCGCCCGCGTGGTCCAGACACGGGCCATCGGGCCGGGGGAAACGGGGCAGGCGCGCCTGCTGCTCGAGACGCCCCTGGTGGCGCGAGGCGGCGACCGCTTCGTGCTGCGCTCGTTCTCCCCGGTCACCACCATCGGAGGTGGAGTCGTGCTGGACCCCTTCCCGCCGCAACGCACGCGGCTGCGCCGGCGCCGAATCGTCCCGGACCAGACGCCGGCGCAGCGACTCGAAGCGCTGGTCGTCGAGGCGGGGCTCGCGGGCGTAGCGACGGAGACGCTCGCGGTGCGGCTCGGCGTGGCACCACGGCGTGTGACGACGGTCATCGCCGACGTGGGGGACGGGCTCCTAGTGTTGGACGAGACGCTCGTCGCGAGCGCGGCCGTCACGGCCGAAGCGGCACGGCTAGCGGAAGTGTTGCGGCGACACCACAAGGAGCATCCCCTCGATCCGGGGATGTCGCTCCAGGCGTTGCGCGCCGGGGTAGGGGGCGGCGCGGCGAGCTCGCCACCTCCCGCCGCCGTGGTCGATGCGGTATTGGCGCAGGGCGTGCGCGGGCGCAAACTGGAGATCGTCGAAAGCGTGGCGCGGGTGCCGGGGTGGCGTCCTGCCTTCGACGCCCGCTCAAGCGGAGCCCGGGACCAGGTCGCGCGCCGTGTGGCGGAGGCAAAGTGGCAGGTGCCGACGGTCGCCGAGCTCGAGCGCGAGCTGCCCAACGCGCCGGTGCGGGCGGTGCTCGCCCACCTCGCGCGGGAGGGCGTGGTGGAGCAGATGGATCAGGAGCGCTACGCCGCGGCACCGGCGCTCGCGGAGTTTCGGGCCGCGCTCGAAGCCACGCTGACGGAGCTCGGGTCGGCGACGCCTGCGGAGTTACGCGACCGGCTCGGGCTCACGCGCAAGTACCTGATCCCGCTGCTCGAGTGGGCGGATCGCCGCGGCGTGACACGCCGCACGGGCGACGCCCGGGTTCTGGGCCGGTTGACAGCAGGGAAAGGCGGACCATAGTTTCACGGTGCGCCCTGTATCACGCATCACCAGCGACACAAGGAGAGCGGTCTAGAGTCACTATCTCGTGTGCTAGAGGAGCGGCGATGAGGCGGTTCGCCTGGGCGATGCTCGGGCTCGGGCTGTGGGTGCTGGCGGGGGGGGTAGCGCCCGCTGCGGGACAGGAGCCCCAGCCCACGATCGAGCTTCAGCACAATCGTTTCAATCCGGTGACCACGATCCCGTTCAAGCTGAGCGGGCAGTTGTTCCTCAAGGGTCACCGGCCCGTCGTGTCGCTACGGATCTATAACGTGCTCGCGCAGCTGGTCGCGATCCCGGTGCTGCGCGGCACCGGGAAGGCGCTGGACAGCCTCGCGCTCAGCTGTCCCACGCAGCTCGGGTGCGCGTACAGCGCGTACTGGGATGGCTTCGTCGCCAACACGGGCAAGCCGGCGGCGTCCGGCGTATACATCTATCAGCTGGTCGTGGACGGTCAGCGGGTGTACAAGAAGGTCGTAAAGCAGCCGCCGCAATGATTTAGACGTCGCACCCGCAGCGAGGCAGCTGCACCGGTCTATCAGCCCCTAATCTTGGCGTCGCTCCTGCCGATTCGGCATCTTACAGTCGGCACAGAGGTTGCCCCGGGCGCCGGGTGCTATGATCAATCCTGAACGTTTGACCGTGAAGGCCGCAGAGGCCCTGCAACAGGCGGGCGCGCTGGCGCGCTCGCGCGGCAACCCCGTCGTCAACGACGCTCATCTCTTCCAGGCGCTGCTCGCGCAGGACGACGGCATCGTCGTCCCGCTGCTCCAGAAGGCCGGGATCAACATCACCCAGCTCAAGGCCGAGACCGAGCGGGAAATCGCGCGCTTCCCGCAGCAATCGGGCACGGCGGCCGAGCCGACGCTGTCGCGCGAGGTCTCGCGGGTGCTCGATCGGGCGGACGACGAGGCGAAGGCGCTGGGCGACGCCTACGTCTCGACCGAGCACATCCTGCTGGGCCTGGTGGAGGAGAAGGGCACGACGGCGAAGCAGCTGCTCGCCGCGGCGGGTGTCGACCGCGCCGCGCTGTTGGCGGCGCTCGAGGGCGTGCGCGGGCCGCAGCGCGTGACCGATCAGGCGCCGGAGCAGAAGTATCAGGCGCTCGAGCGCTACACCCGCGATCTCACCGAGCAGGCCCGCAAGGGCAAGCTCGACCCGGTGATCGGACGAGACGAGGAGATCCGGCGCGTGATGCAGGTGCTGTCGCGCCGCACCAAGAACAATCCGGTCCTGATCGGCGAGCCCGGAGTGGGCAAGACCGCGATCGTGGAAGGGCTGGCCCAGCGCATCGTGAACGGAGACGTTCCCGACTCGCTGCGCAACAAGCATGTTGTCGCGCTCGATCTCGGCTCGCTGATCGCGGGCACCAAGTATCGCGGCGAGTTCGAGGATCGGCTCAAGGCGGTGCTCAAGGAGATCACGGGCGCCGAGGGCCGCTACATCCTCTTCATCGACGAGCTGCACACGCTGGTGGGCGCGGGCGCCGCCGAGGGCGCCATGGACGCGTCCAACATGCTGAAACCGGCGCTGGCGCGCGGCGAGCTGCACGTGGTAGGCGCCACCACGCTCGACGAGTACCGCAAGCGCATCGAGAAGGACGCAGCTCTGGAGCGCCGCTTCCAGCCGGTGTTCGTGGGTGAGCCGTCGGTCGAGGACACGATCGCGATTCTGCGCGGCCTGAAGGAGCGCTACGAGGTGCACCATGGCGTGCGCATCACGGACACCGCATTGGTGGCCGCGGCGACCCTGTCGCACCGCTACATCGGCGACCGTTTCCTTCCCGACAAGGCGATCGACCTGGTGGACGAGGCGGCGAGCCGGCTGCGGATCGAAATCGACTCGCTGCCGCAAGAGATCGACGAAGTCGAGCGGCAGATCGTGCAGCGCGAGATCGAGCTCGCCGCCCTGGCCAAAGAGAAGGACAAGGCGTCGAAGGAGCGCCGCGCCAAGGTCGAGGCCGAGGTGGCGGAGCTGCGCGAGCGCTCCAAGGTGATGAAGGCGCAGTGGCAGGCGGAGAAGGAGACGATCGGCGGGCTGCAGGGCAAGAAGGCCCAGCTCGAGCAGCTGCGCACCGAGGCGGAGCAGGCCACCCGCCGGGGAGATCTCCAAAAAGCGGCCGAGATCACCTACGGCCGCATCCCGGCGCTCGAGCGCGAGATCGCCGAGACCGAAAAGCGGCTCGCCGAGGTGCAGAAGAACGCGAAGTACCTGAAGCAGGAAGTCGATGCCGACGACATCGCCGAGATCGTGTCCAAGTGGACGGGGATTCCGGTGTCCAAGATGCTCGAGTCTGAGCGCGAGCGTTTGACTCATCTGGAGGATGAGCTATCCCGCCGCGTGATCGGGCAGCCGGAGGCGCTCGCCGCGGTGGCCAACGCGGTGCGGCGGGCCCGGGCCGGCCTGCAGGACCCCAACCGCCCCACCGGCTCGTTCATTTTCCTCGGTCCCACCGGCGTGGGGAAGACCGAGACCGCACGGGCGCTGGCCGAGTTCCTGTTCGACGACGAGAAGGCGCTGGTACGGCTCGACATGTCCGAGTACATGGAGAAGCACGCCGTGGCGCGCATGATCGGCGCGCCCCCGGGCTACGTCGGCTACGAGGAGGGAGGCCAGCTCACCGAGGCCATCCGCCGCCGTCCCTACGCGGTGGTGCTGTTCGACGAGATCGAAAAGGCGCACCCCGACGTGTTCAATGTGCTGCTGCAGATCCTGGATGACGGGCGGCTCACCGATTCGCAGGGGCGTACCGTCGACTTCCGCAACACCGTGCTCATCATGACGTCCAACATCGGGTCGCAGGACATCCTCGAGATGGGCACGCAGAACTGGGAGCAGGTCGAGACCAAGGTCATGGAGCTGTTGCGCCAGACGTTCCGGCCGGAGTTCCTGAACCGGGTGGACGACACGATCATCTTCCGCCCGCTCTCGAGCGAGGACATCGCGACGATCGTGGACATCCAGATCAAGCGGGTGGAGCGACTGGTGGCGGAGCGGAAGCTGCAGCTCGAGGTGACGGCCACGGCGAAGCAGCTGCTCGTGGCCGAGGGGTACGATCCCGTGTACGGCGCGCGGCCGCTCAAGCGGGCGATCCAGCGGTTGCTGCAGAACCCGCTCGCGCTGGCGGTGCTCGAGGGCAAGTACTCGGAGGGCGACCGCATCCGGGTCGACCGGTCGAAGGACGGCGGCCACCTCACCTTCGAGCGCATCGCCGGAGGAGTGCCCGAGCCCGCGCGTGCCTAAAAAGGCCGGGAAAGGGGAAGCGGGAAAGGGGAAACGGCCCCGCCCCGCGTCCCCCGACCACGACGCCGGCATGGCGGCGGCGCTCGAGCAGGCCCGAACGGCGGCGTCCAGCGGAGAAGTTCCGGTGGGCGCCGTCGTGTTTCGGGACGGCGCCGTCGTCGCGCGGGCGCACAACGAGACCGTGGCGCGCGGCGATCCCACGGCCCACGCTGAGCTGCTCGTCGTGCAGCAGGCGCTGAGCGTGCTCCAGACCGATCGCCTGGGCGACTGCACCCTGTACGTGACGCTCGAGCCGTGCGCCCAGTGCGCGGGAGCGATCGTGCTGGCCAAACTCGGTAGGCTGGTGTTCGGCGCCTACGACCCGAAGGCGGGAATGGCGGGAAGCGTGGGGGATCTGCTGCGGCACCGCAGCTTGAATCATCAGGTGGAGGTCCTGGGAGGCGTGCTGGCCGACGAGTGCGGGGACCTGCTGCGGAGGTTCTTCGAGGAGAGGCGGGCGCCGTGATGTTCCCGGGCTGAAAGCCCGGGCTCGGCGCGTTGTGCGCCCTATGAAGGGCGCACTCCTGGCCGAGCGCGCCCTCTCAGGGCGCGAATACCGAGACGGGCGTACGTTTACCGGGCCATTTCCCGAGCGCCCCATGTCCTTCCGCACGATCATCGAGCCGTTCCGCATCCACGCCACGCAGGCCATCAAGCACACAACTCCGGAGGAACGGCAGGCAGCCCTGGTACGGGCGGGCTACAACCTCTTCGGCCTGCACGGCGACGAAGTCCTGATCGACCTGCTCACGGACTCGGGCACCGGCGCGATGTCGTCGCGCCAGTGGGCCGCCATGATGGATGCGGACGAGTCGTATGCCGGCAGCCGGTCGTTCTACCGGTTCCAGGACGTCATCGCCGGCATCACGGGGCTGAAGGAAGTCATCCCCACGCATCAGGGCCGGGCGGCCGAGCGGATCTTGTTCTCGGTGCTGGTCAAGCAAGGCCAGGTCGTTCCCAACAACAATCACTTCGACACTACGCGTGCCAACATCGAGTTCTGCGGGGCGGAGGCGCGCGACTTGGTGATTGCGGAGGGGCGGGTACCCGCCGCGAAGCATCCGTTCAAGGGAAACATGGACGTGGCAGCGCTCGAGGCCACCATCGAGGAGGTCGGCCGCGAGCGGGTCCCCCTCGTCATGGTCACCGTCACCAACAACTCGGGCGGGGGCCAGCCGGTGAGCATCGCGAACGTGCAGTCGGTGCGGGCGGTGTGCGACCGCTACGGCATCCCGCTCTACCTGGACGCCTGCCGCTTTGCGGAGAACGCCTACTTCATCAAGCTGCGCGAGCCGGGGTACGCGGAGAAAACTCCGCGCGCCATCGCGCGCGAGCTGTTCGCCCTCGCCGACGGCTGCACCATGTCTGCCAAGAAGGACGGGCTGGCGAATATCGGCGGATTTTTGGCGATGAACGATCCCGACGTGGCGCGCCAGTGCCGCAACCTGCTGATCCTCACGGAAGGCTTCCCGACCTACGGCGGGCTCGCGGGCTACGACCTGGAGGCGGTCGCCACGGGGCTCGAGGAAGCGCTGGACGAGGACTACTTGAAGTACCGCCTACGCTCCACGGCCTATCTCGCCGAAAAGGCCGAGCAGGCGGGCGTGCCGGTGGTGCAGCCTCCGGGAGGGCACGCGGTGTACCTGGACGCCCGGGCGTTGCTGCCGCACGTGCCGCCGGCACAGTATCCGGCGCAGGCGCTCGCGGTGGAGCTGTACCGCGTGGGCGGCGTGCGGGGGGTGGAGATCGGCTCGGTGATGTTCGGGCGGCGCCAGGCCGACGGCAGCGAGACGCCGGCGCCGCTCGAGCTGGTGCGGCTGGCGGTGCCGCGGCGCACCTACACGCAGAGTCACATCGATTACGTCGCCGAGGTGATCGCCGAGGTGGCCCGCCGCAAGGACCGGGTGACGGGCTATCGCATCGTGGAGCAGGCGCCCTGGCTGCGCCACTTTACGGCGCGGTTCGAGCCACTCAGGGGCGTTGCCGCAAACACGCCCTAGCTGCCTCGAGTGCGGCGCGTTACGCTACGAACCGCCCCCAACGGGCACGCTGTCTCCTTGTCTCAGGCTCAATCAGGAGGTGCGTATGTCGAACGCAGCGCGCGCAGCGTCCGTGTCGGTCCTCGCCTCCCTCGTCGCCCTGGCGACCGTCGGCGCTCAGGGCACGCGAGTGCAGTTCGGCCTCGGTGCGAGTCTCACTGTTCCCACGGGGAATTATCACTCCGACGAAAACGGCGACGGTTTCAATGTCGGCTGGCAGGGTACGGCGCTCGTCGCGTTCAAGCTCTCCAGGAGCCCCGTGGGGTTTCGGGTGGACGGCGTATACGGCGAGAACGGCGCAAACGATCAGCTGAACTCCGAGCTGTCGGCTGCAGTCGGAGCACCGACCACCGGAAAGACCAAGCTGCTCGGGGGGAACGTGGACGTGACCTACGACTTCAGGCCATCGTCCGGGGGTCTGCAGGGGTACGTGCTTACCGGGATCGGGTTCTGCAACGTCAAGTTTTCTGCCAAGTCCGGCAACGTCACCGCCGACACGTCACGGACCAAGTTCGCCTGGAATGTGGGCGGCGGTATGGCTTACCGCGTCGGTGGCATCACGTCGTTGTTCGTCGAATTGCGCTACTTCGAACCGGGCGAGTTCTTGAGCTACAAGACCACGCGTTTCCCGATCACGGGAGGCATCCGGCTCGGCCTCTGAGCCCGGCCGGGAGTGGAGGCATGAGCGGCCAGCGGTTGCGCTGGCCGCTCGCTGTCCCAGCTATTTCGCCCGCTGCTCGAGCTTCGAGATGAGCTTTTCGATCTCCAGCTTGAAGCGTTTCAGCGCCGGGAGCAGCTTTGGCTCGAGCTCGCGCTCCAGCTCTTTCCCTTCCTTCAAGAAGTCCTTCACCAGGTCGCGGAAGCGCTCCGCCAGCTCGCGCCATGTGGGGATGGTGTTCACGTCAGGGTCACCGGGCTTTTTGGTAGGCAGGGTATTCATGAGTCGCTCCTCGTGTGGATGGGTGGCGTCCGCACACGCGAAGTATACGCTGTGGGGTGGTGCCGGAGTTTCGCGCCGGAGCCGCAGGGCGGTTCCACACGGTTAACCGTCGTGTGGTCGTACACTTGTCCACGTGGACCGAGGACGGGCAGAGGGATATTATGAGTCAGGCCGATGCGCTCGGAGGCTTCCATGGCTTGCCGGCTCTCAGTCGCAATGCTCTTTGTGCCCCTGCTCGTGTTCCCCGCGACAGCACAAACAGCGCGCGTTGGTGCGCATTACGGCGTCAACTTGAGTGACGGCCACTGGGATGACGAGCGCGTCGGTGCGCAGGCGTCTGTTCACGTCATCGGCCCCCTCGAGACGGCCGGCGCATTCAGCCTCTTCACCGATTGGCCTGGATCGAGCGGCTTCACCGGTTCGGCGTGGCAGGCCTACTGGACGGCGCGTGTTCGGCCGCGAGGTCCATGGTCATTCGCGTCCATTGGCTACGGTTTCGTCCTCCTGCACAGCAGCATACGGAACACGAGTCTGCAGATCGACGCGTCGGGCAGCACCTTCACCGACGCCGTCGTGCTCGGTCTCGAGGCTCCCACTCCGCACGTTCGCCCGTTCGTGGACCTGTATCTCATTGACATCCTGGACCGTGAGTCCGCGGTCGGGGTGAATCTGTTGATGGGCCTCCAGGTCCACGTATCGACGCGTAAGCCCGTGAATGTCACGGGGCCCTGACCGTAGCATCTAGAGCGGCCCTGATCCGCTCCGCCTGCAGCAGGTGCCGGCGTTCGTGCCTCGACAGGATTTCGAGTCCAGTGCCCACCGTGACGCGGATAATCCCGACAAACGGGTTCTTGAAACGGATTCGGTTGACGTCGGAGTTGCGCGCGCGCTGCATGAACTCACGGATGGCGCGGTTGGTCGCATGGAACCGATCGAGCACGGTCGGCGGGACCTGGGTGCCAGGTCTGATCTTCTTCGGAGCCCGCCAGCGCCGCGTCTTGGGTGATGGTTCGATGACCGTGCGAATGAACAAGCGACCGAACCACCCCGGCGCGATCTCCGCAACGAGACCCGCACGCCGTCGTTCCAGCGACCCGGCCATCGCCCGCAGGTACACCTCATTCGCAATCGCAAGGTGCTCAAGGCATTGGCCCACACTCCACTCGGCGGGACGGCGTCTCCAGTTGAGCAGGTGTGGAGTGAGGCCATGCACGACCGCGGTCGCTCGCTGATCGGCCGCATCGAGCTCGGAATTGAGACGGAGCAACCAGGCGGGCGCCGGACCGCCGATCGTGTTGGTCACGCCGGGCAAGATAGTAGGATAGCGCCGCCCGTAGCGAAACCGGCACGGTCTTGGTATTTACTACCCGTCTGTGCGTCTACCCGTCTGTGTGTCTAGCAGTTTGGATAGGTGGCCGAGCGGCTGAAGGCACACGCCTGGAGAGCGTGTAAACGGGTAACCGTTTCGTGGGTTCGAATCCCACCCTATCCGTTTCTTTTCAGACGCCGAGACGCCTAGACGCCGAGCGGTGCGCAGGGTCGAGGTGGTAGGCGTGCCACGCGACGACCCCGCTCGGTGAGCGACCTAGGCGTCTGAGCGTCTGCACGTCTAGGCGTCTAGTAGTCTGGACAGGTGCGTGAGCGGTTGAAACGGCCGGTCTCGAAAACCGGTGTGCCCGCAAGGGTACCGTGGGTTCGAATCCCACCCTGTCCGTTGCGTGTCAGGCAGCTGTCCCACCCGTTCCCTTCCCCAACGGCTCATAGTAGGCGCCTCGCGCCGGCACGGCGAATAGCGTCTGCGCTTGCTGGAGCAGGCCGGGGGGAATCCGGGACACTGACGCTTGATGCGCTTCCACGCTGTCCCAGACCTCGATGATCGCCAGCCGAGTGGGATCGTCGCGCTGAACCAGTAGCTCGCACGAACGGCACCCCGGGGCGTCGATGATGCGGCCAATGACGGAGCGCAAGAATTCGCGCAGGGCCGCTGCCTTGTCCGGCTTGGCTTGGAACTCGTTTATCCGGGTGATCGGCATGAGCTGCGTACCGGTATGGTGAATGGTGAGCAACCACTGGTGAAAATGCGGGGCCGCCGTGCTCTTGCACAACAGGGACTCGCTTCACTAGAGTGTGGGGCATTTTGTCGCCCAGCCCGCACCCGGAGGCCCATGATGGGATGGACGCGATGGACGCGCTGGACGCGCTGGACGCGCTGGACCAGGAGCCGGTTCACCGCCGCACTCACCCTCGCGGTGCTCGCCTGCGGCAAGTCGGCGGCGAAGAAGGCCACCGAGGTGCGGGAGTGCAGCGCCATCACGATGGACGCGAAGGGCGCGGCGCAGTGCCTGGTGCTGCAACACAAATGGAACCAGACCGAGGCGCTCACGGCGGCCACTGCCTATCAGCGGCGGCAGGACTCGCTCAACCAGTCCCGAGCCGACTCGTCCTGGCGCGCCGACGCGGGCCGACACGCTAAAGAGCTCACGGATTGCGCCAAAGATCCCTCCGGCGAGGTGGCGCGCTGTCTGGTGGGATACGGTTGGGCCGACCCCCGCGCCGCGGCTGCCGCCGACTCGCTGTGGCGTCACGACGCCGCGAAGCACAAGAACGAGCTCACGACCTGCGTCGTGCAACGCAAAATGCAGCCGGGGGCGTGCCTCCAGCTGTACTACAAGTGGAGCCCCGAGCGCGCCCTCGCCGTGGACGACTCCATCGCTCGGGCGAAGATGAAGAGGAGGTAGTGGGGCAACCCGTCCTCATCGCCGCCGAGCTGCAACCGCTCCTCGAGCCCGCTCAGCTGGCGGGGCTCGACATCACCTGGCTCACGTCCGGCCAGCCGACCCCGAAGGGCGACTACGTGGCGATCGTGCCGCTCCTGTCCCGCTGGGTCGGCGGGACGGAGCTGAAGCACCTCCCCAACCTCAAGATCATCGCGAACTGCGCCGTCGGACACGAGAACGTGGACGTCGTCGCAGCCGAGATGCGGGGCGTCGTCGTCACCAACACCCCCGACGTGCTCACCGATGCCACCGCCGATCTCGCCTGGGCCCTGATCCTCGCCTGCGCGCGCCGCGTGGTCGAAGGCACCGAGCTGATCAAGAGCGGTGCCTGGACCGGGTGGCATCCGGAGCTGTTGCTGGGGACGGAGCTGCGCGGCCGCACGCTCGGGTTGCTGGGCGCGGGGCGGATCGGGCAAGCGGTGGGCCGCCGGGCGGTGGCGTTCGGTATGCGGGTCCTGTATGCCGCCCGCAATGCGCGACCCGAATTCGAGCAGGCCACCGGGGCGGTGCGGGTCGAGCAGTCGCGCCTGTTCCGGGAGAGCGACGTGCTGTCGCTGCACGTGCCCTCGGCGCCGGCGACGCGAGGGCTGATCAGCGCCGAGACGCTGCGGCTCATGAAGCCGGGCGCGATCCTGATCAATACGGCGCGCGGCGACCTGGTACGGGAAGAAGCCCTGGCCGCCGCCCTGGAGGAGGGCCGGCTGGGCGCGGCCGGGCTCGACGTCTACCTGGACGAACCCGCCGTCCATCCCCGGCTACGGGCCGCCCCGCGCACTGTGCTGCTGCCCCATATCGGCAGCGCGACGCGCGAAACCCGCCGCCAGATGGGCGCGATCGCGGTCGCTAACGTGCAGGCGGTGCTCAGAGGAGACCCGCCGTTGACCCCGGTCGTGGGCTAGCAGTTGCCCGTCGGGATCGGGAGTGTTATTTCGCACGGTCGATAAAGGCGTCGAGTACATGATCTCCACATATTAGATGATGGCTCCGAGCGACTCGGCGTGCCCGCAATGCGGTGCGGCCATCGGGCCGGGGGTGTTCTTTTGTCCGCGGTGCGGGACCGGCATTCCTGTCCCGGAGGGCGCCCGCACCACGCTCGCCGCGCCGCCCGGCCCGCGGCCCGACGGCGGGCGCAATGCCCAACTCGACGCCCTGCGTGAGGCGGCGCTCGGCGAATACGAGGTGCTCGCCGAGCTGGGCCACGGCGGCATGGCGACCGTCTACCTGGCCCACGACCTCGCCCTCGACCGCAAGGTGGCGATCAAAGTGCTGGCGCCCGCCCTGCTGCTCATGGGGGAAGGGATGGTGGAGCGCTTCAAGCGCGAGGCACGCACCGCCGCCGCGCTGAGCCATCCGCACATCATTCCCATCTATGCCGTCAAGGAAAGCCAGGACGTGCTGTACTTCGTGATGAAGTACGTGCGCGGGCGCGCGCTCGACGCGGTGATCCGCGACGTCGGCCCGCTGCCCATCGCGATGGTGCAGGCCATCCTCGCCCAGGTGAGCGACGCGCTCGGCTACGCACATCGCCACGGTGTCATCCACCGCGACGTCAAATCGGCCAACATCATGTTGGACGAAGACGGCTGGGCGGTGGTGACCGACTTCGGGATCGCCAAGGTGGTGCAGGCCGAGGGACTGACCCTCACGGGGGTGACGGTCGGCACGCCGACGTACATGAGTCCCGAGCAGTGCGACATGCGCGAAGTGACCGGTGGCTCGGACCAGTATTCGCTCGGCGTGGTCGCATACGAGATGCTCACCGGGCACCTGCCGTTCAAGAGCGACTCGACCATGTCGGTCATGTACGCGCATTTCAACGAGCCGCCGCGCCCGGTGACCGAGCTCCGCCTCGACTGCCCGCCCAACCTGGGCGCCGGCGTCATGCGTATGCTGGAAAAGGAGCCGTCGCGCCGCTGGCCCAGCATGGACGACGTGGTGGCCGTGTGCGGCCGGCCGTCGCTGCGCCACGACGATCCCGTGCGCCGCGAGATGATCACGCTCGCCAAGGCCGGGGCCAGCGCGCACCTGTTGGCGCAGCTCAACACGCCGACCAGCCCGATCGTGCTGTCGCGGGCGCATTCCCGCCGCACCGCCTCACGGTCGCGCCCCCGCCGCGTCCCCACAGTGTGGTGGGGGCTAGTGGGGGCCGCGGCGCTGGCCGCGGCGCTGTGGTGGCTCGCGCCGTGGCGTGGGTGGCAGCGGACCACGACGGCGACGGCCCCGGTTTCCCCGCCGCCGCGCGACACGGTTCCGCGAGTCGCCGCCGTCGAGCTGCGGCCGGACACCGCCGTTCGTGCGGCGGTGCCGGCTTCCCCCCCAGCCCCCACCCCCACGCCCCGGCGTCGGGAGCCGCCTGTCGGACGGGCGCCGCCCCAATCACCCCCCGCCACGCAGCGCGTGGATACTCTCGTGCGCATGCTGCGGGGCCGGGCGCTCGCCGCGATGAGTCGCGCGCTCGAGGCGGGCGCCACGCCGGCCGACCTGGCGCGGGGAGACAGCGTGTTCAAGGGGGCGGAATCACTCGCCGCCCGCGGCCAACCTTCCGATGCGATGGTACAGCTCGCTACGGCGGCGTCCCTCTGGGCGGAGGCGGAGCGGGTGTCGCGGTCCCGCCCGCCGCGCGACACCGCGCGGGCGCGTCCCGTGGAGCCGTCTCCGGCGCCGCCGCCCGCGGCACATGCTCCCGCCGACCCGCGGGCCGAGATCCAGTCGTTGATCGGAGACTACGCGCGGGCGCTCGAGTCACGCGACCTGGCCGAGATTCGCCGCGTGTATCCGGGCTTGACGTCCGCGGAGCAGGCGACGTTCAGCCAGTTCTTCGAGTCGGTGAGCGAGCTCAAGGCCGGTTTGACCATCAACCGGCTGATCATCGCGGGCGGCTCGGCCGACGCCTTCGTGAGCGGTGTGTACGAGTACCGCGACACGAAGACGGGCCGCAGCCGGCGGGACACGACCTCGTTCCGCGCGACCCTGCTGCAGGATTCGACCGGCTGGCACCTCAGCGCGATCCGCTCGGTGCGCTAGGCTGGGCTCAGAAGTTGTATTCGAGCCCGCCGGTCCACAGCACGTTGGGCCGGAGCCCGCCGTGGTTCAGCGGCCACAACGTGTTGGCCACCAGCGTGACACCTGAGCCGGTGAGGAACTTGAACCCGAGCGAGCCGTTGATCTGGTCGTCGCGCTCGTTCGGAAGGTTCGTCACGTCGATCGTGCGGCGAAACGGGGCGTCGTACGTCACGGGCCCCGGCAGCTTGAGCTTGCTCTCGCCGACTTGCAGCTGCGACACTACGTCCACGGCCATGGTGGCCCAGGGCGCCATCAGGTGATCGAAGCCCACCGTGGCGAGGACGGCATTGTTCTGGAAGTCGCCGGTCTGGAAGAGATATCCGATGTTGGTGTGGGGCGAGAAGGCGCCGAATCGCGCCGACAGGACGCCGAGGCCGCGGACCGCTACGTGGCCCGACCCGAGCAGATCGGCTTCGCTGCCCGTCGGGAAGCGCACATCGCCCAGCAGTGCGAAGGTGCTGCGGTCCGATTGCGTCACGGTGACCTTCGCCCGCACGGCGATGTCTCCGATGCCCGTGGCAGCCCCGTCCACGAACCGCGAGGTGGAGAGCTGGGGATTGGCGGACGTGCCGCCGAAGAAGTGCTGGGCCGTGGTGCCGCCGAACGGAATGATCCGGGCATCGCTCGTGCCCTGCAGCGAGGCGGACACGATCGGGACCACCACCCCGATGTCCACCTTGTCGAGCAGCCCGAAGCTCACGAAGAACGACGTCACGGTCATGTCGAGATCGAGGGCAAGGCGCAGCGCGATCACGTCATTCTCGTGCGCTGGCACGCCGTACGGGGTACAGCTCGAGCCCACGAGGCTATCGCAGGCCGGACCGGTGACGTTCTGATGGGTGAAGGTCATCTCGATCCCGTCGAGTCGCAC
>DATNOR010000102.1:0-12705 GCA_035601235.1 Gemmatimonadales bacterium
TTGTGATCGATCGAGTAGTTGACGATCTTGCCCTCGACCATGCGACCGGCCTGGCACGGCGCGGCCGAGCTGACCGGGCAACCTTCCAAGCGCTCGTCGGCGGCGTAGTCTGCGCCGAGGGAGTAGTTGAACTTCAACCACCCGAGCGGAGTGTACTCGGCGTTCACGTTGCCGTACACGCGCCCCACCGTCGCCGAGTTGATCTGTTCGTTCAACGTCCAGTACGGGTTATCGAAGATGCGGTCGGTCGTGAGGCTCAAGGTGTTGGGGTGCAGGAAGCGGTATGCGCGCTCCTGCTTGCCGACGGCCGTATTGACGAAGTACGGCAGCGGGTTGAACTCGGGCGGCTGCCGCAGATCGCCGAGCTGCACGCCGTTGGTGTTGTTGCCGCGCTGAATGAAGTGGCCGCGGTCGTCGGCATACGACAGATCGGCGCCGACCTTCAGGTTGTCGACCAGCCGGTGCGAGCCCTTGAACCGGACCGTCGTGCGCGAGAAGTAGTTGTTCGGGCCGAGGAAGACGCCCTGCTGGTACGTATTGTCCCCCGAGAGATAGAACGTGGTGCGATCGTTCCCGCCCGAGAGCGTGATGCCGTTGTCCAACGCGTGGCCGACACGGTAGATGTCGTTGGCGTGGTCGAATATCGTCGCGCCGGAGAGCTTCGGCCCCCACGACCGTCCGCAGCGCGTCGCCGTCGCACGCCCGGCGCCACACTGACCCGTAATGGACGTGTCCCCAGCCACGCCCGCATCCCCTCGACCGAAACTCGTCTGGAGCGGGTAGGAGTGGTTCAAGTCGTCGAACGACGTGGAGGAGCGGAACGTGAAGTGCGTCGGACCGGCGCGGCCCGTCTTGGTCGTGATCAAGATCACGCCTGCCCCAGCGCGGGAGCCATAAATGGCGCTCGCGGCAGGCCCCTTCAAGATCTCGTACGACTCGACGTCGTTCGGGTTCAAGTCCACGGCCCGGTTCGACACCACCGTGCCCTCGGTTTGCCCGAAGCCGCCGAAACCGGTGCCACCGTCGTCGAGCCGGTTGAAGTTCGACGTGGAGAAGGCCGAGTTGTCCATCGGCACCCCATCGATCACCAGCAACGGCTGGTTCGGCCCGAGAATCGAGTTGACGCCCCGGATGTTGATGAACGAGCCGGCGCCGGGATCGCCCGACTGCTGGATCACCGTGACGTTGGGCGCCTTCGCGGCCAAGCCCTGCACGACGTTCACTTCGCCCGCGCGTTGCACGACGTCCGCATCCACGTGGTTACGCACATTCCCGAGCGCGTTTGTTTGGGCCGACGTCCCAGCACCGGTCACGACCACCTCGCCCAGCTGCAGGGGGTTGGAGGCGAGCGTGAAGTCGTGCGTCACGCCACCCGACGCGAGCGTGACCTGAGCACTCTGCGACTTGTAGCCCAGGCGGCGGGCGGTGAGCGTCACGGTTTGGCCCGACACGCGGGCGCCAGGAATGACGAGCGCGTAACGACCGTCTTCCTTTGTGAGTCCGCCGAGGCCCATGGTCGGGATCGCGACCTCGACCTGACCCAGCGGCTGTCCGGCGTCGCTCGTGACTTTGCCGGTAATGGTCACCGGCTGCTGCGCGGCGAGCAGGGCCGGGAGCGCGATGAGCGCGCTGAGAATGATGGGAACTAACCGACGGGGTGTGCTTTGCATGTCCCCTCCGACGAGGTAGACGTGACGACCGCCACCGGTGCCACTCGCACGAGAGCGGCCCGGCCCTCCCCTTCCATGTCTGCTACTCAACGAAATGCGCGCTCGCACGATGACGGCGGGATAGGGCGCAACACGCGCAGTGACGGCAAGACGTCGGATCAAGGCGAGACGGCTCGCCGACTCTACACCAATAGCACGAATCGCCGGAGTGCGCCAGAGCGACACATTCGGCCATACGTTCCATAATGGAACACACGGCAAGCGCGGACCGGCGGTGCCGTACAAATTGATCGCCGGAATCGCATGATCACACGCGCGCTCCTCATCGCCGTCGCCGCCCTGGCGCTCCTCGATTCCCGGGGCTCCCGCCAGACGCCCGACCCGCTCGCCGCCCGCTCCAAGGGCCGCCCCGATGCACCGATCACGCTGTACGAGATGTCGGATTTCCAGTGCCCGTACTGCCGCGCCTTCGCCCTGGGCACCATGCCTGTGCTCGAGCAGGAGTACATCAGCACCGGCAAGGTCCGCCTCGTCTACATCAACCTGCCACTCACCAGCGTCCACCCCAACGCCCGGGCCGCCGCCCAGGTCGCCATGTGCGCGGCCCGGCAGGACCACTTCTGGGCCATGCACGATCTGCTGTTCCGACACCAGGACGAATGGGCCAAACTCACCAAGCCCTCGGGCGTTCTGCTCGCCCTGGGCGACTCGGCGCACCTCGATCACACCGCGCTGCAGCGCTGCGTGGCCGCCAGCGCGACGGCCTCCGAGGTCGACGCCGACGCCGCGCGGGCACGCCGTGCCGGAGCCGTGAGCACCCCCACCTTCTACATCGAGGGCGGCCTGCTCGAGGGTGCCGCGCCGGTGACGGTGTTCCGCGCGGTGCTGGACTCGATCTACCGGGCCAAGACCGGGCGCTGATGGCGCGCCCTTCCTTTATGTACCGGCTGGGGCTGGCGCTGGCGCACCGGGCCCTGCCCTTCGCCGCCCGCTTCGACAAGAAGCTCGCCCGCGGGCTGGACGCGCGCCGCGGCGTGACCGAGCGGCTGGCCGCCTGGAGCCGCAGCGAGCGCGATCCCGGGCGTCCGCTCGTGTGGGTGCACGCCCCCTCGGTGGGCGAGGGCCTGCAGGCGAAGCCGGTGCTCGAGGCGCTGCGCGCCGAAGCGCCCAGCTGGCAGCTCGCCTACACGTTCTTTTCCCCGTCGGCCGAGCGGCTGGCGCGGACGCTGCCGGCGGACGTGGCGGACTATCTCCCGCTCGACCGCCCCGTCGACGTAGCGGCAGTGCTCGACGCGCTCAAGCCCACCGCGCTGGTGTTCTCGAAGCTCGACGTGTGGCCCGAACTGACGCTCGCGGCAGCGCGCCGCGGCGTGAAGCTCGGCCTCATCTCCGCCACCGTGGCGCCGACCAGCTCGCGGCTGCGCTGGCCCACCCGTGGCTGGGCGGAGCCAGCCTACCGGGCGCTCGACCGCATCGGCACGATCAGCGAAGAGGACGGCCGCCGCCTGGAGCAGCTGGGGGCACGCCGCAGCGCCCTCCAAGTCACGGGGGACACGCGCTACGACAGCGTGGCCGAGCGGGCCGAGCGCTTCGACCGCACGCGCGACCCGTTCGCGCGCCTCGCGATCGCACCGGCCGGCACGTTCACCATTGTCGCGGGGTCTACCTGGCCCGCCGACGAGGCGGTCGTGCTGCCCGCGTTTGTGGACCTGGTGGCGCAGGTCCCGAGCGCGAGGCTCGTGCTCGCCCCACACGAGCCCAATCCGGACCACCTGGCGGGCATCACCCAGCTCGCCGCGAAGCTGGGGCTGCCGCGACCGGTGCGGCTGTCGCAAGTGGAGCACACCTCCGCCGCTCCGGTGATCGTGGTGGATCGGGTGGGCATCCTCGCCGACCTGTACGCGCTCGCGGACGTGGCATTCGTGGGGGGCGGGTTCCACCGGGCGGGCCTGCACTCGGTGCTCGAGCCGGCGGTGTTCGGCGTGCCGGTGGCAGTGGGCCCGCACTGGCAGATGAGCCGGGATGCGACGCTCTTGCTCGAGCGGGGCGGCGCGATCGCGCTCGCGAGCGACGGGCGGCACGCGCTTCACTCGCAGTGGCTCGTGTGGCATCACGACCCCGCGACGCGCAAGAAAGCGGGGGACGCCGGGAAGAAGCTGGTGCGGGAGGGACGCGGGGCGGCGGAGCGGACGACGGAACTGGTAAAAAAACTGGTTGGGGGAGGTTAGAACTATTTCCCCGCAACTACCCCTTCGAATGTCACCGATCGCGGGACCACGAATCCGAGCGTCAGCCCCGTGACGAGCAGATCGGTCCAGCGGCTCCGCACCTTGACGCGCAGATTCGCGATCCGCGCTCCGGTCCCCACCTGGCCGGCCAGCACGTCCTCAAGGTTGGGCTGCGAGACGGGCAGGAGCCCGACCAACAGGTAGATAGAGTGCTTGGTGATGTTGAAGGGCGTGCCCGAGTCGGGCCGCTCGGCCGAGCTCGCCAGCGAGACCGGCACGCCGAGATGCGTCGCATCTAGGGTGAGCGCGCATCCGGCCGGCGCGAGGGCCAGCAGCAGCACGACGGACGCCCGCGTGGCAAATCTGCGATTCACACGGCTCCTGGAAACAGACGGGGCGCGCCGGGTTTGGCGCGCCCCAAAGGTAGCGGCTTCAAGTACTCTTGTGAACAGGGCTTACAAGCCCATCGGCAGGCGCAGGCCCACATCGGCTCCGACGCCGAGCACGCCGTGCGTGCCGTTGTCGAACTTCTCCGAATCGTAGGCGACATGGATCCCTACGAGCCCGAAGCTGAAGTTGCCCCCGATGACCCAGCCGAAATTCGTCTGGTGATCGGTGATGCCCACGGGGGCGTTGGAGATCTTGTGGTACCGGATCCCCGGAGCGAAGTAGGGCTCGACGCTGATCCCTGGCGTCGGCAGTGGCACACTCAGTCCGACTGCTGCGAGCACGCTGGTCTGTGCCAGGTAAACTCCCCCTTGGCCGAACGTCACCGCGGCGCTGTGCGCCGCGCCCAGCTGAAGCCCGACCGACAGGGGAATCAGGCTGCCGCCGATGAGGCGGAAAGCGGCCGTGCCCCCGTACGAGGTCACACGGATATTCAGGGAGTCCACCTTCCGCGAGGCGACGCCCGCAGTCAGTGTGATCGTGCCCACGCCGAGTGCAACCCGGCCGCCGAATGCGTTGCCCTTCCCCGCATTGTCGTTGGGCGCGCCGTAGTCGCCATAGAACGTCACACCCGTGCCCCCTTTGGGGCCGTTCCACGCCGGCATGCCGGCCCACTGCGCCGCGGCCGGCGCCGCAAGCACCATCACCGCACCCACTATCGACACCATGCGCTTCATATATGACCTCTCAAGAAGGAGCAACCTTCACAACCTCCCCAACCTCCACAAGCTGTCTTTCTCAGTGCACCCACACCGCCGCGATCGACACGCCGGTGAACGGGTGATCGCCCAGGCCGCCCGAGACGCGCGCATCGAGCACCCGAGACAGCCGGAAGTCGGCGCCCACGCCGAAGCCGAACTCCAGGGCGGAGGTGCGGCCGCTGCCCGCGACGAACCCGACGGTGGGCTGCACGTAGGGCACGATGCTGATCGTCGCTCCCTGGGGATCGACGCGGCGGCCGAGCGACAGGCCCACTGGAACGAACAGCGTCGAGCCGCCGCTCACGAGGCCCGCTCCCGCGCCGAACACGAGGGCGCCGTCGAGTGGGAAGTCGATCGTGTGGGTGATCACGCGCTCGCGCGCCTCGACGCCGGCGAGCAAGACCGCTTTGCCCGAGCCCGGAGGATCGAAGATGCCGCCCCGCAATCCGACGTCGAGTGTGCCGCTCGCGTAGCGGTACGCGCCCTCGAACCCCGTGCCGCCGCCGTCGGGAAAGCTGAACACGGCCCCCAGCTCCGAGCGTTGAAACGCCCGGTAGGGCGCGTTGAACGACGGCATGCCCGTCGCCTGCGCCCGGGCGACCGGCGCCATTCCTGCCACGGCCGCCACCACCAGCAACGCCGCCTCACGTCCCATGGCTTCCTTGCCTGAAAAGAAAAGAATAGAGAGCGTGAGACAGGGTACCCAGGCAGCCGTCCATCGTTCCGCAACCCCAAACACGACGGCCCGCCCGCGAGCGGCGGGCGAGCCGTGTGACTCGTCGCGAAAACCTAGAACCGAACGCCTCCGGTGAGAATGAACGTCTTCCCACCGCCGAGTTCTCCGCGAGCCTCTGCGAACGGGAGAAGGTTAGACCCCTTCACCTTGAACGTCGTGCCGCCGAGCAGATTCAGACCCGCCTTCGTGTCCGAGACGCTCAAGGTCCCGGCCGAGGCGGAAAAGTGGGCGATGTTCAGACCCCCGCCCGCGTAGGGCCGCAGGGAGCTCCTGGCCGGGACGCGGAAGCGATACGCGACGTTGCCGTTGATCTCCCAGTACTTCACGCTATTCCCGGGAAAGAAGTAGTCGAACGACACGATGCCGTCGAGTGGTGTTCCGGGCACCAGGGAGCCCAGCGGGAACACACCTCGCCCACCGATCCCGAAGTTGGGATCGTTGCCCCAATCGAGTTGCAGCCCGAACGACGGGCGTTCCGATGACCGAGGCGCGGACCGTGCGGCCGGGCGCCGCTGGGCCGCGCCGAGAGCTGGGAACGTCGCAAGGACCACGAGGAGCAGCGCGCTGCCGATGCACTTCCGCATGTGGACGCCTCCCGTTGCCTGTGATGAAGGGAAGAACGAAGGCACATCGCTAAGAGCGATGCGCGGATCTGTCAAGCCGGGTCGACTCGATCGGCCACCACCCGCACCGCATCACCCACGACCTGCAGAAAGCCGCCGGCCAGCTGGAATCGGCTCGACTCACCCCCCTGCCGCACCTGCAACACACCGGCACCGAGCAGCGTCAGAAACGGCGCGTGGCGCGGGAGGATACCGACTTGGCCGTCGAACGCCGGCGCCACCACCGCGTCGGCGGCACCATCGAATACCGCCCGCTCGGGGGAAACCACAGTGACGTGCATCACTCAGGCGCTGGCCAGCCGTTTGGCCTGCTCGAGTGCTTCGTCGATCCCGGCCACCATGTAGAACGCCTGCTCCGGCAGGTGGTCGAATTCGCCGGCGACGACGCGCTCGAACGAGCTGATGGTGTCCTCGAGCTTCACATACTTGCCCTCGAGCCCGGTGAACTGAGTCGCCACGAAGAACGGCTGGGAGAGGAAGCGCTGCACGCGCCGCGCGCGCGCCACGAGCTGCTTGTCTTCTTCCGACAGCTCGTCCATGCCGAGGATCGCGATGATGTCCTGGAGATCCTTGTAGCGCTGCAGGATGCGCTGCACCTCGATGGCCACCTTGTAATGGCGCTCCCCCAGATACTGCGCGTCGAGAATGCGCGACGACGACGCCAGCGGGTCGACCGCGGGGTAGATGCCGAGCTCGAAGATCTGGCGCGACAAGACGACCGTCGCATCGAGGTGCGAGAACGCCGTCGCCGGCGCCGGGTCGGTGAGATCGTCGGCCGGGACGTAGATCGCCTGCACCGACGTGACGGAGCCCTTCTTGGTCGAAGTGATGCGCTCCTGCAGCTCACCCATTTCGGTGGCGAGCGTCGGCTGGTAGCCGACCGCCGACGGCATGCGGCCGAGCAGCGCCGATACCTCGGACCCGGCCTGCGTGAACCGGAAGATGTTGTCGATGAACACCAGCACGTCCTGGCCCTCGACGTCGCGGAAGTACTCGGCGACCGTGAGGCCGGTGAGACCGACCCGCAGGCGCGCGCCCGGCGGCTCGTTCATCTGGCCGTAGATCAGCGCGCAGGACTTGAGTACGCCGCTCTCCTTCATCTCCAGATAGAGATCGTTCCCCTCGCGGGTGCGCTCGCCCACGCCACAGAACACCGACCGCCCCCCGTGGCCCATGGCGACGTTGTGAATCAGCTCCTGGATGATGACGGTCTTGCCCACGCCCGCGCCGCCGAACAGACCGATCTTGCCGCCCTTCACGAACGGGGCGATCAGGTCGATCACCTTGATCCCCGTTTCGAACACCTCGGTCTTGGGCTCCAGGTCGACGAACTTCGGCGTCTCGCGGTGGATGGGCCACCGCTCCGCCGTGGGCGGAATCGGCTCGCCTTCGTCGACCGGCTCGCCCAGCACGTTCAGGATCCGCCCCAGCGCCGCTTCGCCGACGGGCACCGTGATCGGCTGGCCGGTATCGACGACCTCCATGCCGCGCACCACGCCGTCGGTCGAGCTCATCGCGACGGCGCGCACCTGGTTACGCCCGATGTGCTGCTGCACCTCCGCGGTCAGGCGGATCGCGGGCGCGCCGTTGCCGGCATGATCGATCACCACCGCGTTGTAGAGCTCGGGGAGGTGCTCCGGCTCGAACTCCACGTCGAGCACGGGCCCGATCACCTGGACGACCTTTCCGACATTCGGTGCGCCCGCCGGCTTCTGTGCCTTGTCCTGCTTCTTGTTCGCCATAGGAGTCCCGGTTCTCGGGGGCTCGGGGTTCGGGACTCGGGGCTCGGGTCGTTCCGAGTCCCTAGCCCCGAACCCCCAGTCCCTAGCCTTTCAATGCTTCCGCCCCACCCACGATCTCCGCCAACTCCTGCGTGATTTGCGCTTGACGCGCCCGGTTGTAGGTGCGTTGCAGCAGGTCGAGCATCTCCCCCGCGTTGTCGGTGGCGTTCTTCATGGCGGTGCGCTGCGCGCCCAGGAACGCCGCCGCCGTCTCCACCAGCGCCCGGTACACCTGATTCCGTACGTACAACGGCAGCAGCTGCTCGAGGATCGCCTCGGCCGACGGCTTGAGAATGTAGTTCCCCGCCCTCGCCCGCCCTCCACCGCCCTCCACCGCCCGGGGTGGGGAAATGGGGAGTACGCGGAGTGTGGTGGGTGGGGTGGACACCGCGCTCTTGAATTGGGAGAATACGACCTCCACGGCGTCCAGGGCGCCCGATTCGAACTGCGCCATGAGCGGCGTGACGACCTCCGCGGCTTGCGTCGCGGTCGGCTTGTCTCCGACGTCGATCCGCTGCGACGCCACGGGTCGCTTGGCGAACTTGAAGTAGGTGATCCCTTTCTTCCCGATCAGGTGCAGGTCGACCGTCGCCCCTTCACCTTCGAGCTGCTCGATGCGCCGCCGCGCTTCGCGGATCAGGTTGGCGTTGAACGCCCCGCACAGCCCCCGGTTGGCGGTGACGACCACCAAGGCCACGCGCCCCCCGGGCTTGCGCCCGGGGTCAGTGGTCTTTGGCTGTCGCAACAGGGGAAACCGCTCAGCCAGGTCGGGCGCGTACAGGTCGGCGATCACCTCGGCGAGGGCGGCGGCATAGGGCCGCGCCGCGATCACCCGGTCCTGCGCGCGCTTGAGCTTGGACGTGGCCACCAGCTCCATCGTCTTGGTGATCTTGCGGGTGCTCTGGACGGACTTGATCCGCCGGCGCAGCTCGCGGGGCTTCGCCATCAGTGCGCCGCGATTTGCTTGTACTCGGCGATGGCGGCACGCAGCCGGGCGGCGAGTTCGTCGCCCAACACCTTGCGCGCGCGGATCTCCTCACCCACGTCGCGGTGCTGGGCGGCCATGAAGTCCCGGAAGCCCTGCTCCCAGCCCTTGATGTGCGCCACCGCGACGTCGTCGAGAAAGCCGTTGGTCACGGCGAAGATGATCATGATCTGCTGTTCGACGGGCATCGGCGCATACTGCGGCTGCTTCAGCACCTCCACGACCCGGGCCCCGCGGGCCAGCTGTTTCTGCGTGGCCTGATCGAGCTCCGAGCCGAACTGGGCGAACGCCTCGAGCTCGCGATATTGCGCCAGGTCGAGCCGCAGTCGCCCCGCGACCTGCTTCATCGCCTTGATCTGGGCGTTCCCCCCCACGCGCGACACCGAAATGCCGGGATTGATGGCCGGCCGCACGTTCGAGTAGAACATGTCGGTCTCGAGAAAGATCTGGCCGTCGGTGATGGAGATGACGTTGGTGGGAATGTACGCCGAGATGTCCCCCGCCTGCGTCTCGATGATGGGGAGCGCGGTGAGGGAGCCGCCGCCCATCTCGTTGGAGAGCTTCGCCGCCCGCTCCAGCAGGCGACTGTGCAGGTAGAACACGTCGCCCGGGTACGCTTCGCGACCCGGCGGGCGCCGCAGCACCAGCGACAGCTGGCGGTAGGCCGCGGCCTGCTTCGACAGATCGTCGTAGATGCACAGCGAGGCTTTCTTCTCGTCGTACATGAAATACTCGGCCATGGCGCAGCCCGCGAACGGCGCGATGTACTGCATCGGCGCGGGCTCGGAGGCCGAGGCCACGACCACGATCGTATACTCGAGCGCGTCGTGCTCCTTGAGCCGCTCCACCACCGCGGCGACGGTGGAGTTCTTCTGGCCGATCGCCACGTAGACGCAGATCACCCCTTCGCCCTTCTGGTTGATGATCGTGTCGATCGCGATGGCGGTCTTGCCGATGGCGCGATCGCCGATGATCAGCTCGCGCTGGCCCCGACCGATCGGGATCATCGAGTCGATCGCCTTGACCCCCGTCTGGAGCGGCTCCTTCACCGGCTGCCGCTTGATGATGCCGGGCGCGACGATGTCCACCTTGCGGGTCTTGGTGGTGTGAATGGGCCCGCGGCCGTCCACCGGACGTCCCAAGGCATCCACCACCCGTCCTACCATCGCGGGCCCGACCGGGACCTCCAGCACGCGGCCGGTGCGACGCACCTCGTCTCCCTCGCGCAGTTCCAGGTAATTGCCGAAGATCACGGCGCCGATGTTGTCCTCTTCGAGGTTCAGCGCCTGGCCGACCACCTTATCGCCCGATTCGGACGCGGTGAACTCGAGCATTTCGCCCGCCATGGCCGACGTGAGCCCGTAGATGCGCGCGATGCCGTCTTTCACCTCGAGCACCGTGCCGACCTCCCGCACGTCGAGCTCGGCCAGGTCGGCCGCCTGGATTTCCTTGAGCAGGACCTGTTTCAGCTCGCCGGGGCGCAGAATGGAATCGGTGGCCATGGGGGTACCGGAAGAAGATTGTGAATTTTATCACAAGAAGTCGGAACGCGGAAGTCGGAACGCGGAACAGGCGGGCCGACCGTCGTGCTGTTCCGCGTTCCGCGTTCCGAGTTCCGCGTTTTCACGCTCTCGACCTCGTCCTTCCTCTAATGAAGCGCGCCAGCACGCCCGCCGGCCCCACCGTGCGCAACTCCTGGGGCGTCGCGCCCGCCACGCGCCGCGCCACTCCGGCAAGGTGGCTGGACGAGGCGTAGCCGAGGATCCTCACCACGGCCCGCACCGTGTACCCGGGGTTGCCGAGCAGGTCGGCGGCGCAGGCGGCGCGGGCGAGGTCGATCACGCGCTTCAGGTTGGGGGCACCCCCGGCGGCGAACTCGCGCGACAGGTGCTCCCGGGTGACGCGCAGCGCGGCCGCCAGCTGGGCCGTCTTGATGGGGACCGCGACGCGGCGCAGGACTTCCTCCCAGGCGGCGAGCTGCAACCGATCCGTGAGGCGCAGCAGCCGGGGCGCCTCGGCCAGCGCCGCACGGCGGGCGACCTGGGCCGTACGCGCCGCGATCCACTCCCCCGCGACGGAGTTGTCCACTCCCTCGACGAGCAGTCCCGCGAAGCCGGAGGCGTGACACGTGGCGAGCAGCTCCCCGTCCTCGGGGCGCAGGGCGGAAAGGACGAACATGGGGATGCGCGGGAAGCGCGCGGGCAGAGCGAGTGCGTCCTCGGGTGCAGCCTTGACGTCGAGCACAACCGCGTCCACCAGCCGTTGATACAGCAGCCGCTCCACGGCGCCGAGCGTGCGGCACAGCCGCACGCTACCGGCCAGGCGCGGATATCCCCGCTTCACGGCGCGCCGCGGCTCGGCGCGGGGGTGAAACACCGGCACCACGGCGGTCATCCCGTGGCTCCCTGGGTGAGCGCCTGCACCATGGCGGCGGCCTGCTCCAGCACCGCGCGCGCGTTGTCGTAGGAGATGGTGCGGCAGGCGGCATCGGGGGGATGCCACGCGCAATCGGTGATGCCTTCGTCCGTCTGCGGTACGGGGTCGCCGTGCTTCGACTCGAACAGAAAGAAGTGGCAGTACTTGTGGATGGTCTTGCCGCGGAATCGAAAGTACCAGTCGATCACGCGGATCGGTCCGTGCAGCACGAGGTCGTCGAGGCCGGTCTCCTCACCCACCTCGCGCCGCGCGGCGACGGCCGGCGGCTCGGCGACCTCGAGGTGGCCCTTGGGAAAGCCCCAGTTGCGATAGGCGTCGCGGATCAGCAGGAAGCGGGGTGCACCGTCGGGGGCCCGTCGGAAGACGACACCGCCGGCGGAGGTCTCGCGTTGAGCGCGGCGCTGCTTGCGCTTCATGATGGACGCGGAAGGCGGCATGAGAAACGCGGAACGCGGAAGTCGGAACGCGGAACAGCAAAGCGGAGGTCGGCCCGCCTGTTCCGCGTTTCGCGTTCCGCGTTCCGCGTTGGTCTAGAAGACACTAAAGGAGAAGTACTTTCTCGGATTCGCCTGGATGTCGGACAAGAGCTGGCGCAGCTGGATCATGGTGAGGGTGGTCTCGCGATACAGCGTCGAGTCCGAGACGAGCAGGCCCAGGGTCCCGCTGCGGTTGGAGATACGCGACATCACGCTGTCGGCCGACACGAGCACCCGCACGAGGCTCTCCTGGTTCTTGTGTGCGGCATCGAGCAGGTCGCGGAAGTCCTGAGACGCCGACTTGAGGTTCGCGCTGGTCGCCGAGGAGTTGTTCAGGATGGTGGCCAGCTGGCCCTGGTTGGTGGCCGAGTCGACCCGGCCCAGCGTGGTCTGGAAGTTGGTCGCGGCCTTGGCGAGCACGTCGGAGCCCTGCCGCAGGTTCGATCCCACCGAGCCCAGGACGTCGGCCTGATCGTTCGTGACCCGGACCAGTTTGTCCGCCACCTGACCGAAGTCCTTGATCGAGCGCCGCAGCTCGTTCACGGCTTCGGAATCGAAGGCACTCTGAATGCGGCTCGAGACGGTCGCGATGTCGGTCGCGATGCGGCTCGCCTGCGCGGTG
>DATNOR010000103.1:0-4400 GCA_035601235.1 Gemmatimonadales bacterium
CACGCCGCGCCCGCGCTCGAGCGCTCCCACCACGTCCGACCACGCCTCGTCCTCGCGCAGCAGGTAGACGCCGCTCTTGAGCGAGCCGGCGAGGCCCCGCAATCTGGCGTACAGCCGGAACACGCCCGGGTGGTCGATGACCCGGTTGGCGGCGAGCGAGTCGATGGCGGCGTCGAGGGTCGCCCCCGCCGGGACCGTGACGGTGACGCGGGGGCCGTCGGATCTGCCACACGCCGCCAGTGCGCCGACAACCAGAACGCGGAACGCGGAACGCGGAACGCGGAACAGGCACGCAACCTTCGATTCGCTGTTCCGCGTTCCGACTTCCGCCTTCCGCGTTCTCATATTCCTGAGCCCCGCTTCGCGTCGAGATAGTGCTGCAACAGCACCGTCGCGGCGAGCGCGTCGACGCCGTCCTTCCGGCCCCGGGTGGTGCCCCCCATGTCGCGCACCGCGTTGAGGGCGCGCACGGTCGTGAGCCGCTCGTCCCACAGGTCCACGGGCTTGCCGGAGTGCTGCGCGATCGCCGCCGCCAGCGTGCGGGCGGCGGTAGCGGAGTCCCCTTCGGCGCCGTCCGGGTCGAGCGGCAGGCCGACCACCACGCCCGTCACGCCGTGACGGTCCACCAGGGTGAGCAGCTGGCGCATCGGGAAGCGCTTGCCGGTGCGGCGGGTGAGCGTGGCCAGCGGTTGGGCGAGCGTCTGGGTCTCGTCGGACAGGGCGAGGCCGATGCGGCGCTCTCCCCAGTCCACACCGAGCAGCCGCCCGCCCCCCCGCCCGCCGGTCATCCCTGCTGCATCGTCTGGAAGAACTCGGCGTTGTTTTTCGTCCGCTTCATGCGCTCGAGCAGGAACTCGATGCCTTCGACGGGCGGCATGTCGGCCAGGAAGTTACGAAGCAGGTAGACCTTGTTGAGCTCTTCCTTGGTGAGGAGCAGCTCCTCCTTGCGGGTGCCGGAGCGCTGCACGTCGATAGATGGGAAGGTGCGGCGCTCGGCGATACGGCGGTCGAGAATCACTTCCATGTTGCCTGTGCCCTTGAACTCTTCGAAGATCACTTCGTCCATGCGGGAGCCGGTGTCGATGAGCGCCGTGCCCACGATGGTGAGCGAGCCGCCGCCTTCGATCTTGCGCGCCGCCCCGAAGAACCGCTTGGGCTTCTGCAGGGCGTTGGCGTCCACACCGCCCGAGAGGATCTTGCCCGAGTGGGGCACCACCACGTTGTGCGCCCGGCCCATACGCGTGATCGAATCGAGCAGGATCACGACGTCTTTGCCGTGCTCGACCAGTCGCTTGGCCTTCTCGATCACCATGTCGGCGACCTGGACGTGGCGGTCGGCCGGCTCGTCGAATGTGGACGAGATCACCTCCACGTTTGGGCCCTTGACGTTCTCCTCCATGTCCGTCACCTCCTCGGGCCGCTCGTCGATCAGCAGCACGATGAGGTAGACCTCGGGGTGATTCTCGATGATGGAGTTGGCGAGCTTCTGCAGCAGGATCGTCTTGCCGGCTTTGGGCGGCGAGACGATCAGGGCGCGCTGCCCCTTGCCGATGGGGCTGAGCAGGTCCAGCACCCGCATCGACAGGTCGCCGTCCCCGCGCTCGAGCTTGAGCCGCTCCTCGGGGTAGCGGGGCCGCAGGTTCTCGAAGGCGACGCGGTGCTTCGCCTTCTCCGGCTCGTCCCCATTCACCACCTCGACCTTCAGCAAGGCGAGGTAGCGCTCCCCCTCCTTGGGCGGCCGCACCTGTCCCATGATCGTATCGCCGGTGCGCAGATCGAACCGCTTGATCTGGCTGGGCGAGACGTAGATGTCATCGGGGCCATACAGGTAGTTCCAGTCGGGACTGCGCAGGAACCCGTAGCCTTCCGGCAGGATTTCCAGGACGCCCTCGCCTCGGAGTACCGTATCCGAGTCGAGCAGCGACTGCTCGATACGAAAGATCAGGTCTTGCTTGCGGAGCCCCGAGTAGTTGCTGATGTTCAGGGTTTCGGCCATCGCGTGCAGTTCCGCGACGGATTTTCTCTTCAGCTCAGCGATATCCACGTGTGTCGTTGCTCCATGCTACGGCGGGCGAAACCCCGAGGTGGGGGAGTGAGCGCGGTGATGTTGAAAATGGAATCTGGGAATTCGAAGGAGTGCGAGGAACTATTCTAGGCTACCCTGAAGCCCCAGTCAAGAGCGCGTGAACCTCACCGACTTTCTATTGGCGTGGCGCACCGTCTCATTGCCAGACCGCGAAGTCGTTGACGCGCTTGTACATCCGATGCACGCCGGCCCGTCCCCGGCGCTCGCCCTGCTGCTGCGGCAGTGGCGCGGCAGCTATTACTGGTCGGACGAGGCCGACGGGCGCCACCTGGTGCTCACCCGCCCGCTCGCCCGCCGGCGCGAGCGCTGGGGGCTCCACCTGGCCCTGTTTCTCGCGACGCTCTACACGATCACGTTCGCCGGCGCCGTACTGGCCAACGGCATCCCCTACACCGGTGTGCTGGTGTTCTTCACCAGCGGGTACCCGGGCTATCCCGGCTTTCTCCAGGCCTGGGCCAGCGGGCTGCCGTTCGCCGCCCCGCTGCTCGCCATTCTCCTGTGTCACGAGCTCGGCCACTACGTGGTCGCACGCCGCTATCAGCTGGACGTCTCACCGCCGTACTTCATTCCCGTGCCGATGTTTCCGACGTTCATCGGCACCATGGGCGCCTTCA
Source organism: Gemmatimonadales bacterium (assembly GCA_035601235.1). Classification (GTDB taxonomy): domain Bacteria; phylum Gemmatimonadota; class Gemmatimonadetes; order Gemmatimonadales; family GWC2-71-9; genus AG41. The sequence continues at coordinate 2,701 of DATNOR010000103.1, forward strand.
TTCGGCTGCGCACCGTGCTGTCCGATCGCCGGCAGCTGTTCGACGTGGGCGTGGCCGGACCGATCGCCGGCTTCCTGATCGCGCTGCCGGTGCTCGCGGCCGGACTGGCGCTGAGTCATCCGGTCGCTCCCGAGGAGGGTTTTCGCGGACTCGCCGTGTATTTCGCCGGCGGCCCGCAGATCCCGCTGGGCGACTCCCTGATCACGCTGTTGCTCCAGCGGCTGGTGCTCGGTCGTGCGGCGGCGGTCAGCGTCCATCCCGTCGCCTTCGCCGGATGGGTGGGGATGCTCGTCACGATGCTGAACCTGCTGCCGATCTCGCAGCTCGACGGCGGGCATATCCTGTACGCGACGCTGCCGCGCTGGCACCAGCGCATCGCGTTCGTGTTCTGGTGCCTCGTGATCCTGCTCGGCCGCTGGTGGTCGGGGTGGTATGTGTGGGGTCTGCTGGTGCTGGTGTTGTCGCGCGGACGCCTCGGTCATCCGCCCGTGCTGGACGCGCAGCGGCCGCTGCCCGCGTCGCGCCGCTGGCTGGCGTGGGGGGCGCTGATCCTCTTCGTCATCACGTTCGCGCCGATACCGTTCCGGATCTAGGGGTTCGGGGCTCGGGACTCGGGGCCAGGGCGTGTCGTCTCGGGTCCCGTGCCCCGAATCCCGAGTCCCCTTTCTATTGCGTAAGTCTCCGACCCTTATATCTTTGCACAAACCAGCCCTAGGCGCCGCATGCCAGCACAGCCGGCACGCTTTAACGCACCTGACTCGGGCGACGCGGTCGTCCACGACCTCCCCCCCATTCGCTTCGACGGACAACTCATCCCCATTCGCCTCCAGGTACGCCGCAGCGAGGACGCTGTGTGGCGGGGCCGGGTCTTGTTCGGGGCGGCGGACACCGAGGCGGAGCGCGCGACGGCCGAGATCTTCTGCGCCACGTCGGAGCCGGATCTGTGGCAGGCCGTCCGCGACCTGCGCGACCATCACCTGCGCGATCTGTATCGGTCGTTGCTCTAGATGGCCGACGCCGCGGACCCGATCCGCAAGCTCCGGCACGACCTCTCCAACCCCCTCGCGGCCATCCTCGCCGAGACCCAGCTGCTCCTCCTGGGGGCGGACAAGTACGATGGGGAGACGGTCGCGGGCCTGAAGCAGATTGAGGCGCTGTCGCGCAAGATGCGCGGCATTCTCGAAGCCCTTGATCGATAGACCGGTAGATCGGTAGATCGGTGAATCGGTGAAGCGGACGCCGTGAGTCGGCGCCACCGGCCGCGGTTCTCCCCTCCCGCGCGGTGGTGGTCGCCGCGCCGGCTCAGCGCCGGTCGCTGCCGCTGGCTGCGCTGGCCGCCTGCTGCCCCGGCTGTCCGGTGGCTTGTGAGTTGAGGTAGTGCCGCCCGCTCGCGAGGTAGAGGATCAGCAGGACGACCGTCGCCCCGCTGGTCGCGAACTTGAAGGGAGCGGGGGCGTCGCTCGCGGACAGCAGCCCTTCGATCGTGCCCGCGAGCGCGAGCAGCAGGACGGAGGCTCCCACCAGACGGGCCGCTTGGCGACCCGCGAGCACCAGCGCATCGCGCCGGGTCAGGTCTCCGGGGGCGAGCAGGGCCCGGGCCACGAGCAGCCCGGCGCCGCCGGCGATGAAGATCGCGGTCAGCTCGAGCACCCCATGGCCGGCGACGAACGTGAGCAGCCACCCGGCCAGTCCGTAGTTCG